>CAZSTG010000003.1:0-110735 GCA_964609895.1 uncultured Gammaproteobacteria bacterium | reverse complement strand
GATCAATAAGAAGCACTGTGTGTGAAGCAAAAATTTTCGGCAGGTTTTGATAATACTCATGAGCCTGTGCCGTTTTCTCATCTCGCGCCAAGCCGATAAATCCGACAACTGCGGCGGGAAGAAAATCCTGCAACTCCATAAGCATGGCTAGTCCTGACCGCAAGACAGGAACCACCACCACATCGTTCTTCAGTTTTTTTCCGTGAAACGCCGCAAGCGGTGTATGTACCGTTTTTTCGACTACGTGAAGATTTTTTGTCGCTTCTATCGTCAGAATTTTCGAAACAATACCCGCATGATGCCGGAATTCTGCTGTGGAACAGTGCTTATCACGAAGCGCAGTGAGGGAATGGTCAAGCAGAGGATGTGAGACAAGTGTTACATTCCGCATCAGTTGTTTCATAACGTGTCAGTGCCTCCGATCCGCCGTTTTCTGTGGCGGAGCACCTTCATATCCAAAAATGACCGTTTGAGCATTGCCTGTGCCTCAGCACGTTCAACTCCTGCACCCTTTTGTTTGATCGCTGTTTTGGCTGCCTCTTCCGCTTTTTTAATTTCCGCTTCATTCAGTTCATCTGCATGCACTGCGCGTGACACAAGAATAATGACTTTTTTCTTGGTTACCTGCATAAAGCCGCCGCCGATGGCAAAATACGATTCCTTTCCGCCAGAGATCACCTTGATCTCCCCTTCCACAAGCGCGCTCACCAGCGGGATATGATGCGGTAAAATGCCTATTTCTCCGGTGGGTGTCGGAACGTAAACGGCGTTCACATCTGCGGTAAACGCTTCCCTTTGCGGTGTAACGATACTGAGCGCCAATGTAGCCATATTATTTCACTTCATCAATGGATCCCACCATATAAAATGCCTGTTCGCTTTTGTCATCGTGCTTTCCGTCAAGAATTTCCTTAAATCCGCGGATTGTTTCTGACAGTTTCACGTACTTTCCCGGTTTAGAGGTAAATGCTTCCGCCACAAACATCGGCTGTGTCAGAAACCGCTGAATTTTTCTGGCCCGCGACACCACGCGTTTGTCTTCATCACTTAATTCTTCCATACCCAAAATAGCGATAATATCCTGCAAATCCTTGTATCGTTGGAGCACACGCTGCACACCCCGCGCAACATCATAGTGTTCCTGTCCGACAACACCCGGCTCTAAAATACGCGAATTTGACGCAAGCGGATCCACCGCCGGATACAATGCCTGTTCCGCAATGGATCGGTCGAGAGAAACGGTTGAATCCAAATGCGCAAACGTCGCAACAGGTGCCGGATCCGTGTAGTCATCTGCAGGAACATACACTGCCTGTACGGAAGTGATTGATCCTTTTTTCGTTGATGTAATCCGTTCCTGCAACGCACCCATTTCCGAAGCAAGTGTCGGCTGATACCCTACGGCGGACGGAATGCGTCCCAAAAGTGCTGACACTTCGCTTCCTGCCTGTGCAAAACGGAAGATATTGTCGATAAACAGCAATACGTCCTGTCCTTCTTCATCACGGAAATATTCAGCCATGGTAAGTCCGGTCAGTGCAACACGGAGTCTGGAACCAGGCGGTTCATTCATCTGACCAAACACCATTGCTGTCTTGTCTATAACTCCCGAATCTTTCATGTCCCTGTATAAATCGTTTCCTTCACGGGAACGTTCTCCCACGCCTGCAAACACGGAAACTCCTCCGTGTACTTCCGCCACATTGTGAATCAGTTCCTGAATAAGAACGGTTTTTCCGACTCCTGCTCCTCCGAAAATAGCGACCTTTCCGCCTTTCACAAACGGCGCAATCAAATCCAACACCTTGATTCCTGTTTCAAGAATTTCCAGTTTGGTGCTCTGATCGGTAAATGACGGTGCAGGCCTGTGAATCGGATAGCCTTTGGTTGTTTTTACGTCCCCCTTGTCATCAATTGGCTCGCCGACCACGTTGAATAACCGACCCAACGTTTTTTTGCCAACCGGAACTGTGATCGGTTTTCCCGTGGCGGTAACGACATCTCCACGTTTGAGTCCGTCCGTCGGCCCAAGCGCAATTGCACGAACCCTGTTTTCCCCAAGATGTGCCGCAACTTCCAATACAAGCTGTTTTGTTTTGGTAAATTCGGTAGGAACAGTCAAGGATTCATACAGGCTCGGCAAATATTCCTCTGAAAACTGTACGTCGACAACAGCGCCAAAAATCTGTACAAGCTTCCCTGTCTGCGCATGCAGTTTTTCCGTCTTTTTTGCAGTGTTTTCAGTTTTTTTCATACATCTCCTTTGTTTATAAAATAAGTACCATTATTCAACGGCAAGCCTCGCCGTGACGATATCCGCGATTTCAAATGTAATTTTTGCCTGCCGCTCCTTGTTGTAGAGCAGCGTCAATCCGTCAATCAGCGAAGAAGCGTTATCTGTCGCGTTCCTCATGGCAACCATTCGCGCGGAATGTTCGCTTGCCTCCGCCTGCAAAACGGCGTCACGGATCTGATTTTCAATATAATGAGGCAGCAATGCGTCGAAAACCTCTTTTTTTGAAGGCTCTATCACAAATTCGGAAAAAGCTTCATCTTCTTTCTGTCCGTCCGTTGCCACTTCCAGTGAAAGCGGCAGTACGGTTTTCTTTTTGGGAACTTGCTGCAACGCTGACTTAAATTCATTAAACACCACATCAACGCCGTCATACGATCCCGCCAAATACTCCGTCACCAGAAGATCAACGATTGCGGGAACTGATGCAATAAACGGCGTCGTATCGGAAAAATCAGCCTTTAAGGCTGCACCGAGCCGCACGACAAGCGACGTACCCTTTTTCCCGAGGGTAATCACATCGTGCTTGGCAAAATCCGGATAGGTTTTTATCAGAAAACGGAAAAGTGTGCTGTTGAGTCCGCCGCACAATCCTTTGGTTGTGGAGATAAGAATGATAAGCCGTTTTCCCGTCAGAACACTCGGTCGGACGAGGTAGGGATGATTCGACACTTCCGTCCGCGTAGCAAGATTCGTCACCATTTCGTAAATTTTCTGGGCGTACTGCTTTCCCGCGATGGCTGCAGCCTGCGCTTTTTTCATTTTAGAAGCCGCGACGAGCTCCATTGCCTTGGTGATCTGCGCAATATTTTTTGCGGATTTGATACGACGACGTAATATACGAATGCTTGCCATACCTACTTTATGTTATAGACTCGAGAAAATCCTTCTTGAATGTTTCTACTGCTTTTTTCAGATCCGCTTCTATTTCCGCAGTCACCTGTCGCTCTTTGGCAATTAATGCGAGCGTTTTTTTGTGTTCCCGTTCAAGAAATGCGAGGAATCCCTTTTCAAACGCCGATACTGCAGTCAGAGGAACGGAGTCCAGATATCCGTTTACACCGACCCACATGATGGCAACCTGTTTTTCAACCGCCATCGGCACATACTGCCCCTGTTTTAAGAGTTCGATCATCCTCGCGCCTCTGTCTATCTGTTTCTTCGTCGCTTCATCAAGATCGGAGGAAAACTGGGCAAATGCAGCAAGTTCTCTGTATTGTGCAAGATCCATGCGCATGTTACCCGCAACTTTTTTCATCGCTTTGATCTGCGCTGCACCTCCGACACGGGAAACGGACAGTCCGATGTTCACCGCCGGCCGCTGCCCCGCATTAAAAAGATCCGATTCGAGGTAAATCTGTCCATCGGTAATAGAAATAACATTGGTCGGAATATATGCGGATAAATCGTTTGCCTGTGTTTCGATAAAGGGTAATGCGGTTAGTGATCCGCCGCCATGTCCTGCATCCAGTTTACATGCACGTTCCAGAAGTCGGGAATGCAGGTAAAAAACGTCTCCAGGATATGCTTCTCGACCAGACGGCCGTTTAAGCGTCAGGGAAATCTGCCGGTATGCCCACGCATGTTTAATGAGATCGTCGTACACCACCAACGCATCCTTCCCTTGATCCATGAAGTATTCTCCCAGAGCACATCCTGCATATGGAGCAAGATATTGAAACGACGCGGGATCCGATGCGGAGGCAGAAACGATGATCGTATGCTGCATCGCACCATTCCGTTCCAGTTCTGCCACCACCTGTGCAACACGGGAAGTCTTCTGCCCGATTGCCACATAAATGCAGAGTACATTTTCTTTTTTCTGATTGATAATGGTATCTATGGCAACAGCGGTTTTTCCCGTGTTTCTGTCACCGATAATAAGCTCCCGTTGACCGCGTCCAATTGGAATCATCGCGTCAATAGCCTTAATACCTGTCTGAAGCGGCGTATTCACCGGCGACCGGTACATGACACTAGGCGCTATTTTTTCCAACGGGTAAGCGGTTTTTCCCTTGATCGGACCTTTTCCGTCTACAGGTTCACCGAGTGGGTTAACTACCCGACCCAAAAATGCCTCTCCCACAGGAATGGACAACAGTTTTCCGGTTGCCTGTACTTCAGAACCTTCCTGCAGTGAAAGATAATCACCCAGAACCACGACGCCGATTGCATCTTCCTCCAAATTGATAACAAATCCGATCAGACCGTTTTCAAAGGAAACGCATTCAAGATAGGCAACATGCGGCAATCCGCTTACTTTTACCACGCCGTCTGCGATAGAAAGAATTTTCCCGACGCGTCGAGCGGACACCTCTGGCTGGTACGCTTCCAGACGTTTTGCCAATTCTTTTGCGATTGCTAGTGTTGAATCTTGTTTCATACGTTTCTTATGCTCCTAATACATGCGCCAGCTGATTGATTTGGTGTACATACGATGTATCCACAATCCAATCACCGATTTTTATGCGCATTCCTGCAATAATGGACTGATCAACAGAACACACGAGCGCAACCGGATGTCCCACCAGTTTACCTAGTACTTCTGTCAGCTTCTGTTTTTCCTCGGACTTGAGCGTTACTGCGGTAACAACGTGTGCTTCGACATTTCTGCCGTTTTCCGCCGTTACTTTTGACAGTAACTTCCGGATCTTTGGTACCTGTCCGGAAATTTTTTTATCCCCAGACAAGTACTGTACGATTCCGCTGACAAATCCCCGCGCATCTTTTGTTATATCTGCCATAGCATTATGCAATCTCCCGCAACTGCTTGATATGTTTTGCAAGTACGGTATGCTGAGCTTCCGCCGTCATGACGGAAGAAAGCAACCGCTTTGCCATACCTGTTGCCAGAACGATCGCCTCGTTTTGAACGTCCTTTCTCATCGCTTCCTTTTCTGCTGCTGCCTGCTCTTTCCCTTTGGCAATAATTTCATCGGCTTCTGTGTGTGCGGCCTCAATAATGGCTTTTGCTTCATTTTTCGCCTGCACTTTTGCCTCTTCGATCATTGCAATTCCTTCCTTTTTCGCTTCCGCAATCATCTTGCTCTTTTTCGCCTCCATTTTTTCCTCTTCCAGTTTCATTTTTTCCGTCAATGCGAGCCCTTCTTCAATTTTTTTTCTCCGCTTTTCCAGCATTGACAAAATAGGCTTGTACAACAGCTTCGTCAAAACGAACATGATAACACCAAAGTTTACCAGCTGCGCTGCTATCAATTTTGGTTCAATACCTAATTTATCCATACATTTCTTGCCCCACCACTTTCTGTATTCAAATGAAGGCGGGGCGATTCATTATACAAACTTAATAATAAGAGCTATAACCAAAGAATAAATGGCGATAGCTTCTGCAAATGCCATACCCAGAATCATGCTTGTTCGTACGTCACCTGCTGCTTCCGGATTCCGTCCGATTGATTCCACTGCTTTTGCTGTGATAAGACCGATTGCAAGAGCAGGAACTGCTCCTCCAAGTGCGATGGTTGCACCGGTCATAACCAATTTCCATGTATTTAAATCCATATTCCACCTCCTTTCAATATATATATTATTTATCCTTCATGTGCGACGGCCACGTTGACAAACACTGCTGTCAGCGTGGAGAACACTAATGCTTGGATAAAGCCAACAAAAAGCTCAAGTGCCAAAAACGGCATCGGAGCGATAAACGGCATCAAGAATGCCATGACGGAAAGCAGGACTTCTCCTGCAAACACGTTACCGAACAACCGGAAAGCAAAAGAAACAACCTTGGACACATCGGAAATAATTTCAAGAATTCCTACAAACGCCATAATGGGGTTTTTTATGTTGATAAACCGCTGTCCGTAGTGAATGCCGAGCGTCTTAAATCCGAAAAACTGGATGGCGGCAAATGCGACCAGTGCAAGCGCGATGGTCGTGTTCAAATCTGCTGTCGGACCGCGGAACAACGGAACGAATTCCGTTTCCTGCTCATGGGATTCGGCTGCAACTGCAGCTTCGTCTGCATCGGCTGTCTGCGGAGCAGTTGCGTGCGCTGCAACGGGCGGTGTTTCGCTGTGTGCAGGGTCTAGAGAAGCAGATGTTGCCGCATCCGCTGTGACAACTGCTTCTGGCTTTTCTGTATGAAAAAATCCGATCGTTCCGACACCGGGAACAAGACCTATCCAATTGGAAACGAGGATAAACAGAAACAGTGATGCAATCAATGCAAACAGCTGTTTTACCTGATGCCCGACCACGGATTCAAAAAACGTATACAAACCCTCAACCAACACTTCCATAATCGATTGGCCGTTAGAGGGAATGAGTTTGGTATTTCTGGATATGGAAAAAGCAATTGCAAGGAGGATGGCCATAACAAGCCAAGTGAGCGCGAGGGAGTTCGTTATCGGAAACGAACCGATATGTCCGATCGTCTCAGCCGCGAGTGATATATGCAACATATATTATGTCTTAGCACCTTTAATAATTTCTTTAATAACCGCCACAAAGTTAATAATCGAAATAACAATGCCGATACCAAGTCCGATAAGGGTCATATTGGGATAGGTTGCCCATTTGCTGTCGGCATAGCTGCCGATGCCTGCACCACCTGCAATCGGCAGTGCAATGACAAATCCGACCTGACCCACGTACCCAATATAAAAAAGAGCCGGTTTCTGCTGTTTAATCTTGTTGTCCTGTGTTGGGAATGTCTTTTCTACCAGTTCATCCTCATACAAGGATACTTCATACCGCTTACCCGAATTTTTTTTATCCTGTTCTTTCGTGTTAACCATTAAAGAAATAAACCGGTGTTCGGTCTATTTATACATGTATTGTAAAAAAACAAACTTGACGTGTCAACGGTCAAAATCGATCTTCTTTACCCCATCCGCAAGCAGTGTTTTCTTCTCATCTTTTTCATCAATTTTTCCGCTGATGTCGACAACGGCATCCGGTGTCAACAGCGCACTGGTTGTCGCAAATATTTTCGGAAACACGACAACTTCCATAGTTCCTGACAAGTCCTCTATCCTGACAAAAGCCATTTCATTGTTTCCTGCTTTTGTAAAAATTCTTTTTACATTGACGATGATTCCCGCGATATGCGTCCGTGTACCGACGTCTTCATCCGTAATCTCGCCGATGGGCTTTGCCTGTACTGCCGCAAGCTGTTTTTCATACGAAGAAAGCGGATGTGCGGTCAGATAAAATCCCAACAGCTCTTTCTCATACATCAACAGTTCATTGCTTGGCAGTTCCTGCATATCAGGAACTGCAATCTCATGCGCTGCCGCAGATCCCACTTCTTCGTCAAACAATCCGGACTGCCCTTTATCCGAGTCTTTCTGTTTTTTATGCAATACGTCGACAATATCCGGCAGTATCATGAGCATGGCTGATCGCTTTCCAAATAATGCAAGTGCGCCCGCCTTAATAAGGCTTTCCACAGTTTTTTTATTCACCTTGGAAAGATCCACTCGGGAGAGAAAATCATAAAATGAATGGAACGGTTTTCCTTCAGCGCGGGCTGCAAGGATACTTTCTATGGCCGCACTTCCCACGTTCTTGATTGCGGAAAGGCCAAACCGGATGTTTTTTTCTTCTACGGAAAATTCCATTTCCGATGCGTTGATATCCGGAGGCAGGATCGGCAATCCCATTCTGCGGCATTCATTCACAATATTGGATATTTTCTCGTCCCGTGCAGGACCAGTGTTTGCGCGCGATTCAGCGGTAAGTACCGCAGTCATATATTCCACTGTATAATTTGCCTTGAGATACGCTGTCTGATAGGCAATCATGGCATAACACGCCGCGTGTGCTTTATTGAATCCATATCCCGCAAACGGCTCAATCAAATTAAATATCTCTTCTGATTTTTTCGATGACAGGCCGTTCTTCACGCAGCCGGCGATGAAATTTTCCCGCTGCTTTTTCATTTCCGTCGGAATTTTCTTTCCTACGGCTTTCCTCAGTTTATCGGCATCGCCCCATGAATAGCCGGCTAAGGTAATTGCAGTCAAGAGTACGTCGTCCTGATATGCAATAATTCCGTACGACTGTTTCAGCACATCTTTGAGCCTCGGATCCGGATACACAATCTGTGATGGATCATGTTTTCTTTTAATAAACTCGGGAATCACCTGCATCGGTCCGGGTCTGAATAACGCCACCATTGCCATAACGTCAAAGATGGTTGTCGGCGCAAGTTCCTTCAGATACCGCCGCATACCTGCAGACTCAAGCTGAAAAATTCCCGTTGTTTCCGCCCGCGCCAGCATACTGTATGTTTTTTTGTCATCAAGCGGAATATGCTCCAAATCAATATGCTTTCCTCTCGTCCGTTCGATAATCGCAAGCGCCTGCGTCATGATCGTCAAATTCCGAAGTCCCAAAAAATCCATCTTCAATAGTCCCACGCCGTATTCGCCGACTGTATACATGTCATATTGCGTAATAATTTTTTCTCCTCTTGCTTCCCGTTGAATGGGTGTGTGATCAGTAAGCGGCACATCGGAAATCACGACCCCTGCTGCGTGTACGGAGGCGTGACGCGCGACTCCTTCCAGTTTTTTGGCTACGTCGATCAACCGTTTTGTCTCTGGCTCCGACTGATAGGCAAGTGCAAGTTCCGGAGACTGTACCAAAGCCTTTTCCAGTGTCATGTTATTTCCCTGCATGCCAAGTGGAATCATTTTGGACAACCGATCCGTTTTTGCATACGGCATACCAAGTGCCCTTCCTCCGTCACGGATTGCACCTTTTGCTTCCATTGTTCCGAATGTGATAATCTGCGCTACTTTATCGCTTCCGAATTTCTGCGTCACATATGCCACCACATCCTCCCGTTTGTCATCGGCAAAATCCAGATCAATATCAGGAGCTGATGGACGAAGCGGATTCAAAAATCGTTCAAATGGCAGTTTAAAATAAAACGGATCCAAACCGGTGATGTTGAGAATATAACAAATGACCGATCCTGCCGCAGATCCTCTTCCGGGCCCCACACCCACACCATGCGTTTTTGCCCAGTTCACAAAATCCTGCACAATCAGGAAATAGGAGGTATAGTTTTTTTTGTTGATGATGTCGAGTTCATACTCTATGCGGTCACGGATTTCCTGCGTCACGTCTTTGTAGCGTGTCGGCAAACGTTCTTCTACAAGCTTCCGCAGATAGGTCTCCGGAGTCATGCCGTCGGGCAGCGGATACTTCGGCAGATGCCATTCTCCGACTGATAAAGTCAGATTACACATATTTGCAATCCGCACCGTATTTTCAATGGCTTCCGGATAATCGGCAAACAGCTCTTTCATCTCGTCCGGCGATTTCATGTAAAAATCAGGTGACCCGATCATGGACATCGGACGATTTTTTTCGAGCATGGTATGTTGTGTCTGAATACACAGCAGAATTTCCTGCGCTTCCGCATCCTCCGCATTTACATAATGAATATCGTTGGTCGCAACAAGCGGCAGTCCGAGTTTCCGCGCAAGTTTGACAATTTTATCCGTCACTTCGTCCGTTTCGGGAATATTCACATGCCGCTGAATTTCCAAATAATAATGGTTCTCGCCAAACAATTCCGCGTACTGTTTTGCAATCCGTTCCGCCTCTTTCGTCTCATCCCGCATCAAGAGCTGCGGAATCTGCCCCGCAAGGCATGCACTCAGGCAAATCACTCCTTCATGATGTTTTTTCAGAATGTCGAAATCTATGCGCGGTTTATAATAAAACCCCTCCAGATAAGAAATGGATACAATCTTCATCAGATTTCTGTATCCCGTTTCATTTTCGGCCAGCAATATCAGATGATACGGTTCAACATCGATTTTTGCTTCCTTATCCGTACGGCTGCGGCGGGCCACATAGGTTTCCACGCCAATGATCGGTTTGATGCCTGCAGTCATCGCCTTCATATAAAACTTAAAGCTTCCGTACATAGAGCCATGATCTGTTATGGCAAGCGCATCCATGTCATAAGATTTTGCTTTTTCAATCAGGTAATCCAGTTTCCCCAGACCGTCGAGAAGCGAAAATTCGCTATGTGTATGAAGATGTACAAAATCTGCTGCCATATTATGTAAGCCGCTTCTTCAATTCCGTTTCGATGAAGCTCGCGTCGCCCTTCCCCTTCAGTTCTTTTTTTACCATACCGACTAAAAACATCATAACGGAACTTTTTCCGCTTTTGAAGTCTGCAACTGCTTTTTGCTGCTGCCCCAGCACCAGCTGTATCGACGCGTCAACTACACTGCTGTCCACCTGCTTTTCCTGTTCTTTTGCAAGCAATCTATCAATCCGCTGTTTCGGCGTCATTTCCTCTCCGCGCACATTAATAAGGTTCCGCGCGACCATTGCAGGAGTGATGCGACTTGTTTCTTCCAACCCCTGCGCTAGAGACACACAACTTTCAAAATAATCAGCAACGGATTTGTCTTCCGCAATCTGAGTCGCTTCGTCGCCGCTGAGCCCGTATTCTTTGATAAACCGCTCGACTTTTGCATCCGGCAACTCAGGAAGTGTTTTTTTGATTTCTTCAACATACGACTGTTCCAAACGAATTGGTGGAATATCAGGATCAGGGAAATACCGATAATCTGCGGCTTCTTCTTTACTTCGTTGTGATACGGTTGAAGATGTGCTTTCTACATATCCGCGTGTTTCCTGTTTCGGCGTAGTGCCGGATTCCAAAAGTTCACTATGCCGCTTTGTTTCGAAATCAATCGCACGTTTTACAAAATTGAATGAGTTGATATTTTTTACCTCGACTTTATACGACGGCAGTCCTGTTTGACCGACAGGGCGGACGGAAATATTCGGCTCCAGCCGCATGCTTCCTTTTTCCATGTCAGCCTGCGACACACCGAGATATCGGACGATCTGATGCAGTTTTTTTAGGAAACTCTTTGCCTGTTCGCCGGAATGGATATCCGGTTCCGTCACGATCTCAACAAGAGGAACGCTGGAACGGTTAAAATCCACCAATGTGACTTTCGTTCCATCGACCGATGCGTGTTGCAGTTTTCCCGTATCTTCTTCCAAATGCACCCTGTGAATCCGCACATCTCCAAGAGCGGTTTTTATCAATCCATTTCGGCAAAACGGCAAATCATACTGGGAAATTTGATATCCCTTGGCAAGATCGGGATAAAAATAATGTTTTCTGTCAAACTTCGAATACAGCTGAATTTCACATCCAAGAGCAAGGCCGAGCTTGATTGTCCATTCAATCGCCTTTTTGTTCGGCACGGGAAGCGCGCCGGGTAAACCTAAACAGACAGGACAGGTGTATATGTTCGGTTTCGGTGCCCCGAACGGATCATTTTTGCATCCGCAAAACATTTTCGAGTTTGTCGCCAATTCAACGTGTATTTCCATGCCGACGATTGGTTCGTACTGGTTCATGACTGTTTCCTCCATGAGTTCCACGGTGTTTCCGTTTCATATACGTGAGCGGCCGCAATCATTTTTTCCTCCTGCCACCATGAAGCAACGATATTCATCCCCAAAAACAGATTTGTTTTTTCATCTCGATAACATGGGACGGAAATTCCGGGAAGTCCGGAGATGCTCGTCGGTTCAAGCAGCATATCTTCCAGCTCTCCGTACATCGGACTTCCAAAGCTTGATCCGAGTTTCTCCGCAAAAGAAGGCGTTGTCGGAGAAATCAACAGATCATACTGTTCAAATAATGCTTTGAAATTCTCAAGATACAAATTTCTCACTTTTTGCGCCGTATTATAGTATTGTTCGGAATACCCCTTCGATAGGGTAAATGTTCCAAGCATTATCCGTCGACGTGCCTCTGCCCCGAAATAACTTCTGCCATTGCCGTATCGTATACCATCATACCGTGCGAGGTTGCTTGCAACTTCACCGCGTTGCACAACGGTATACACACCGATTGCATAGTCAGGTGTAAATATTTTTCCTTTTTCGGGTTTTTCCGACAACGGCACAATGGAAACATCTGCCCCATGCTGTTCAAACAGTTTTCCGGCTTCGAGAATTTGTTTGGAAACGCGTTGTTTTCCGATTTCTGTATGGTCGGTATAACAAATACCGATGCGCATTCCTTTCACTCCTTTCCCGATGCTTTTGGTAAGCTGGGGAACTTCTCTGTCAGGCGTTGTCGCATCTTTCAGGTCACGTCCTGCCATGGATTCAAAAAGGATAGCGGTATCTTCAACTGTTTTTCCCATCGGTCCAGGACTATCAGTGGACGCCGCCATCGCAACAACACCGTACCGGCTGACTCTGCCATATGTCGGTTTCAGTCCGACAACCCCGCACCAAGAGGATGGTTGTCTGACAGACCCTGCAGTTTCTGAACCAATAGCTCCGAGGCAAACATCCGCTGCAACTGCAGCAGCGCTTCCTCCTGATGATCCGCCGGGCAAATGTTCGGGGTTTCTCGGATTTTTTGTCGGGCCGAAATCTGAGGTTTCTGTGCTGGAACCATGCGCCCATGCATCCATGTTCGTTTTTCCGACAATCGCAGCGCCTGCCGCCATAAGCTTAGAAGTCACTGTAGATTCATAGGTCGGCATGAAGCCCGAAAGGACATTACTTGACGCTGTTGTAGGAAACTCTTTTGTCAAAAAATTATCTTTTACCGCAATAGGAATTCCTGCAAGCGGTGTATCAAGCAGCTTTTCTGCCTTTTGCTCCACCTGCATATCAAGACTTAGATAGATATTCAGTTTCTCGTTGACTGCTGTGATTTGCTTTCCGATATCAGCATACAGCTCGTGATGCGAAATTTCTTTCGCTTTCAGTTTTATGATCGCATCTTTTAGTGTTAATGTGTTCAGCATACTTATTTATCCAGAATTTGATCTACGACAAAATATCCGTTGTGCGTGCGCGAGGCATTGCGGAGCGCCTCTTCCTGAGAGAACATCCGCTCTTCCTGCACCTCATCTTCGCGAGTCACATTTTCCAATCCCGTTACTTGTCCAACAGGTTCAACTCCCGTCACATCAACAGTTGATAATGTATCGACGACTTCAAGCACTGTGGTGAATCCGTCAGCAAGCTTTTCTGATTCTGTATCTGTAACAGGAATATTCGCGAGTGTTGCGATATGTGAAACGATATCCGAAGTGATTTTTGTTTTCGATTGCATACTTACCCCATTCTACCGTAAAATATTCTCATGCGCCAATATCAACTTACCTATCAAACCATGATCGACGAAAATAAGAAAGCGTTTGATGACTTTTTTACAATTCACGAACGGTATGTTGCTGACCCTAAGGCAAATCAAGCTGAGTTTACCGCGGTTGGCCGACAAATCCAAGATATTATTCATGATTATGAAAGAAGACTCTGCGGAAAAACTGAAGGCGGACAATACAGCAAATTTTCCCAAAACCTCTCCGAGAAATTCTGGGAAATCATCCGCAAAGATTTTCCGAAGATTGATTACATCGGTGTCGTGATGTCCTAAACGCCAAGTCTCCGGAGCATCACGTCATGTGCCCGCCACATGAACGTATCATCAAGCTCCTGAAGTTTTATTTTCTTTTTGTATTTCACCTCCAGCGCTTTGGCAATCAGAAAATCCGCGATGTGGGGATTTTTTGCAAGCAGCGGGCCATGGGAATAGGTCGCAATCCAGTTTTTATAGACCGCCCCTTCTGTTTTGTCTTCCCCGTTATTGCCATTCCCCACAAGCACGGTACCAAACGGCTCAAGTCCGCTACCTAAATATGTTCGCCCGCCGTGATTTTCAAATCCTACAACGGTATTTTTGTAGGGGAGTCCCTCAACTTTGTATGCGTCTGATAGAGAAATAACAGTATTACCGATACAACGTGGCGTATCATTTCCAAAATGCTTCGATTCCATATCAAACAATCCCAATCCTTCCAATTTTTTTCCGTCGCCCGTCATGTAATAATGCCCCAAAAGCTGCGGAGAACCGCACACAAACAGTCCTGGAACATCATGTTCCAAAAGCCGACGCAACCATGGACTTTTCCGTTTCCGGAGGTCATCGATCAGAATTCCCTGTTGCCTGTCCTGCGCACCTCCGCCGAAAATCAAATCCACTTTTTCAATATCCTTTTCACTTGATTTAAAATCAACGGCCTGAATCGTACAGCCAATTCCTCGCATCTCGCACCGTTTTTGCAAAATCAGTATATTCCCGCGATCACCATAGGTGGACATGAGCTCTGGATAAAGCCAACCGACCGTTATCGAATATTGTGCCGTTTTTGATTTCATAAAATTTTGCGCCCCGCAATAATTTTTCGTACATCCAGCATCGCAGAATACGTGGCGAGTATCCACACCGTCTCACCGGATGTTGCAGTGGTCACAGTTTTTGCGATTGCTGATTCCAAATTGTCATCACTTTCCATATGTGTTCTTTCATCAATTGCATAGGCAATTCGAACGACCATATCATACGTCCTGTCGCCTGTTACCATCAAAGGAAACGGGTAGTTTTTCAGTTGTTCGAAATCCACATCCCAAATCCAACTCACATCTGTGCCGTCTGGAATTCGGTCATTGAGAACTAGCATCATCGGCCCTTTTTTCTCTGATGCAAGGACTGTTCGAAGCGACTCATTACATCCCGTCGGATTCTTTGATAACAATATACGAAAACTTACTCCTTTATACAGAATTTCCTCCATTCGTCCAAACGCAGGCTTGAATGTATCAAAACTTTTTTGGATAAGACCTGTGTCTATATGCAGCACCTCACCGACAGCGGCTGCCGCAAGCGTGTTATATATATTGTAAATACCTTCAAGCGGAGAAACATAGCTTGCCGCGGTCAAAAGTATTTCAGGATGCGTAAACCCGCACGACCCGCACGCCCATTTCCCAAGATGAGAAAAATATGTACCGCCATACGTAAGTCTCTTACCACATTTCGGACAATAAATGGAATCTGTCGCATGCTGCATTTTCGGCAAGTAATATTTTGGGTCTTCCAGACCGATATATACAACGCGTGACCGGAGCTTTTCCGTCACAGCAGCAATAGTGGGATCATCGCCATTTGCAACAATGGTTGTTTTATCAGAAATGCCTGTAAGAGCCTGTCTCCAAGATGATCCTATTGTATCCACCTCTCCGTAGCGGTCAAGCTGATCGCGGAACAAATTCATCAGTACTAACACATCAGGATGGATATACTGCAGAAGCTTTGGTAGGGAATTCTCATCAATTTCAAATACCGCCCAATCTGTTTTTTTCCATGTATGAAAAAAAGATGAAACAATACCGTTTATCAGATTTGCGCCACTCGTATTATGAAGCACACTTCCCCCTGCTGTTCTCAGCATACCCGCAATCATCAACGACGTGGTCGTTTTTCCGTTCGTGCCTGCTACAAAAATAATTCCCTGAGTAACACGTTTTTTTAACTGCAACAATATTTTTGGATATATACGAAGTGCAAGTTCTCCGGGCCACGTCGATCCTGCTCCATACCCAAATACACGGGCAAGTCGTGAAGCAATAATTCCAATGCCGGCTGCGATACTATATCGTACGCTGTTCATCTCTTTTATTATACTCACATTGACCGAAGTATTCTGATACGCTCTGCAACAGGCGGATGCGTATCAAACAGTCCCGCAAACCACGCTTTTGATTTCTTGTTTTTAAACGGATTGGAAATAAATAAATGTGCCGTTGCGTTGCTTGCTTTTTTCATGACTATTGTTTCTTTGGAAATCTTTTCAAGCGCCCGTGCAAGCCCTTCTGGGTAACGGGTGATGAGCGCACCTGTCGCGTCCGCAAGATATTCACGCTTCCTTGAAATAGCAAGCTGGATAAGCGACGCGATGAGAGGAGAAATGATGGCAAGTACAATGCCGATAATCATGAATATTCCAGAATCTTTCCTGTCATCATCTCTGTCTCTCCACCAAAGATTCCGCATAAATAAATCCGCGGCGTAGGCGATGGTTCCCGCAAGGACTGCCACCACTGCCATCAGACGGATGTCATAATTTTTTACATGAGAGAGCTCGTGTGCCACGACACCTTCTATCTCTCTCCGCTCCAATTTTTTAAGAAGCCCTGACGTAACGCACACGACGGCGTGTTTCGGATCTCTGCCCGTCGCAAACGCATTCATCGCCGCGTCATCGATAACATAGAGTTTTGGAACGGGAAGTCCCGCCGCCATACTGATATTTTCAGCAACAGTATAGAAATCAAAGTCCCGTGTTCGATCAGCAGGACGTGCGCCTGACATGGCAAGCACGATAGAATCGCCGAAATACAAACTCACGACACTGGAAATAACCGAAATGAGAATCGCGATACCAACAAATGAATCCCCATATCCGTACGCCTGACCGAATACATAGGCAATGGTGACGGTAAGCGCGATAAATACCGCCATAAACAGATAGGAACGCACAATATTCGACTGAATCTGTGACCTGATTGACATGTAAGCCCGCAACGGAATTAAAAATCTACCTTTACCGCATTCCGTTCTTCACCTTCTGTCTTGAAGAATGGTTTCTCGGTAAAACCAAACGCCCCTGCAAGAAGCACGTTCGGAAATACTTTTACCTTGACGTTATAATCCATCACTGTGGAATTATAGAACTGTCTGGAATAGGCAACTTTATCTTCCGTATCTCCGAGTTCCTTTTGCAGTTGCAAAAAGTTTTCGTTAGCCTTGAGTTGCGGATAATTTTCCGCGACTGCAAAAAGCGATTTTAGAGCACCCGTCAGCTGGTCATTTGCCTTTGCCATTTTTTCCGGAGTTCCTGCATTCATCAGCGCAGTTCTGGCTTTTGTTACGTTTTCAAACACGCTCTTTTCATGTTTTGCGTAGCCTTTGACTGATGCAACCAGATTCGGGATCAGATCCGCACGGCGTTTCAGCTGCACATCAATCTGACTCCATGCTTCATCAATCTGGGTCTTCATGGTAATGAGCCCGTTATACAGTCCCCAAATAAATAGAATAAGCAGCACTGCAGCGATGCCGATGATAAGTGGTACAGACATAGTGTTCCTCCTTTATGGCATTAGCCATCTAACAAAATCATTATACGATAAGGTGTTCCGGATGTCACTTTTTTCCGCCCAGCCCCGTCTGGCAACGGATATGCCATAGTGCAGATTATCCATTTCCGACTGCTCATGCGCATCGGAATTCACGACAAGCGGTATGTGCTGTTTCACCGCATCATACACAAGCGTGTCCGGCAAATCCAGACGATACGGATGCGAGTTTATCTCAAGAGCAATATCCCGCTCTTTCAAAACAGGGAAAAGCTCCCGCCAATTAATATCAATCCCCTCACGTTTTCCGAGCAGTCTTCCCGTCGGATGTCCGATGATGCGGACTTTGGGATGCGCAGCCGTTGCTTTTATAAGCCGATTCGTCATATCTTCTCTTGCCATCTGAAAACTGGAATGAATGGAAATAATTGCAGCGTCTATGTATTCAAAAGCAGACATTGGGATTGCCAATTCACCATCAGGGTTTATATCAATTTCCAGCATTGTTATCATATGAACACTATTATTATTCTTTTTCGCCCATGAGGTATATTGTTGTTCATAATATTCCTTACGACGCTTCATTATGCTTACTATCTCTTTTTCTGTATGATTTCCGACACTCGGATTATGATCGCTAATACCGATATATGCATACCCAAGATCTGCCGCTTTATCCAGAAGTTCAGCAAGGCTGTTTGCTCCCAGATCATGAGAAGGTTCCAAATCATAACTGGTATGTATATGGAGATCTCCCTTCACATCAGCCGATTCTACCAGTGCAGGGAGTCTGTGCTCCAATGCAGCCTCCACCTCTCCCCTGTCCTCACGAAGCTCGGGCGGTATAAAGGAAAGTCCGATGTGCTCATAAAACGACTTTTCGGAGGCAAATTTTTTCACTGTTTTGCTTTTTCCTTCCTTAATCCCGTATTCAGACAAAGACATATGCTTGGATAACGCGTGCGTACGAAGTTTGATGTTGTGATTTTTTGATCCGGTAAAATACTGCAGCATCGCACCGTATGACGCCTTCTCCTGCACCCGAAGATCCACCTGACGGCCATTCGTCAGTAAAAGAGACGCTCCTGTTGGACCCTTTTCAATGATCTTCTCATGCCTATAGGAACAAAAATACTCTATAGCACCCGCAGGATCATCCGTAACAATCGCCATATCCAGATCGCCGATGGTTGCGACGCGACGCCTGAGACTCCCCAATACATCAACCTGCGTAATGTGTTTGTTTGCAAGTAAGAAATTCCTGATGGCTTCTGCAATTTCATCAGCGTCACGGATATTGATACGGTTTTCTTTAATGCTTCCTTTGAGATAGGCATTGATACTTCTTATGAGTTCTTCTTCTGATTTTTCACCAAACCCCTCCATACCAGCAATTTTTCCGAGGGCGGCTTTTGCAAGCAAATCTTTTATGACCGTATGCTGATTTGTCAGATGCAGTTCCGTAACAAGCTTAAATGCCCGTTTCGGACCGATACCGGGAACAAGAAGTAAAGGAAATACACTTGCAGGGATTGAAGCGAGCGTTTTTTCAAAATGCTTCGCGTGACCTGTTTTAAAAAGCTCCTCGAGATGCGCGGCAATTGTAGATCCGACACCGGGAATCTCATTGATTTTTCCGTCATCATAGTAATCTTTTGCTTCGCTCGTTAGGTGTTCAATGCTGTCTGCCGCCCGTTCATACGCAATTATTCTAAATCTATTTTCTCCTGTTATCTGATAGACTGCAGCGATATTTCGAAATAGTTGCGCAAGTTGAAGATTTGTCATAACGATTGCACTCTTTCCTTATCCTAACATAGTTATTGTTAGAACCTCAATTTTTGAGTATAATGCGTTAAGCATTTGCTAGTGGTATTTATTGGGTTATTGGTTTATTTTGCAAAAGCAGCTTGGGATCGTAGCTCAGCCTGGTTAGAGCGCTTCCCTGTCAAGGAAGAGGTCGAGGGTTCGAACCCCTTCGGTCCCGCCAAATTGCGTAAAACACGTTTTAGGTGTATAAAGCAAGTACTGCCAATGTATATCTTCTGCCCAAGAGACGGTATCTGCTATGAAACATGCTCCGCAAACTTTTTTTCAGAAATATGACGCTATCATTTCGCTTATTCTCGGTACTATTCTTGTCATCGTCATCGGCGTTTTGACATTTTCCATTATTTCCTCAACGCGGAGGAACGAACAACAGGAGGCCGATATACAAACAACGGTAACACTGCCGACTTCCTATCGGGTGTCTGAAGGAGATACATTGTGGGATATAGCAATGCAATTTTATGGCAGCGGATACAACTGGGTCAATATCGCCGCAGAAAACAATCTGGATAATCCCGATGGGCTTGCGGTAGGACAAGAACTGGTGATCCCTGATGCAAAACCCATCGTGGTTGAATCAGGTGATATCTTGGACGGCGCCACCACTGATATACAAAAACCGCTCCATGCTGAAGTTGTTGTCCTAGAAGGGGAATCGCTGTGGACAATTGCCGAACGTGAATACCATTCCGGATATCGGTGGGTCGACATAGCAAAGGCAAACGTGATTATTACGAATCCTGACCTCATCTACCCAAACATGGTGCTTCGAATGCCCTGAAAGTTTGCTATAATCCTTGTATACCGCGGGATTAGTACACCGGTAGTATATCTCCTTCCCAAGGAGAAGAAGAGGGTTCGATTCCCTTATCCCGCTCCAAGCCTCCTTAGCTCAACGGCAGAGCAGCGGTATCGTAAACCGTCGATGTCAGTCCAATTCTGACAGGGGGCTCAATAATCCATAAGTACGTCGATGTCAGTCCTCCGCCAAAGGTGGACAGGAATTCTGACAGGGGGCTCAAAAGTGATATACTTGGTAAACAAACTATGACCTATTCTCGACTTCGAAAATTTGAGGAAAAACGACAGGAAAAAAAGATCATCGGATCCATCATAGGTATTATTGCAATTTTTCTCTTTATCCTTATTTTCGGATTGAAAATTCTCACCGGATTTAGCATTTTAATCGACAACATTCGCGGTGGATCAAAAAAAGTAACGGCAACGACATCAGAACAACTCATTCTTCCACCGGAACTTGACCCGCTTCCAACGGCTACCAATAGTGCAAGCCTTATCATCACAGGGAAAGGTACAGCAGGGTTGACGGCGATATTAAACATCAACGAACTGGATACAAAAGAAGCAAAAGTTGATGAAGACGGCTCGTTTACATTTAAAAATGTCCCGTTAACAGAAGGAACTAACAGTTTCTCAGCAAGACTCACTGATGACAAAAAAAATATGAGTACCACCTCTGACACATTATCCATTATGTATAAGAAATCAAAACCAACGTTGGAAATTACCTCCCCCAGTGACAACGCCAAAATCACAGGTGAACAAAATACCGTCACTATTACCGGAAAAACAGAAGACACAAACACCGTTACCGTTAACGGACGCATGGTGGTCATGAAAAGTGACGGATCTTTTTCTTCGGATTATTCCCTCTCAGAAGGAGACACAACACTCGTCATTATCGCAACAGATCTCGCGGGGAATCAGACAAAAGAAGAACGAAAAGTTTCGTATGCCAAGTAACGTACTTATTTACCCTCTTTTTCCACAACCGCGGTCAATATCCAAAAACACAACATCAGCTGCGCATAAAATAATGTGTTCACAAACATACTGTGCACAAGTAATGCAACACAAAGTGCAATATACAAGGTTCCTAATTCATAATTCTTTTTTCGCTGCGCCAGTTTTCCGAGTGACAAATACTTCATTCCAAGCTGTGCGAACGCGGTAAAACCAACGATACCGGTCGTCACAAGCACAAACACAATACTGTTATCATACCCGCTTGCTGAGCGGGCTATCGCACCTGCTACAATAGTCGGAGTATTGTGCGGGATAGCACCAACCATATTAAATCCATACCCAAGAATGGGGGATTTCAAAAACAGTTGTATCCCCTCCTGCCAATTGGAAATACGTGCAAATGCAGTTAGTTGCCGAAACAGCTCTGTTGATTCTCCGCCGATTGCCGGCACCACCAAGATTGCGATGCAGAGTATCCCTAGCATATACAGATACTTCCACTTTTTAGAAATAATTATGTACGTCAGAAGTCCTGCAACTGCCGCCAAATAGCTGCTTCTGGAAAATGTAAAAAGAAACGCAACGAAAATAACGGCAAGTCCTCCGATACTCCAAATTTTCTCATGTACCCGTTTGAGTACTGCTACCCCTGATATAAATGAAAGAACAAATATCGCCCCCATGAAATTCGGATCTAAAAGTGTTGCAAACAACCGGTAATAATGCGGATCCCATCCCACGTATGATAAATTTCTGAGATCCGGATAAATATAAAGCTGTATAAACCCAAGTCCCGCAAACGCAATACCGAGGAGAAACAGCCACGTTAACCAATAGATAGTCGGACGCGTATCATTTCGAACCAAAAGATACAAAATAAAGTATGCGAAAAACCGAATCCCGTACGCCAAACCGACCAATATATCAGCTCCCGAAAAACGAGTAACGCTCGGAAGCAATGAGACAATGCATATAACAACAACAAAAAGAAATGGTGTGAGAAGCATGGGCTTTTTCCCTTTCTCTTGCTTTTTTACAATTTGATACAAGGAAATACCTGCAAATAGAAGGAGGGCAATATCATGCGCATACACGGCAAGTGAAGGCGTGAGTTGTATCCGCCCCAGATTTCCCAAAAGAAGGCAGAAGAATAACAGTGCTTCCCACATAAATTATTGCTTCTTTTCGTCGTGCAACTGCCACAATTTTGCGCGTGTCAAAAACGAATGGAACGCCATCATCATCGCATGCACAAACCCTGCAGTTCCATCCAAAAAACCTAATTTTATGACATAATTTTGGAAAAACTTGGCCACCGGATACAGAAAAATTGTTCCCACATCTGCACGCTTTCCTTCACCGTAAAATACGGCCGCATTGATGGTCGTATATCTGTTTATTTGAGCAAGGAACGTTTGCACATCAGGGTGAGGGGAGTGCAAAAGGGGATGTGCACACATTTTTGTATCACCTTTGATATCCCAAACTTCATGTACTTCCCTTTTCCACTTGCCTGCCCCACGTCTGGCAAGCCGAAGCAGTCGGATATCCCGTGTTTCTCCATGCATGAGTTCCCTGCCCCACATTGTATCGATCCGTTTCATGTAATATCCCTTTACAGACGAAGCCGTATCTTGTGCTTTTTCCTGAATCTCACGGGCAAGAAGCGGAGACACCGACTCATCCGAATCCACAAATAGAATCCAGTCCCCTTTGGCTTTTTCAAGTCCGATATTTCGTTGCGCCGCAAAATCGTTTTGTAACGCGTGGCTTACTACCACCGCACCGGATTTCTTTGCGATGTCACACGTTTTGTCTGTTGAATCATCATCGACGATGATACGTTCATCACACCAAGAAAGACCCGCAAGAAGTGACTCTATATTCTTTTCATTGTTATGAGTTAAAATAATGCAGGAGATCATTACCGTTAGTATAAAGTATTCCGGAACAACTATAAAGATGAAGCGATCTGTTTTTCATTCACCTGTGTACCTTCTGCTCATTATTTTTCTCCTGTATATTATTGGCTACACGACCCATGCACTCTTTTTGAAACAGACGGTCTACGGTGACGGGGCATATTATTTTAGCTGGCTGCACACCATATTCATTGATCATGATATTCATTTTTCCAATGAGTTCATCCGGTTTAACCTCACGCAGCCGTTTACCAAAAGCGGCATGCCGATCAATAAATACGCCATCGGACCGAGTCTTCTCTGGGCTCCTTTTTATCTGTGGACGCACAGTATTGTTCGGGGAGACGGATATACTTTTCCCTATCAGTTTGTCACTGGACTTGTGACGGTGCTCTACGTTATCACCGGACTTATTCTTTTGTATCGCCTGTTATGCACCGCTTTGAAACCCTCCATTGCCATACTGACAACCATACTGATTGCTGTTGCCACCAATCTCCTTTTTTACGGGGCAATTGATACAGTCAACTCGCATGGGCTTTCATTTTTTGCTGCCGTCCTGTTTCTCACCTTTTTATTTCAGCGGCAATCATTTGGCGTCGGGATTGCACTCGCACTTCTTGCACTCGTACGGCCGCAGGATACGGTGTTTGCCCTGTTGCTGCTGCCGTACTTACAAAAGAAAAATGTTTTCCCTGTTTGTATCAGTTTTCTTCTGTTTTTCAGTCATCAATTTCTCGTATGGTTTGCCTTTACCGGCAATCCGTTTATCAGTCCCTATTTTTCAGGAGGCGAACACTATACATTGCTTACGCCGCACATTCTTTCTGTACTGTTTTCTCCGAACAATGGATTGCTACTCTATACTCCCCTGTTTCTGATTGCATCGATCGGCTACCTCCGCGCATGGAAAAAATATGAATCCTATCGAGCTCTTTCCGCTATTGTCCTCCTCGTCAGTCTGTATCTCACTGCCTCGTGGAGTTCATGGAATCAGGGTGCAAGTTATAGTGGCAGGATGTTCGTGGGGCTGTTGCCGCTTCTGGCATTTCCTCTGGCGCATCTCCTTACCCGAATGACCAATAAGATTGTGACGGATAAACTTCTGTATCTGATATTTGTGCTGCCGCTCGGAGGAGTAAACGCGCTGCTTATCCTGTATTTTTTGCTGACACATCGGTAATAACCTGAAGCACGCCCAAGGCAAATGTTTCCCAACGGTAGTGTCTGGATTGCACAAACGCGGCCTTCTGTTTTTCCTTTCGGACGTTTTCCTGCGTCATCCGGATGAATGCATCTACAATGGTGTTGCCCTTTCCGGTGTCTACCGCAATCCCTGCGGTTTTGACGATTTCGGGCAATGCGCCACGATCGGCATAGATGACCGGCGTTCCGCACGCCATGGCCTCCGCAGCGGGCAGGCAGAATCCCTCATGCGTACTGAATGCGATAAGCGCTTCTGCACCCCTGTACCATTTGGCTACTTCCGCGTCCTGCACATACCCGAGCAGATGCACCCGTTTTTCCAGATGCAGTTCACGGATTGTTTTCTTAATTGCCGGATCAAGCCCCGTATCACCGCCGATGATAACGAAATCGTACGGCTTTTTCGACCGACGCAGCATTTCCGCAAAGGCGCGGATTGCTGTCGGGAGATGTTTGCTCGGCTTTAACAATCCGACGGACAAAAAATACGGATGCACATGATGCGACTCCTCGCCGGAAACAGCGAATACATCAGAAACACCGGGAAGACATACGGATATTCTGTCTGCATCCGCATGGTATGTACGGACAATATCCTGCTTTACCGTTTCCGAAATGGTAATAATGTGAGACGAACGGAACACCGCATCTTCTGTCTGTTTTGCAAGCTTCTCTGCACTGCCACCGTATTCCTCCGGCGCAACCAGAAACCCAAGATCGTACACAAAACTGATTGCACGGTGGACACCGATGGGCACTGCCTGTGACAAGCCCAAAAACAGATCGTTCGGATGCAACCTAAGGTGAAGCGGCAGACGGATACGCATATAGCCGAGCGACGGAGTCAGCGTCACATTGACCATGTGGTTGCCGAACTGGGTCATGAGCTCCCGCGGAATGGGCGCAAAACTATACAGGCGGTATGAATGCCCTGTGTCAGCAATTGCAAGATGTCGGAGTAACTCAAGTGTGACGCGATACACGCCTACCTTGAGCCTGTCGTCTGTTTCGCAAATTGCCCCTGCATCAACACCGATGACCATATCAGCATGCCTCCAGATACCCTTTTGCTACAGAAAGTGCAAAGAAAAAATGTGCCTTGATCCCTGTCCACCCGTCCAATATCCCTTTTCCCCGCGTGAGTCCCACAAAAAACATATCCAGAAATGTATAGATCGCTTTCCCTACTATTGTCAGCGTACTATATCGTTCTTCTTTATGCATCATCGCCTGCATACGGATATATCCGTCAAGCTGACGAAATCCCTTCCAAGACAAATATTTCTGGATCGAATCGTAATGATAGATGTCTGCCTGAATCTGCTTTGTCTTTTCCGCTGGTATTGTCACTTCCTCATGTACTCTATGTATATATTGGATATCTGAAGCATTCCTAAACAACCGAAGTTGATAATCAGGGTAAAACAGTCCGTGTTTCAAATACCGTTTATTGTTGATATACCAACGCCGTCTGAACCAGAAACCGTCATATGTACGGTGTTTAATGAGCTCGGGGATCTGTGCTTTTAAGTCATCGCTCAATACTTCATCTGCGTCCAAAACCAATATCCATTCACCGACAGATCTTGAGAGCGCGTAGTTGCGGACAATGGAGAAATCCTGATTCAGAGGTACTTCAAATACATTCTTCGTGTATTTCTTGGCAAGCGCAATGGTTCTATCCGTGCTCCCCGTATCGACAACGGTTATTTCATCGACAATTCCCTTCACGCTCTTGAGCGTGTCTTCCAAACGCTTTGAGGCATCTTTGGTGATGATGACAGCTGAGAGTTTCATATCTTTTGAGCCAATACCTCTATCATTGTACCTCCATTGTTAATATTCAGCACTTTATAAAATAATCGACAAAATAATTGATCAAACAGGAAATATTTAATTCTTTTTATACCTAAATTTCTAATATTATATTCCATCACATTCTTTTTTGAGTGCAAATAATTACCTCTTTTTAAGAGATGTTTTATTAATCCAGCTAAATCAACTGGGTAACTCCAAGTACCAAATTTTAATATTCTAAATCCCTCAGATGTCAATAAATTATATAATGTTGTTTTATTAAAATAACTCAAATGCTCTGGAGGAATTATGTAATCAAATTTCTCTTTTCGAATTTTAGAAACTATACTTGCTATGTTTGGAGTAGCGATATATATTAGTCCGCCATTATTTAACAAAGCATTACAACGTTTAATCAATATTCTTGGTCTTGAAAAATGTTCTATTACTTGATTAAGTGTCACAATGTCATATTTGTTACCAATTTTTGTATTAATAATGTCTCCATGATATACAAGATACTTAAACCTACTCTTTATGTACTTTACCATTGCTGAAGACATATCAATTCCTGATACCTGCAATTTATTTTTAACAGCTTCACTTAAAAATATTCCACTTCCACAACCTATGTCTAATAAAGATTTTTTATTTCTCGTAAATTTTTTAACGAATTTTAATGAATGCTTCGCATCAGAAAAAATAGTTAACGATTTTTCAAAGATATTATGTTTAAAACCACTGTAAATTTTTTGTAATTGCCCTTGATTTAAATAAGGATACACAAAAACATAGGTACATTTATTACAACGGTAAATGTTCCATTTATTCACAATATAAAGGGTGTGAACCTGATTTGATTTACACAAATAACATTTCATAACAAATAAATAATTTAAATTTATTTAAACCAATAGTACGTGATTTTACAAGGTTACTCAAGTAATACAACATGCCTAGAGAGTTTTTAAAAGGCAATATAGAAAAATCTTGTAGCTAGTTTTACAATAAATTTATGACGCAAGATTTGTACATAGGAATACTGTTTGCAACATTATCAAGAATTTGCCTTGACATAGCTTGGATAATGTTTCTTTTCTTAAAAACTTGATGATTATAAAAAAAATCAGTACTTCTCAATAAATCTTAAATATATTTTTGCAATTATTCTAAGTTAGATGTATATATAAGATATTCATGTTAAAGAAGTTATTAGGTTTCTTATTATTCTTTTTTGTAATTCTTTCTTTTGTTCCTCACGTTATTGCTAGCCAAGGTTGTTGTTCATATCATGGAGGTCAGTCATATTGCGATTCTTCTTCAGGGAGATGGGTCTGTGCAGATGGAACATATAGCCCATCTTGTACATGTGGATATGTACCACCGCCAATTGTATATCGACCACAGCCACCGAAAGCTCCTGACATGCAAGCCTCGTTTACCTACATCCCAAATGCTGATGGACGTACGTATAATGTTTTAATGAATTGGAGCAATGTAGCTAATACCGGATTTAGCATTGCTCTGCATAGATACGCAGGTGGGGACCCAGGTCCGCTTATAGACACAATGGGAAACACATGGACATTTCAAAATGTGGCCCCAGGAACATATTACGCTGATATGAAAGTTGGGGTAAATGGTATTTGGTCTAACGTTACTTACTGGACAGTAAATGTGCCACAATGGCGTTCAATAAATCCTACACCAATATCCATTAAAATTACTCAACCACCTCCTCAAACAGACAATGGTAGAGTTGTTGGTATTTTGATATTACTACTTTTATTTGGCTGTTTAGGACTTCTAGTCGCATACAAGATAGTTAAATGGTTTATCGCATATGGGAAAGAACATGAGTGGATATACACGATTTTATTTTGGGGTGTGATTCTTGGTGGAATATTTTTATACACTCTATTTTCTGATAAACCAACCGTGTCGTCACCTACAAAACAAAAATATACCTGCAATTGTTCAAAAACTTGTCCAAGCATGACCTGCGCAGAAGCATACTATCAACTTGATGAATGCGGTTGCTCAGCACGAGATGGTGACAGAGATGGTATTCCCTGTGAAGCTCAATGCAGATAACGTTTGATATTGAAGACCTATTACATCACATATATACAACCACAACTAAAAAATAGTAATACGTTCAAAAGTTATAAAACATTAGATATTAAACGGAATGTAGCTTCATTTTTAAGATTAAAATCAAGACAAATTTTTTTCAAGAATGAATTACATTATCAGATTCACAACTAGTGTGGTTATTCACGAAGAAAAAGACTTATAATAATATATATGTTTTGGCAAAATATTACCGAATTTCTAAGCTTTACGGGAGTAACTGATGTTACAGTATGGCAAGACGTTGCAATTAGCTCAGTATTAATACCTATCGTTCTCCTTTCCATTAATTGGCTTATCGAACAATGGAATAACTTTCAACCAGCTAAACTTCTATTACGAAAATTTTTGGATAAAAACACTTCAATACTGGTATTTCATTCTCAAATGTCAGGAGCCGACGATCAGTGGAATTTTAATCCAAATCAAAAATATATAACAAAATATCCTGATCCTTTACCGACTGATAGTCAAAACATGAGTATACAAAGAAAATTTCGAATTGATCCAATTTTATCTCAAGCTGAAGCAGATTGTTTAACGGATGTTTACAACATTTTAGGAAAATATGGAAAAGTAACTAATATTATTCGTGCTGATTTGATAAGTGATTGGGGCAAATGGTCCAATCCAATTATAACAATTGGATTTAATCCAAAAACAATGAAACTTATCGAAAAATGCGAGCCTGTATACTTTGAATTAATGCAGTCGGCAGCAGGAATGACAATTAATGACATAGATCATAAAATAACCTATGACTCATATATACCAAATGACGCAGGAATAATTCAGAAAACCTTTATTAAAGGCTCGAATAATCCAATCTATATATTCGCGGGAATAGGTACAGCTGGAACAGGTGCATCTGGTTATATACTATTAAAAAATATAACCGAATTGGGGAAACTATATGGAAATTCTCCATTTTGCGCCTTTTTGAAAGTAAAAATTAATGAAGGCAGGGAATCTGCATACATAGATAAGCTATGCCCAAAACCAAAATGGCATAGAATAATACTCTATCCTTTTATTTACTATCAATTTTATAAGAATAAAAAATTTCTTTAACCCATCAAATATTCTATGCCTGAATAAAAATAATTATTTGACACGAATAAACTGATAAAGTATTTTAGTTCGTTCTTGCAAAAATACGATTTGATAGTAATTAGTGTCTATACTAGTATAAAAGTATGCACTTCAAACGGAAGAAGCCAAAAAGTCAGGTAAAAAACGTCAGAAGTAACCTGCGCTGGCTCGGGAACAGCAAAAGAAGACTCACCAAACGAGACAAACAGCAACTTCTTGAACCATCTGTTCCATTTACCACATCCTAATACCTACGGAGAGGGTCAGACCCTCGCTTCACGGAAATGATTTCACGAGGGTCAGACCCTTGAGATCAAAAATTTACCCTATAGCGATTGATACTACTGATACATAATTCTGTAGATACAAAAATACCCCCACTATTTCTCCTTTTGGAAAAACGACCAGAACGGTCATGTGAGGGTATTTTTGCACTATATACATATGGTACGGAAGTATCCGGATCTGAAATTTCTACTGTTTACTGAAAGCGTTTGCTGACATGAATTTCCGTTTTACTTGCGGGAACTCCAGATTTCTCGCCTGTAGTGCTAGGTTATAAAGTGCTTCAGGATCCTTTCGGAATTGTTCTGCTATCTCCTTATTGCTGCGCACTCCAGATGCACGTTTTTCATCCACCTCCGGCAAACCGGCAAGAACAAATATATGATCCACAAAGACCTGCCATGCGAAATCTTTCAGTTCATCGCCGGAGATAATCCGTGCAGGTCCGTCGCACTTCAGCCAACCCGCTTCTATGGAAACCGGAGTAATAATTGGCGTAATACGGTCATGGAATGCTTTTGGAGCCAAAACAGTCGCGGTGCCGTTTTCCTGAAGGTCCACCCACAGCACAACGTGGCATCCGTCCATTTTGAATTCAGGACGACTTAGCGCATCCACTACATACAGTCGTTTAGATTTTTCTGATTTCATCATCTGCTCCTTCTCAACACTCAAAAATAGGATTTTATTATCAAATAGATAACACTTTGAACACCAGCATCATGTCCAAAATGCTATCTATTTGACCAGTAAGGAGCATACATATTCCGTACCCTGTAAAAGTGCAAAATAAACCGATATATCCATCAAAAGACACAGCAAAAAAGCGCCATTTGACAAGATATACTTACACTCAATATATCAAAAATTCATAGAAAAGTCCAACTATAGGACTATTTTTACTGCCATACTTCATCTGTTTTTGCATTTTTTCATTTTGTGGCATATACTCGCGCTATCTTGCGTTTTCAATCCAATACACCCGAATGGAGGAATAAATGGACGAGAAAACCCCTAGGCAAGTGCATCAAGAACGGCTTGATGCGGTACAAAAAGTGCTTGATTATCTGTTAAAGATTGCGGAAGCCGCGCGTTTAACGGAAGGCAAGCACATGACGGGTAAAGATGACAAGGTCGTGGTGACATGTTCCATGTGGCCTCAAGGTACACGTGTTCAGAATCAGTATTTTGATTCCGGCATCGGCCTGCTGGTCACCAGCAAACACGACACATACGCGATCGAGTACGACCCAACAAGGAAAAAAGTCATCGATACCACGGTATTTTCTGGTGAGACGAAGGGAGCAGGACGGATCCACTTCACCTACCCCGGCCTCGGGAACACAATTGGTGAAGCGGCAAAACTGCTTACCATCGTCCACAACGTCCATGAGTGGCATCTGGAATAACGCCGATTCCATATGGACGGGCACGGAGGGGCAGCCTCAATTTCATTTTTCTGAGGTTGCCCCATTTTTTTTGCTTCAGTCATCGGACTCCGCAGGCGTTATACCCTATAGCGTTGATAATCACCTTTGTGTTTGCTATACTGAGCCTCTTCCTGACCGAACAAGGCTGTATGCCACATGCGGCACAACCCGCTTTGCGTGTCAGGTTTTTCGCACATTACCATACCGATGAACAGTCTTTCTTTCTTACAAGAGCATGAATAGTGCCTTGAATACAATTATTTTGCATTCAGTGAGCTATTCATTCTCAAAAAAAGGAGGGAAACAAAAAACCATGCGCGTCACTATTGCTGTTGCCGATACGGCGTTTGAATGGAAAAAATCTGATGTGCTGATCGTTCCGTTTAGCGGAGCGGGAAAAATCAGGATCAATGAAACAGCCAAACAGCTGATTCTGCAATCCTCAGGTCGGGACTTCCTCAAACATCTTGCTGCTTACATACGCAAGGCCATTGTTCTTGAGGGAGAATTCATTGCGTTTTCCAAGGAAAAACTGCTGTGGTATCGGGATAATCCCGCCCATTCAGCTCGGATGCTTATCCCTATTCTTCTGCGCGAGGCGCAATTCCGGAATTTTCATCATATCGTTATCCCGCTGTTGCGTTCCCGTTTACTCGGTCTCGAGCATGCAGCGGAAGACATGATTAGTGGACTCAAGCAATTTTTTCATTTTATACAAAAAGACATCACCGTTACCGTCGTCCTTGGCCGCTCGCAGAGAAACTGTTTGGAGTATCTGCAGACACAGGCAACACACATAAACAATGCCGAAAAACCGACGCATCGTACGGACGGATTTTGGCAAAAGGAGGTTGGAGAATAAGAAATACTGGCGTGTTCGGATTTACTGCACTACATTTTTATACGATCGAGGAATATGTGACACACATCATAGCCAAAACATACAGTGTGATCGGAAACGCAACCTGTTCCATTCCGGTCGACACCATCGTCGTACCCATACAGCAGAAAACAGGGGCATATATGGGGCTAACCGGCAATATAGTTCAGGATTCCCATGAAGAATTTCATATACTGCTACAGCAACAGCTCAAAAACCACCCTCCCGCAATCGGGGAATGCTTTTTTATACAGCGACCCCACAGACCGGAACGGACGTTTGATAACGTGCTGTATGTTGCAGATGATGAAGTGCTTTCTCTGTCTATATTTACGGAACTGATTCTCTGCAAGCTTGTCCGTTGCGGCTGCACTGCTATTGCCTTGCCGCCCCTGCGGTATCATCAGGAATCCGCAAGTAAAACAATGGAGGCTATACTTGACGGCATACGGGATTTTCAGGAATCCTACAACGCCCCGCTCCATATTTACCTGACACTCGGCAAACACGATTCTATCGCTTGGAAATGCGTCTTTGATCAGACCAAATACTGCGGTGAATGGTGCGACGGAAGATTTATCGCATAAGTGGTGTAACTCTGTTTCACGACTCACACAAAAAGGGAGAATGACAATAATGGAAATCGAACTGTTTTATTATGTTAAGGCGCAAAAAGCACAACCCCTGCCGACGGACATGCTTGTAATTCCGTTTGGCTGCAACGCACGGTCGCTTGCACTCCTTGCGCCCGTCAGCGAATGGATCAGAGATACGCGTACGTATACGCATCTGATCAACTCCGACGCGGTTGTTTTAAAGAACAATGCGGTTTTTGTCGACACTACAAGGGCAAGCGACATCACGTTTTTTGTCAAGCACATCAGCGGATTCAGCATCCACACGCTGGTGACTACGTGTCTCGATTTTGCTGTTGCACACGGATGCGCCATGATCGACATGCCCGTGTTTACTGCCAACGGATTTACGTCTCCGACGGATGACATAGGCATTATGAAAACAATGATCAGGGCAATAAACGATTTTGCCAAAACGCACGACGGAGGAAGTTTGGAAATCTCGTTTGTTTTGGATGAAGAAACACAACAGCACATCCGCGCCTTCTGTACGGCAAAAGGTATCCAATACTCCGGCAGGCTGTCAGAGGGAACTTTCAAAAGATAGAGTTCATCGGTTCAACAGCACACACAAACACCATGGAGCAATCCACGACTGTTTTTGTTTGCTGCTTACAAAAGCAGAATCAACCCCGTTGACTCTGCTTTTTTTTGGGAAAAAATCATGAAAGGAGTTTTTTTATCCGTTCTCCCAGTTTGAACCGGATAAGAACGACAAGAATGATGTCGACCAGCAACAAATACAGCGGATATCCCCAATGCTCAAAATTCCAAACACGAACAACCAATAAACCAATTCCTGCATTCACAATCGCCATTAGAAATATCAAATCACTCTCTGTTTCGGGTTCATGATACGCTTTAACAATGGTTGGTATTGATGCCAGCGCGTCAGATAAAATACAGAAAAAGATCGCGATATTCCCCACTTTTGTGTAAAGCCATACAATAAGCCCCAAAACAGACAATGTGCCGCAAATCACGTCAAACGTGCCTATTTTCCATTCCGCCTTTTTATTAAAAAAAGAAGCGATTAAAACCAACAGAGGCATAAAACCCGCAATAAATGTGGTTAATGACAAAATACCAACGCCTTGTTTTATTTCCGCAAAAAATGCGATGAGCGGAGTTGCAGCCTATAACAACCAGCTGACTTTATTGGGTTTTGCACGACCCTTTATCGTATCGAGAAGATAACCAATCCCTCCTATAAACTGGAGCAGTACACCAATAAAAACAAAATTTTCGTTAATCACAAATGTGTGAAATAAATACTTATATAATCACATTCCTTTTGTGGGCGTATCAGGACTTGAACCTGAGACCTTTTCAATGTCAATGAAACGCTCTACCAGCTGAGCTATACGCCCTTTTCTTTTTCTCCTTGTTGAAAAGACCTCCACATTATATCATAGAAACAGGCTCGATTATCCGAATATATGAATACCTTAAAACGCTGGGTTGCTTCTTTTTTTGATTTTATGCAGGGCATTGTCGTCTTTTTGGCACTGCTGGTTATGGTATACCTGTTTCTTTTTTCTCCGCAAGAAATCAATGGTTCCTCGATGTTTCCGACCTTTGTCGACAAGGAGCTTCTGATTACCAACAAAATTATTTATAAAATCCGAACACCCAACCGCGGTGAAGTGGTTATTTTTAAATCTCCGGCAAACAAGGAAATTGACTACATCAAGCGGGTCATTGCCCTGCCGGGGGAAACACTTGAGCTGAAAAACAGTACTTTTTACATCAACGGAGAGGCATTGCCGGAGCCATATCTTGTCGACGGTGTTTTTACATCGGGTGGCTCATTTTTGAAAGAAGGCGAACAGATTATTATTCCGGAAAACGAATATTTTTTGTCCGGAGACAACAGACCACACAGCTCTGATTCCCGAGAGTTCGGACCGGTGCCGCTCACGGATTTCATCGGACGTGCGCTCTTCCGGTATTGGCCGGCAAATAAGTTCTATATTATTCCGGAAGTTACGTACTGAAGAAAACGTTACGCAGTCAGCTTTTCCCGCACTTTCTTGAGGATGGAACTCGTCGTTTCCAGATTGCCGCGGATGACGAACACGACACGCGCCTCGACTTTTGACTGTGTGATTTTCACAAGGCCGTTGACGGACTGCGCCATGTCTTTGGCCATACCGTCCAGTTCATCACTGTGGATACGCTCCACTTTTGTCGCTTTTTCCTGTCCGCCATTCTGCATTTTCAGTCTTCGCGCAAGATCTTCTGCACGCCTGACGGATGCATTTTCCGAAAGAATGGTTTTGTACGCTTCTACCATCAGTTTGACGTCGGTAAGACCCGCAATCGCTCTGGCATGACCTTCCGATATCGCCTGCGATACAAGACCGTCTTTAATGGCGTCCGGAAGCCCCAAAAGTCGCATAGTGTTGGAAACGTAGGACTCGCTTTTGCCGACGCGTTTGGCAATTTCCGTTACTGTCAATCCGAATTCCTCCACAAGTCTCTGGAATGCCTGAGCGCGCTCCACCGGATTAAGATCCTCGCGCTGTACGTTCTCGACGATAGCAAGCTCCAGCATGCCTTTTGCCGTTGTTTCTTTGATAACAACAGGCACTGTGGTTAGTCCTGCAAGTTTAGAAGCTCTCCATCTGCGTTCTCCTGCAATAATCTGATACCCTGCCGGAGTCTTTGCAACAACGAGTGGCTCAATAATGCCGTGTTCCTTTATGGAAGAAACCAAATCCGCGAGTGCTTCCGGAGCAATCAAACCACGAGGCTGCAGGGGATTCGGTTGAATTAAATCAATATCAAGATGCAGGATTTGTTGTGAATCAGCCATTGCTACCCTTTCAGGCGGGCAGGACAGAAATTATTTTTTTACCTTTTTTTACGCCGAATTGCACCACACCCTTAATCAGAGAAGCGATGGTAAAATCCTTCCCCATAATGACATTCAGACCCGGATAAATCTTGGTTCCCTTTTGCCGGACAAGGATATTTCCCGGCTGTGCGATCTGACCGCCGTAGATTTTCGTACCCAACCGCTTGGATACTGAGTCTTTATTTCCTTTTGCAACTCCTCCTGCTTTTACGTGTGCCATAGTTATTTTTTTTGAAAAACGAAAAAATTTCTTTGTACAATCGCATGCGGCCTGCCGTATGTGATCGGACCTAGATGCTTAGTATAGCCAAGGATTTCACACGTGTCAACAACTTTTTTCACACTATAGACTCTGTTGCCGACAGAAAAGGATGGAATTGCCATGACCACGAAACTTTTTGGTTTAAGCACTGTAACCCAGTGCTTCAAACATCCTATATACAATTTATCAAGGCCTTTCACAATGTCGGCAATTTCCGAAGGATCAATAACTTTCCCTTCCCCTATCCGTGGCGTTCCCAAAAACGGCTCGGTTGCAACGGCATCTACTGGTACAGATCCAAGTTGATCGCCAATATGTGTTGCATCAGAGACATATAACCGCGCATTTGTTTTTGCCTCATATTTCGCAATAAGCCAAGAAATATTTTTCTTTGCTTTTGTGATTGTTTCTTCGTCAATATCCCCGCCAATTGTATTGACTCCGCGAAGCAGCGCTTCGCCGACGATCGTGCCCATGCCGCAAAACGGATCAAGGAGCGTTTTCCCACGAGCATCAGCACCAAGCGCAATATTGACGATCATTCGTGCTACTTTTGGTGGAAGCATACCCGCCTTTGCATCAGCATGAGGTCTTCCGTAATCTCTCATGCTCCAATGTTCAAATGGCTGTACAACTGAAGTGAGCGCAATCACATAAGTCTCGCCCACTCGAATGAGGTTGAGTTCTTGCACATGATCTTTTTCGACTGCAACAGAGGAAATGACACTCCCCTCACGTGGCAAGACAAAACGCGCACTTCTATTGGACGATGTGAACAAATCTTTCATTTCTTCGACCAGTTGTTTGATGACAGAAAGGGAAACACCATACCCACTCAGCCCAAATGTTTTTCTTCCTTCTGACTTTCCAATATACGAGACGAGTTGCGTCGAACCAAGACCTGTAACTGTATCAAGATACGTCGCAATTTTGACTGTTCCTCCCAAGAGAAGCATCAGTTCACTATCCGTTGCAACTTGTCCATTCACCAAGATGTCGCCATCCACACGCGCTATCTCATCAGTGACACGCACCGCAGAAGGCGCAAATACGCGAAGTTCAGTAAGAGAGAGTTCGGGAGTCCGCCCGAAAAAAAATATTCTTGAAGTCATGGGTTTATCCGATTGAAACCACGGTAAGCTGTGTTTCGTGTGCCCTGAATCCGATGTGTTTTCTGTACCGCACCTTTTGTTTATATCTCCGTACTTCCAACTTTTCCCCTTTTTCCTGTCCGTCAATTTTTGCGGTCACCGACGCACCGTGAACGTACGGGGTACCGACGACTGTTTTTTTGCCGTCCGATGTAAGGAGCACGTGATCAAATACCACAGTGCTACCCACTTCACCGTCTATGCTGTCGACAACCAATTTGTCTCCGACAGAAGCGGTATATTGCTTTCCTGATATTTCGACTACTGCAAACATGAGTGATATTGTATCAGCCTCGTCATTCAAATGCAATTGCCCAAAGGATCCCGTAGGAAACGGCTATAGAGAGAATCGAGCTCCCTCCGAGGGACACCAGCGGCAGCGTAATACCTGTCACGGGCAAAATCCCCATATTCATACCGCTGTTGATCGTAATCTGGGTAAGCAGCATCATGAACAACCCAATCGTATAAATCGTTGCGAGACGTTGATGGATGACTTTGGCAATCAATGGCTGAAGAAGTCGCCATAATACGATGCCGTACAGGCCGATGAGCAGTGCGCCGCCCACAAACCCAAGTTCTTCCACAAGGGTTGCGAACATAAAATCGGTATAGTATTCAGGCAAAAACCGGAGATGACTTTGCGTGCCAAGTCCCAACCCTCTGCCGAACAATTCGCCGCTTCCTACAGCAATCATGGCCTGAATTGCATTGTAGCCTGTTCCCCTCGGATCATTCAGCGGATTCAAAAATGTATAAATGCGGGATTTCTGGTATTCCGCAAGCACCCTCCACAAAAGCGGAAACCCTGCAACCCCAATCCCGATTCCTCCAAACACCAACGGGAGCGATAGTCCTCCCATAATCATCATTCCCAACCACATGGATCCGTATACCAGACTTGTTCCAAGATCCGGCTGCTTGAATATCAAAAGAAACGGAACAAGAAACACTGCAAGATTTATCAGTATATTCGACAGTTTTTTGGGGGGATATCGGGAAATCACGAGAGCAAAAACAAACAACATCAAAGGTTTTACCAATTCCGAAGGTTGTAATTGTGTACCTGCGACAACGATCCACCTGCGGGCTCCCCTGATCACGGGACCAAAATATGATGTGGCCAAAAATATGTTGCCGAACACGTACGCGAACGGCGCAAGCCAGCTAAGCAACACTGTATCGAATTTTGAAACAAGAAAAAACAACACACACCCGAGCAAAACATAAATCAACTGCTGCCAAAACAGCGATACGTTAATCGTCAGGAGCAAAAACAGCCCGAACAAAGACAAAAGAATAAGCGTTATGATTGAGATGACGTCGTGATATCGAGTGTTTCTGCCCATACAATTTCCTTTGCAAGGGTTTCTAACTTCACATTCTCCATGAGTGGTGCCGGTAGCGCTTCATATTCTTTTGGCAACTGTAAAACAATCATGTCCGTTACAAGACATTTTCTCTCTTTTCTCAATCCCTGAATCTTTCGAATCAACTCACGCATTTTCCCCTCGGCAATGAGCTCGGGTGTCAACTTTGTGTCTAACGTCACCTGAATCTCATCTGATCCCTGATTTTCGATCTTCAGCTCTTTTATATTTGTTTCGTCAAGCACAACAGATATGAATTCGTCGGCAAGGTGAATTGATCCAGCTAATATGGTTGCCTTGTGTAATGGTTGACGGACTGCAATACTCAATTCTTTTCTTTTCGCATGGATTTTTTCTACAATCAATCGCGCGTTCATCATAGATTGTTCCAACTCCGGCTGAATTGCTTTTTCATCAAAATTCGGCCATGACGCGAGATGAATTGATGTGTCGCCTACGACAAGCTGCTGATATATCCGCTCCGTGATAAACGGCGTCATCGGCGCCATCACTTTTACAAGTTCGCGAATTACCCAACCCAACACATTTCGTGCAGTGACATCATCACGAATGCGATCACGACTCCTGCGTAGATACCATGTGGAAAGCGCATCAACAAATTCGGCAATTATTCGACATGCAAGCACTGTATCATACCCGTCCAGTGCACGGGTCACATCACGGATTAGTATGTTCGTTTTACTCACGATCCATGTATCCAAAATATGCACCGGCGTAGGGCTGATGATGGTTTCGCCTTCAGTTTTGTATAACTGATAAAAACTGAAAACGTTCCATACTATGTTTATCACGCGCTGATATACATCCTTCACCGCGTTTTCCGAGAAATTGATATTTTCCGCCTTCATAACAACGGAACTCATGAGATAAAACCGAAGTGCATCAACGCCGTATTTTTCAAATACGATATTCGGATCGGGAAAATTCCGTTTTGATTTGCTCATTTTCTCCCCATTTTCCGCAAGGATGGTTCCGGAGGTTACCGCGTGTTCAAATGTATGCGTGCCGAAAAGTCCAACGGACATGACGTGCAGTGTGTAAAACCACGCGCGCGTCTGTGCAATATATTCGGAAATGAACTGCGCCGGATGTGTTGCTTCAAATTTTTCCTTATTCTCAAATGGATAATGGATGGATGCATACGGCATGCTTCCCGATTCCACCCAACAGTCAAACACTTCAGGAATCCGTTTCCCTTTCATTGTTTTTTGATCATCCACCCAGAGTTCAATATCATCAAGATATTGTCTGTGAATATTTGTGATGTCTTTGACTGATTCGGAATCAACCGCCCATGTTTTGAGTTCCTCAACAGACCCGATGATTCGTCGTGTCACGTTGCCGTCAGCATCTGTGTGTACCCATATCGGCATCGGCGTTCCCCAATATCTGCTCCGTGAGACATTCCAGTCCGGTGCCTGTTCAAGCCCTTTTCCAAACCGTCCTTCTTTTAAATACGAAGGATACCAGTTGATATGTTGATTCTGTTCCATCAGCTGCGGCTTTATTTTTTGTATATCAATAAACCACGCGGGAACGGGCGCATAATACAAACGGGTTTCACATCGGTAGCACGTCGGTATACTGTGTGTGATCCGCGCCTCCTTGTATATCAGACCGCGCTTTTTCAAATCCTCATCAATGAGCGGATTTGCCTTCAGGATGTACATCCCTGCCCACGGTGTTACTTCTTTTTTCAATTTGCCGTCCGTATCCACATGTTCCGCAAGCTGCACATGATGATTTTTCATGACGCGGTAATCATCTTCTCCATACACAGCAAGCGTTACGATTCCCGTTCCCTCAGTTGCCGTGACATATGTATCCGCCACAACAATAAACGCTGTTTCCTCTTTTGTCCGTTCCGGATAAAAATCATACAGCGGTTCATAATGCATGCCGTGCAGATCCGAGCCTTTCACCTTTTTTATGATTTCATACGGCCTCTCATCAAGCGATGCGAGTCGCGACTCAGCCAATATATATGTTTCATTGCCCTGTTTTGCAAACACATATGTCAAATCAGGATTCACGGCAAGTGCCGTCGTAACAAGTTTTGTCCACGGTGTTGTCGACCATGCAAGGAAATATGTATCAGTATCTCCTGTGACTTTGAATTTATAGGTGGTTGACGCTTCTTCCACATCCCTGTAGCTGTTGTCCATTGCGATTTCGAAATTGGAAAGCGGGGTTGCGCAGCGCGGACAATACAAAATAACTTTCCGCCCTTCATACACGAGCCCTTTATCAAACAATGATTTGAAAGCCCACCATACGGATTCCATATAGGTCTTGTCCATGGTTTTGTAGGAATGTTTGAAGTCAACCCACCGACCGATGCGCCTGACCACTTTTTCCCATTCCTTGTCAAACCGCAGAATCGCATCGCGGCATGCGTCGTTGAATTTCCCGATACCCAACTCCTCAATGCCTTTTTTGCCACCCGTAAGTCCGAGTTCTTTTTCAATCATGTTTTCAATTGGCACGCCATGGCAATCCCATCCCCAGACCCGATCTACGCGGTATCCCTTCATGGTGAAATAGCGGGGAATCACATCCTTGATGGTGGAAGCAAGTATATGTCCGTAATGCGGAAGGCCAGTTGCAAACGGAGGGCCGTCGTAGAATACGTATTGTTTATCCGCAGGACGAGAGGAGATGGACTGTTCAAACGCATGTGTTTCATCCCAGAACGTGAGGACATCATGCTCCCATGCGGGAATGTTCGTTTTTTCACCTGATACGATATGTAGTGTTGCCATAAAAAAACCGTCCTCCTTTATTATTACACAAAGGACGAACGGATGTTCGTGGTACCACCTTTATTGCTTCTTAATGACAGCTGTTTCGGGCTTACCCGGAATATTCTACTTGTCTTTGCACAGACGTTCTTTATTCAAGCGATTCTCTGCTGATGACAGATGATGACGCTTTTTTGCTTTTCTTAGTATAGCAAAATAGACACCTGTCCTCAATATAACATTTTTTATACGGCCAAGTTGCAGAAAACTAATACAACAATATCCTCGAAAGGATGAACGAGAAAAATCTCGGTTGTATTAGTTTCATCATGGTATGTAATTGTTATTTAGTTTCCTTTCTTTTTGCCAAACCATATACTGCCTACATTGATTTTGTCCGATGCGACACACTCAAGTTCCCGAGTTAATGTCTTCGGCAGTTTCGGAAAATTTACTTCATTCTGAGAGTAGTAGCAAAGGTCTGGTTTTATGCCGTATTTTTTTTCGTAAAAATCTATCCCGCGTTGAATATCAGCGAGAGTTGGAACTGAATCAACAGTCCACAGCATTCCTGTCAACATGTCTGACTCCTTGTCATAGAATGATGCATCTCTCTGCAGATGCTCCAGTTACACGCCCATGATGGTAAAGAGCGTTTCTTTCAAGTTTGACCTTTCAGTAAGGAACTTAATTGAAACACATGGCAGGCCTCTATTATACCCTATAGTGGAAAAACAGACAAAAACGGGTCATTTGACGATTCTGTAGAGTCTCGCACCTCCAACTGCCGTTTGCAGTGTAATCACACCGGCTTTTTCCATGTTCGTTATAGCACTATTCCAGTTCTCATCTGATTCAAGCGTCTGCGTGAGCCATTGATCGGGTCTCGTATCAACAACCAGATACTCGGGATGTCCACCAAAATCCAACCACCAACACAGTTTTTGCCCGCATGGCATGGATTCAATGTCATGCTGCCTCGGCCATACGAGATATATTTCATTTCTGTGCGACAGATGTGGGACTAAATTTTGCTGCGAAGCAACAGACGCGTTTTTCGGAACAAGTGAAAGCAATTGCCGCGCATCCTGCATCCACGGTTCTTCTTTCCAGTATGCGGACTTGGTCAGTTTGTTCAATGGAAAATGAAATACGTATTGCAGGATAAGCGAAACACCGAGAAGAACAACCGATACATAGACGACACGGATTTTCCGTTTGCGGAGAAATGCCAATACATCAATAGTTCCAAGAACGAGAAATGGAGCAAGAATCGCCCGATGATGCATAAACGGACTCCACATTCTGGCAAATTCCGGACCCGTTACAAAATACTGGGACAAATCCGCCAGCACCGCAATCACACTGCCTAGAGATAACAGTGGGAGAAAGGAAAACGTAGAATAACTATACAACCACACCTGTCGTTTTTCCTCACTGTCAAATAATTGGGCAAATGCCTGACTGATACTTGTCGGCAATTGAGGCAGATATTGATACCCCACAGGAGAAAACAGCGCGGAAATTTTTATGGAAAGTAAACTATATGCGATGCCAAGAATGCCGACGATAATTGCGGTTTTCCAATATTTTTTTCGAAAGAAAAATATCGCCGCCAGTCCTGCGATGGCTATCCCCATGTTTTCCTGCGTCGCCAGTCCGACAACAAGCGTTATCCAAAACAACAATCTTTTGTCATATTCCCAAAAATACGCAAGCCAAGAAAGAACGGCAACACCGATGATAATCGGATGAAAATCAAAATATACGCCATACTGAATGCCGTAAAACAGGCTGTACATGATGCCTACACAACAAGCAGCCATGGAAGAAGCCAAGCGTTTTTTTGCAATCAAAAATATTGGGATTGCTGATGACGCAATAGCAAACGCCTGAACAATTAAGAGAATTCGTACATTATCCCAGAGATAAAAAAGTATGCCGAATACAGGAAGCGTGAGAACAAAATGATCACCGAATAGAATGCGTTCTTTTACCGTATTGTAGGCACCAAGCATGTGGCCGAACTTCCACACCGCCTGATCATACAGTCCCAGATCAAAGGCACCGGATTGAAAATGATTGTGACGAACGATGGAGAGCGTACTGTAAAGCACGCCAAGAAGCAGAGAATACAGAATAAAGAGACGGAATGAATGTTTTTCAAACCAGTTCTTCAACGATTTCATACTTATCATGGTATCATACTGCTCCCGTAAAGAGGCGTCTCATACACTTCATGACGACACCATGTATGACGTACATCTGCGAGATGCTTGTATCTGACAACAAATAATTCAGCCTTGCATAATCTTAAAATAGCTTATATTATTCTCCTCATGAATACAGAACGGGGAGGATTATATAATCTGGAAGGCCTTGATGCGAGCGGAAAAACAACACTCGCAGAAAACCTCGCGAAAGAATACGATGGTTTACTGACTCATTGTCCTCCCGACTGGATGCGAACGTTCAGAAAACCCTTTAATGAAACAAAAAACTCAAACGTGCGCCTTTTATATTATGCATTCAGTAATGTATGGGTTGATCAGATGATCATTCAGCCGGTGTTAAAAAATACCGATAAGGATGTTTTTCAGGACCGATCCCTCTTAACGACACTGGTAGCACATGACAGTATGGGGGCTTCTCCGTTTTGGATGAACATATGGACAGGGATAGGACGAATGATAACCAAACCATCCATGGCATTTCTGATACACGTTGATAATAAAGTCCGTGAAGAACGGATGATGAAAAGAAATGTCATTACATCGGATGATATCGAAAGCCTGAAAAATCAGGACGCCATGGAATTGAAGTATCTTACGTGGGCAGAAACTCTACATTGGAACATTACCCCATTTGACAATACTCACCAGACAGCGGAATCAGCAACACGTGCACTCACACAGATAATACGTGCAGAAAAAAGCCATTAAAAGACACCGGGACGGATACTCTTAACGGTAATTTTATGTTTTATTTGTGCCCCTTCCCCTGCTACAAATTCAATAACATCTCCAACCTTTTTGCCGAACAAGGCACTTCCCAGAGGAGAGGTATTCGAGAGCCATCCGTCTTTGATGTTTCCGTCCTCCGTTCCCAATAATGTAAACCCTTCATCTTCAGATTCACCCTCGAAACGTATGGTCATTGCGTTTCCGATACCGATCGTGTCTGTTTCGCTTCTTGGCTTGATGATCTGAACATCCCGCAACCTCTCTTTTGCCTGCAATAACTGTGTATAAGTCATATCCCTATCTCTTGTTGCTTGTTCATATGCAAAATTATCATGATATTCATCGCCTTTTTCTACGGCGGCGCCCATGGCAGCTTGATCGGCCGCATATTTTTTCTCCAACGCTGCCAGATTCTCCTGCAACACACTTCTCGTAAATTCCGTCATTGTGTGTATAACCGAACGGTTTCCGTTTTCTTTCATATTAGACATGTTCCCTCCTTATAGTACGCATATGTTCGACACCAAACGCTGTCACCGATTGTGACGCCAAATCAACGGCGTGTTGTAACGACGCTTCAATAGAACGACCCTGTGCACGCTGTGCCAAAAATGCACCCGCTAAAACATCTCCTGCGCCCGTTGTATCAACCGGATCAACCGCGTGTGCAGGGACAACAATTGTATCATGTTTATGTATATATACAGCACCGTGCTTCCCTTTTTTCAGAATTACGGGCGAAGAGAAGGCTTCCTGACCTAACTGCATCAGTGTCTGATATTCATCCTCATTCGTAAAAATAAGAGCAGCTTTACGAAACATTTCTTTCGTCATTTCGGGAAATTCCTTAACAAACGCCTCAAAACTGTCCACTGAAACATTCGGGTGTTCCGTCAGCTTGTCAATCCACGTTAACGCATGTGACGGTAATTGCGTGGGTAAGTGTATATATTTGGCAGATGCATACGAGGCAGGAAAAATTCCCGTCTCCACAATGCCGGCAACCCCCCGATCCGCTGTAAAATTTCTGGAATTATCCGCGTGCTGTGTTAGCACAAATCTGCATGTTTTTTCCTTTTCGGATACGAGTATTCCTTCCGTATCGATACCTTTTTCGGTAAGATAAGATAAATCAAAATCCTGACCGACCCGAGCAACCACACCAACGCGTTCGGTAAACTGCGCCGCCCCCACAGATGAATAATATGCAGCACCTCCGGGAGAGATGCTTCTGCCGGCTGGAGTAATATCCTCATTCCATGCGATATCCCCAATGATGGCAACGTCTATTTCTTTCATAAGCTGACAGGTTGGTTTTCATAACTGCCGTCCCTGTATACGGATATATTTTTCAAACCCAAATCATATGCGTGCATAAAGATAGAAGCAACATCATCTACTGTAGCGGTACGAGGCAAATTCACCGTTTTGGATACTGCTTCGTCATACACGCCGGATATTGCAGCGATCATGTCTAGTTGTTCCTTTGCGGATATCTCTTTCACTGTTCTTAACACTTCTTTACCGTCAAGCGGTGATGTTTGAAACGTTCCCTCTGTTTCTGCTCGATGCAGTACCGCATCCGATGCGCCGTTATCGGCGTGGGCATGAACAAAATCATTAATAACTGCCTGCGTATTTTCATTCAATGATCGGGTTGAAAACAATGGTTCTATACTTGGAGTCACCCCCAAAAGAATTGACGTTCTTCCCGTCGGAGGTAACGCTGTGGTAAGAATATTACGCAAATGTCCTGTTCTTCTGATATATCCGGCAAGTTGTTCCCAGTTGGCCGTACTGACTATATCCGTCGGATGGTGTGCATACCGCTCCTCAATAAACCCGTGGTAATACTCATTGTGTGCACTGTCTTGCATCGCCTGACAGGAACCGCGCTGTTCAGACAATGTCACGGATGTTGCCTTAGATGCGTAATTGATACAGGACAGCATATTTTTGGCAACATGCAAACTTTCTTCCGATCCATACGGCAAATTCAACTGAATGAAAGTGTCTGCCAATCCGCATACCCCTATGCCAATCTTTCGCTTCAGCAAAGCCAACCTGCTGCTTTCCATGTCGGGATATCTGGACACTCCTATTTCTATGGCATTATCAAGAGCACGTGTCATCACGGATGATGCGACAAATAAACGCTTGTAATCAATGTGTCCGTCCACAACAAACTTTGACAGATTAATATATCCGAATTGACATGTTTCTCCCGGCGCCAACCCCATTTCGGAACAAGGAGGAACAGATGTATACGGACTAACCTCTTTCAATGGATTATCTCTGTTCATTCGCTCCAAAGATAGAATTCCGGGATCTCCGTTATAATGCGCGCTTTCAGCAATATCGTGAAGCAATGTTGCCGCATCCACGGATGTTCCGTCGGCCAGTTGATACACATCGTGCCGTTTCACAGCCTGCATAAACGCGTCATCAATATCTACTGAAATATTGAAATGCGCAATTTTGTTGGTACGTTTCACCCCAATAAACTCCCGTATTTTGGGATGTGAAATGTGAAGATTTCCGATGTTTCCAATGTATCTGTCATATCGTCCTGTCTGCGTTTCTTTATCTGCTAATTCATTCAGCCACAAAAGCAACTGAACCGGATTTTCATACGGAGTAAAATCGAAACCGGATCCCATGTTCTGTTGATAATATCCCTTAATTTTTACCGTCGCCTCATCAATTTTTCTTAAATCTACAGGTATAACAACACAGGAAGAAAGTGCAAACTGATTATGTTCGTCCCGTCCGGCATTCGTAAGTACAGGGCTGCCGAGGGAAATTGCTTTACTGATGGTCAGATTCTCAAATACTGTTCTGTACCTGTCAACCTCCTCCGGACTACTCTGCCATTGTTTTTCGATGTTAAACACAGTATCAACTACACGGCGAAACATATCATGTGGTTTTTCATGATCGCCGATGATTTTTCCTTCATGCAGCATTTTTTCTACACCGCTCGATGTAACGAATTCTTTCATATATAAATAGCTTATATGAACGCCATAAAACGCAATAGTAGCTCTAAAAACAATGACAGTCAATACATAAAGAATGTACATCTGCTGTATGTGCATTCAAAAAAACGATGACCGACCAAGCAGAACAAGGAAGAAAAAAATTCTTTATGTAACAAACATCAATTCCGCTGCCTGAGGAATGCGGGGATTTATAGGACAGGATTATTTCTTAGCTTCAATCTTTCCCAAAGATACCAATGTGATTCAATACATTTTTAAGTCTTCAAAAAGAATGTATCAGAGTAACAAAATTAAATCAAATAGATTAACTGAATAGTATATTTTATTGTTCTAACAATCCAGATCGTGGTATAATTGACCAAAAGATATATAATCTATATAGTAAGAATATATGAAAATAGTTGATCTAACTTCTCACCTTCAAAAATATAAATCAGGTTGGATTGCCTACAACAAAAAACAAAATAAAGTTGTGGCTTATTCTAAATCGTTTAATTCTATAACCCAAAAGACAAAACTACAAAAAGATATTTTACTTGTACCCGCTGCTGCTAATTATCTTGGATTTGTTACTTAGATATGGCGATATATCCATATTTTTCACCACAACAAGATGTCTATAAACCTTGGATACAGATTAGATTAGGCAATCCATCTTCACATCAATTAATACAACAATCTATCGTCGCCCTTATAGATTCTGGTGCTGATGCGTGTCTTTGTATTACTGATATAGCAAAAGCATTAAACCTTACGCTTGATCCTACAAAAACAAGAGAATTCAAGGGTGTTAATAACCAACCCATACAAACAATTAAAGGCAATGTTCAACTTTATGTATGTAATACAAAATTAATATGTCCGTTTTATTTTACTGACAAATTACCACCATCTACTCCGATCATTCTTGGTCATGAATGTTTTTTTAATAGATTTCGCATTACTTTCGATTTTAAAAGCAAACAAATGGAACTTCTCGATAACCTAAAACCAGTAAACTAATTAACGTCGTACAATACTTGTAATGCGACCTGATTCTGAGGCTACGCTCCCCTATAACTAATTTGTACTGACCGATAGTATTTTACTCAGCCTCAGATTTTCACAAAAGAGGATAGTATTTTAACATTCCTAAGGTCTCATTCGTGGGGACTAGTTTCCTTAGTAATCCCCACTCACAAACCTCAGCCGTTTCGATAGTTGTTCCTCGTAGAACCCTTATCTGTACTTCGGTTTTGCTCTGTGAAGGCTTTGAATGCCTCAATTAACTCTTTCTTGGTCATGTAGTCGCCATCGTTATAAAATTCCTCATTCTTACCGAAGTTAGTTTTGTCTTTACCGTAAGAAACTTTAAGATAGGCTTTTTGAAAATCTTCCGCCTCAACAACTGAATAAAAACGCTTGGATTTTGTTGTACGGTACGTTTTACTGTTTTCACCGTTCTTCCACACTCTTAGAATGATTCTATAGCAATGTTTACTGCTATCATTGGTATTCATATACTCCTCCGTTTCTTTCTGAATTTAATTAGGTATGTAAAGTAACCAGCAGGATTATGAAGAGTAGCTCTCCCTGAAAAATCAAGTTTTATCAATTTCTCTATGACTCTGACTATCGTTCTTGGAGTCCAATGTTGTGCTATATATAACCAATGACCTGACTTGGAGGGAAAATCTATAAAAAATTGTTCAAGAAAAATCGCAATATCTTTTGGAGAGGTTTTGTAGGTACATTTTTTTAACTTAATAACAACGTTTAGTTTACTCTGTGTTAACTCAAAGTTAACGTTTCGTTTATAGCTATCATTAACACTCCCATTAACACTTATCATTCCGTTGTTATCAACTTGTTTAACAGGTGGGGCTTCCACGATAGATTCGCATACAAAAAGCTGATCCCTCAAACTTAGACTGCTTTCGGGTTCATACTCACCACCTAGCTCTTGTATGTGCCGAATAATCTTATCCTTTAATAATGACTGGTTATTTAAACTAAATTGTGAATTCTCGAAGATCATGGTAGCGCCTCCTCAGCCGGTACAAGAATGTACCCCTTACCTCCACAGCCATGACAGACTTTTTGTGCATATCCAACTGTTCCAAAGTTGTGACACACTGGACATTCCACAGGGAGAACCTTTGGTTTGGTTTTGACAACAATTGTTTTTTGTTCTTGGGAATTCATATCAGTTAATCAATCAAAAATAGGTTTTCTATCCTATATATGAAGTCTAAAAAAGAAGTAGGTACGTTATCGCCCTATAAGGGGATAGCAAATCTAGTACTCATCTAGATCAAACTATAGCAATATTATTATGGGCTATATTTTAAAACAAACTTAAGTTAAAACTTTGTCGAAAAGAGGATTTCTGATAAAAAAGACTTAATGTGTTTCAGGGATAAGGACAACCCATTGATAATGCGATTACCATCTCTTCAGATGTATAGTCAGAACAAAGTTTTCCATTCGCATCTCTTGGTGGCTCTTTTGTAACATTTCCTACTGCAGTTACATTTCCTGAGGATAAACAGTATGATAAATTATTTTGTGCCATCTCTTTCATACTTGCACCAACATTACCTCCATAACTATTTGCCCTTTGAACATCTGCATTATACTGGCTATAACATGCTGACGTATTAACTGTAGTTTGATTGTTTGATGGCGTAGTAGTTGGTTGAGTATTTGAACCTATGGTTGATGGTACTTTTAATGAATCCCAATACTGATTATTTTTTACCATGCATTCTTCAATTGTGATAAAACCATAGTTATATTGATATTCTCCGTTTGAATAAGAACACTGAATCATGCCATTATTTGCGGGTGCTGATCTAATGTTTGCTGTCGCAGATGTTCGCACGTTTGTTGTCGCATTATTATTACCACCACTTCTAGGCTTTCCCCAAGCAGCATTAAAATTGTCACACTCTTGCTGTGTTAACTGGAGATGTTTTCCATCTGGTCCGACACAGTCAATCTTTCCTCCTGAACCAGTTCTTCCTTGAGCAATATTACAATCGTTTTTTGCCATTACTTTCCATGTACCATCATTAAGTTCACAATCTGTATAATTTTGTTGACAGTCACTATTATCTTTTACGTAAATCGTTTGTTTTGAATTTCCTCCTGTGCATGGATAAGTAAAGGTGGTTTGTTTCGGAGTTGGAGTTAATGATGTTTTAAGATAGTTTACCCACTCATCGCATTTTTCCTTTGTAGCCTTAACCTGTACTTCGTTGATTACACAATCTGTTGGGGTCTCTGCAATTAATTTATCGATTTTCTTTACTTCAGAAGTATCCGAAATAGTCCAACGTAACGCAATTTTAGCATTTTTATAAGCATTTATCGCTTTTTGACTATCTCCATTTTGTGCATATACTGAGGCTGCTTGTAAATAGCGACCAGATATTAAACGGGGGACAAGAATAAACAATATTATAAATGCTATTACCGTGGTTATAAATTTAATTGGTTTAACTTTCTTTGAATTTTTTTGGTAAGCAGGATCATGTATTAATAAAACACTTGTAAAAAATCCTAAACAAGATAAAACACCAAATCCAATATCCATATATAAAATCCATGCAACAATATGGTTTTGTATACTTATATTTGCAATAACCATTAAAACAATTAATGCAATAAAGAATAAAATAGAAGACAACCAAGAAAAAAACATGAAGGTAATAAGTTTTTGTTTCATGCCAATATCTTAAATATATGTCCCACTACCGCTATTATATCCCGATAGATTATTACTGCAAACCATTCACAATTCAATTTACTTATAATTTAATCTGATACATTTTCGACAAACTATTTTTTTGCCTGTTGAATTGATATATAGAATCTCTCGTCTCCTTTTACATAACGGACATTCAAACCATAATCTTGATCCGCCAAATCTTGTATTTGATTCACAAAGTTTAATGTTGTCGCCATTTACATTTATCTGAGCTTCTATAATAACTTTTTTAAGACTATTTCTTACCTGACGCACATAATCATCTATTCGTATTTTTAGACAGTTTTCCGCCACCAAAGAATTATGAGTAATCATATGGGCTTAACGTGGTTATTTTGTTGTATTAACTGGTTATTAGCTATATTCGCTGTTTCTGCCTTTACAGTAATATTCAATGGTGGTTGTTTGAGCATAAACAAGGTTTGTAATGCCGTTGTATAGTGCCTCTGTGCTCGATCAAGCTCTTTAGACATCACAGCTAGATATTTAATTCCACTGTCCGACACCGAGCCAATATTGAGATATCGAGTAATCATCATTGTCGTTTGTAATATCCGACTATACGAACAAGCTATTAGCTCCGCTGTAGCTTTTTGACTAACAGTTGAACAATTGTATTCTTTCTGAATATTTCGACTAAGGTCAATAGCAAAAGTCTTATATTCTTCTTTCAATGTTTCACTCAATAAAACTCCATTCTCGAACTCTTTAAGAGTGAACGCTTTATATATATTTGTTGTGCCTTCGAATTCCCTTTTTTCTGGTGTGATTGTTTTCAATTCTTTTTCAGCTTCGAATTGAACATGTTGCGGATCAAACCGAGTACGTATCGTATCCCATGTAATTGGTTTAGCTAAATAGGTATTATTCATATGATCTTGAAATGCTTATATTTAATTCCTCTCCTTTATCTTCAATTTTATATGTAAATCGATTGTCATTTTCCAAATGATATCCTTCTATCATTTCTTTTATCATCTTCAAAATTTCTTTCGGATCAACGTTTTTCCGTACCATCGGATGACGCATCGCAGCTCGTTCAAGTGTTTTATCAGCTAAATGCATATACGTTGAATAGGTTGTTTGTATGTCTTTATGTCCGACGAGCGTTGCGACCTCTGTAATAGGTACACCTGCCTCCAACATGTGGGTTATATAACTATGTCTGAAGTTATGGGGGAACGTTCTCTTTGTGACTCCTGCTTCTATTGCTCTTCTTTTTAAATCACCACTGTATTCTGTAACCTGAATTTGTTTGTTTGAGGAATTACAAAATATTCTATCGTTCGGTTGTCTATTCTCAATTAATTTCTTTATATTACTCTTCAATGGTTCGGTAAAATACGCTGTCCGATTTTCATTTGTTTTGGTATTCACAAATGTTGCTCTTCCTGCACTAATATCAACGTGCTTCACTGTTAATTCTGCTACCTCTGAATATCGGCAACCAGTATATGCAAGAAACATGGTCATTGTCTTATATCGAAAATTTAAAAAGTCAGAAGATTTTCCATGAAACAAACCGTATGTAAGATCGGTAGTAAGAATTTTCTCAATCTCTTCTTGAGTAAAAATAATAATATCAGGCTTAGTTTTCTTGAATGACTTAAAGCCATCAAAAAAATCGCTGGGTAAACCTCTATCTTTGCAATAAGAAACCAAATGACGAAACATGAAGCTATATGTGTTAAGCGAATTATTCTTTAATCCTTTTTCTTTTAATTCTGAAAAATACCTTTCTACACAATCTTTATTGAGTTCTAAACCCGAAGCATATAACCATTGATTAAACAGCCTAAACCTACTCATACAATGACGTATTGAGCCAGTATCAAGACCTTCTTTAATCATTATAAATCGCTTGAAGTCTTCTGCATCGAATAACATACATTATCCGAAACAGTCTGAAATTTGTGGTAAAAATATACAGAAGCTCTACGAGGAACAACATGTATATACTACCACTTTTAGCCTCAAAAATCAACTTAAATCTTCAAACTGTTCCGTTATGAAGACCTCAAAATATAGTCTCATATGGTAGCATGGAGAGATTGGAGCGTTCTGTCCTAATTCCTCTGCCGTAGGAATGCGGGGATTTCAAATTCATCATCCTCCGGAGGAACATCGTTCGGCGGAGTAAACACGGGTGACGACGCCTGCGACGGCTGCTGGGAAACAGGCTGCACCTGTTGTACCGGCTGCATCGGACGCGGTGTGTACCCCTGCCCGAAACCCGTCTGTGTCGCGCCCCGTGCGGCCGACATTTCCCGAAGCCGTTTCTTGGTTTCATCAAAACCCGTTGCTATCACGGATATTTTTACCTGATCGACCAGATTTTCATCAATGGTTGCACCAAAAATAATATTTGCATCCGGATCTACCGCACCTGCAATCTGTTTTGCAGCCTCATCAACCTCCGCCATCGTCAAATCAGTTCCTCCGGTAATATTAAAGAGCACACCTTTTGCCCCCTCAACGGACATTTCCAAAAGTGGAGAAGCAACCGCTGTTCTTGCAGCTGTCGCCGCCCTGTTTTCTCCGACGCCGGTTCCTATCCCCATAAGCGCCGATCCCGCATTCGTCATAATAGACCTGACATCCGCAAAATCCACGTTAATGAGTCCCGGCATAGTGATCAGATCAGATATTCCCTGTACGCCCTGACTGAGCACAGAATCGGCAACGCGGAATGCCTCAAGCAATGTCAGTTTTTTATCGATTACTTCCAGCAGTCGTTGATTGGGAATAACGATGAGTGTGTCGACTTTGTCTTTCAGATTCATGATGCCTTCTTCAGCAGACACCATGCGTCTCGTTCCTTCAAACCGAAATGGTTTTGTCACAACAGCAACAGTAAGTGCACCCTGTTCCTTGGCGATTTCCGCAAATATCGGTGCCGCTCCCGTTCCTGTTCCTCCACCCTCACCGCACGTAATAAATACCATGTCGCAGTCGCGCAGATATTCCTTGATTTTTTCCCTTGATTCTTCCGCCGCCTGTCTGCCGATTTCGGGATTGCCGCCTGCACCTAAACCCCGTGTCACATTGTCGCCTATTTGAATTTTTGTCTGTGCCAGATTAGTCAGCAGTGCCTGCGCGTCCGTGTTGACGGCGATAAAATCAACCCCCTTGATCGTGCCGGCCGAAATCATGGAATTGACTGCATTGCTTCCTCCGCCTCCAATGCCGACAACTTTTATTTTTGCAAATCTCGCAATCTCCGGTTTAATCAGCATAACGTATCATTTCCTCAGAGGCAGATACTGAAGAGAGTGTTTTTTTATGGCAGAAATGACTTTATCAGATTTATAAGCTTCCCTGCAACACCTTTCATTGGGATCTTGTCGCCAAGTTTTCCCAATCCCTTAAACAAAGGACCATTGTCACTTTTTTCCGATTTTACTCCGTACAATAATAATCCGACACTTGCCGCATATGCGGGCGTCTGGATTTCCTCAATAAGGCCGGAAATATTTTTTGGCGTTCCCACATGCACCGGCATTGCCAGATTTCTTCTCGCGCATTCAACTGCCCCGACGGTTAATGCACCGCCACCTGTAAGTACAACGCCGGACGGCGTCATACCGCCGAATCCGCTTTTCTTGATTTCCAGCCCCACCAAAGAAAATATTTCGTTCAGCCGCGGTTTTACAATACCCTCCACCAGCGTTTTCCGTGAAACAGTTTTCATATCCTCAATCAACTGCAGATCGGAAACATCCAGTTCATCCGATTTATCCGTCTTTGTTTTTCCTGCAGGCTGTTCTTCCGTCTCCGGCAGAACCGGCACTTTCGGCTGCACTCCAAGCGCGAGTTTGATTTTTTCCGCGCTTTCCAAAGAAATACGAAGCCCCGCCGCCAAATCTTTTGTTATGTTAATTGCACCGACCGGAATCACCGACGAATAGGAAAGTGCTCCGTCCACATACACCGCAACATCCGTTGTTCCGCCACCTATGTCGACGAGCACCACCCCCAATTCTTTTTCTGTATCAGAAAGTGTTGCGGATGCAGATGCAAGTCCGCCAAATACAATTCCCTCCACTTCCACTCCCAGATCCTCAACACACTTATATAAATTGCGGATTGCAATAGAACCTCCGGTAATAAGATGTGTGTCTACTTCCAACCGTACACCCGTCATATTTACGGGATCAACAATTCCTTCCTGCCCGTCCACCAGATAGCCGCGCGGAATGATATGCAGAATCTCACGGGATGACGGAAGGGAAATGGCTTTTGCCGCATCGATGACGCGCGCCACATCATTTCCGGAGATTTCCTTATCCGGTTCGGCAACGGCAACAACGCCATGAGAGTTAAGTGATGCAATATGATTGCCACCTGTAAGAATAAAAGCCGCTGGAACGGAAACACCTGCCATCCGCTCCGCCGCATCAAGTGACTGGGAAATTGCGCCAGTTGCTTCCTCAATATTCACAATCTGTCCTTTGCGAAGACCGCGGCTTGCTACTGTTGCTACGCCGACAACGCGTACATCCTGTTCTTCTGAAATGCTTGCAATCAGCGTGGTAATTTTGGAGGTCCCGATATCAATTCCGGTTAAAATTCTGTCGCGTGCCATAATTAAAATTGAACAACAGGTTTATCAAAACGAAGATCAATCGTTTTGGGCATGGTACCTTTTATTCTAAACCCCGTCATCAACGTTTGTAAAGTATCCAGTATTGGGCGAATATCCCCTTTTTGAGGAAAAAAAATGTCTGATTCCTGCGTTTGGGCACGCAGTGACGCTGTTTCATAATTTTGTATTTTTCGAATATGCAGAAAATCCTGCGTCCCCGCGATAATTCCGACCGCCTGTTTCACTCCTTCATCTTTCATGCGCTGTCCCATTCTCACAAGCGGCACATCAATCTGAATAACAGGAATCGAATCATTTCCCAACACATCAGTCACTACCGCATCGCTGTCAATGCCGACAATTGCCGTCTGTGTATGCAGTCTGGCAATCGGTTGTCGTTTGTAGACAACCAGTTCCAATGTCGACGGAAAATGTTTTCGTATCCTGATTGTTTTGACAAGTGGATTATCGGTTTTAATCTGTGCAATCACCGCATCCGGCTGGAAAAAAATCATGTTCCCGACAAACTGTTTTGCATTTACTTCCACCTTTGCAGGATCTCCGGAAACGATAATATTTTTTATCTGAAACAGCCGAAGTAGCAGATATATACTTCCGACAACAATTGCAAAAATACAAACTGCGGCAACTGCACTGACGATTTTCCGTTTTCCTGATACGTTTCTTGGATTCATGAAATGGTTACATCAATAAGGCAAGTGTATCAACGATTGCCCGTGCTGCGGCAGGAACTGCATGGTGTTGTGTATCGCTTGTTGTATCCGCATGCGATGCAGCAGCGCGGATGATTTCGCACAACTGATCGGATGTCGTGCGCTGCTGATTAACAATATGCACGTTGCCGCTGGCGGCGGCATACCACGTTGCATTCCGGAGTTGTTCTTGCGACCCTGCCCACGGCAGCGGAATAAATACGGCGGATTTGTTGAGTGCGGCAACTTCTGCGACAGTATTGGCTCCCGATCTTCCGATGACAAGCCGCGCGTGATGCATGATCCAAGATACGTCGCCGCTTTCCACATATGGCGTCGGTATATACAATGGTTTATCGTCTTTGGGCAGCGTGTCAAGCACAGTAAGTGCTTTTGCATATGACTGCTGACCGGTCTGATGAATCACTGTATAGTCGTGCACCAGCGAACCGATGCACGGAAAAAGCAAATCATTCATCGACACTGCGCCGGTTGTGCCGCCCGTAATATACAACACAGGTTTTTTTGCGGGGATGGGAAACGATGCATGTGCCGGAGCGGAAAAAAATGATTTCCGAAGCGGCAACCCCGTTACGCGAACCCGTTTATCCTGTTGTTTTCGCGCATCGGGAAACGTAAGCAGGATATTCTGTGCAAATTCGGAAGCAATCGCATTGGCAAGTCCGAGTCTGTGTGTTTGTTCATGAATGACAGTGGGAATGCCAAACAGCCAACCGGCAATCACAACGGGCAACCCCACATATCCCCCAAAAGAAAGAATGCAATCCGGCTTTTCCCGCAGACAGAACACGATTGCCTCGACAAAACCGACGGGAATAGTCAACGCATCGTACAGTGCATCCCAAGAAAACGTTCTGGATAACCTGCCTGCATGCAGCGGAAAAAATGGGATATGCAATTGCTCAATACACTGTTTTTCTTCCGATGCAAAGACACTTGATCGGGATGTTTTTGCCCTGCCCGCAAACACAACAGTCCACGGTTTTCCGCTTGCCAGTATTTCCTCAATCACGGCAACAGCAGGAGACAAATGTCCCCCTGTCACGCAGACTTTCTTTCCTGTATGCAGTTCAGCCATGAGTTCTGAATTTACTTATATTAACCAGTATACCAAGTCCTGTTAGAACAACAATGAGACTAGACCCTCCGTATGAAATCAAAGGCAATGGAACGCCGGTAAGAGGGATAAGCGCAACCATTGCTGCAATATTCATGATCACCTGATACGCAATCCAAGTGGTAATGCCGAGTGCAAGATATCTGCCGAACGGATCTTCAACGCGACGGGCAATTTGAAATCCTCTCCAGATAAGTATAAAAAACACAACAAGCAATCCGACTGCACCGACAAATCCTATTTCCTCTCCAATGATGGCAAAAATGGAATCCGTATTTGCCTCGGGCAGGTATTCATACTTTTGCCGTGATTTACCGAGACCAACACCGAACATACCGCCCGAACCGAGCGCTATGGTTGCCTGCCTGATATGATACGACGCACCGAGTGGATCGTTTTCAGGATTAAAAAACGTTGTCAGCCGCCGAAATCTATATGGAGAAGAGACGGCAAGTCCGATGATGCATACAATAAGCACCGGTACCACTAAAGCAAATTGTCTGACGGGCGCACCAGAAAAAAAATACATCGTCATTGCTGTTGCAAGAATCACTAATGTTGTCCCTAAGTCCGGCTCCAAAATAATAAGCCCTGCAATCATCCCCAACAGCAGCAGAAATGAAATGAGTCTCCCTTTTTCTTTCACCGCAAACCACGCGGACAAATATATAATAAGGGTAAGCTTTGCCAATTCGGCAGGCTGTAACACAGTAAATCCCAGATTGATCCACCGTTTAGCGCCAAGTGCTTTTATACCGACGCCGGGCAAAAACACAACAAGCAGCAGAAAAAGTGTGCCGACAAGCATCGGAAGGGCGAATTTCCTGTATATCCGGTAGTCCACAAATGAAGCGACGGTAAAAACGATCAGTCCAAGGATAACCCATTTCAGTTGTTCCGTCAGATAGTAATACTGGTTGTTGAAATCCCTGATGGCGATGGCAACAGAGGCATCGTATACCATCAAAAGTCCGAATCCTGACAAGAGAACTACCAATCCTATCAACAGGTAATCCGGAGGGCCGAGTGTTGATTTATGCCAATGCAAGAACTTCATGTTTAAACTGCTTTCCGCGATCTTTATAATTAACAAACATTCCAAACGACGCACAACCGGGGGTCAATACCACCACACTTCCCGGCTTTGACAACTTGGTTGCCTGTATAACGATTTCCTGCATGTTAGTGCATCCTGTGACAATTTTTCCCTTAAAATGAGCAGCTCTTAACGCTTCTTCGATGCGTGTCGTCATGTCACCGATAACGACAACACCCCTGACGTTGCTTTTTGCAATGTATTCGCCCATGACGGTAAAATCTGATTTTTTCTCCGATCCTCCCAGAATCAACACCTTCGGTTCTTCAAATGCTTCGACTGCGGCAATGGTTGTTTCCGGAACGGTTGAAAACGAATCATTATAATAGGAAACTTCATGCACAGTCCGGACAAATTCCAGCCGGTGTTCCAATCCCTTAAATGCACGGACAGCCTGTTGTATTGCCGAAACAGAGACACCTGCGGCACGGCACGCAAGCGTTGCCGCGGCGATGTTTTCCAGATTATGATCTCCACGAACTTGTACTGTTGATGCGTCTGCAATTTCCGTTACAGCGTCCTGTTCAACTAGGTGTACGGTATGCGATTCTACATAACAATCAGCGGTCGTCCCGTAACGGTCAAAATACAGCTTTTTTGCGGGCGTCAATTCTGCAAATGCCCGCGCTGTCATGTCCCCTCCATTGATGACGGCGATATCGTCTGCCGTCTGGTGACGCACAATCTGCGATTTTGCCTCCACATACAGTTCCCGTGTTGCATGAAAATTGGTCGCGTTTGCGTCAAAATTTGCCAAATGATCCTGCGTAATCCGAAGTACAACCGCGATGTGGGGACTCAAATTCATATCTTCTAGCTGAAATGAGGACAGTTCATATACCACCCAGTCTGTCTGACGTATGGATCTGACGCGCGATAACAAGGCAATTCCTACATTACCCCCTAGGAATACCGTCTTTCCTGCTGTTTCCAGCATATCCCGTATCAAGGAGCTTGTCGTTCCCTTTCCTTTGGTTCCGGTCACACCGATAATGGGGGCGGTACACAGTTCAAAAAACAATTTGGTCACACTCGTGATTTCAATACCGCGATTTTTTGCCTGTACCAGCTCCGGAGTCAAAAGTGACATCCCCGGCGTTTTAACAATTAGATCCGCCTCGTGAAGACGGGACAGATACGATGAACCGAAGCACCATGTCACGGGCGAATCTGTATATAAAGCAATTGTTTCGGCCAATTGCTCTTCGGAACGCCTGTCACAGCAGATAATCTTGCATCCTTCCTTCAGAAAAAAATCCAGCGCATCTTTTCCCTCAATGGAAATACCTGTTATTGCGACCGTTTTCCCTTTAAATGTCGTCATATTCCTATTCTAAGAGATTGCCGTATGTTCGACAACTATATCACGCCCCAAAAGCCGTGACATGACATACGATACACGTTTGGCATTGCCGGTCGTAAAAAATGCATATACGGGAGCACTCGACGACGCGATACCGTTTGTACGAATAATTCTTTCTGTCTGTCTCGCAACAGCACCAGCGGAATCAAGAATGAGAACGGATCTGCCGAACTGCCTCGCCACTTCGTTTCTGATGAACGGAAAATGGGTACACCCGAGAACGACGACGTCGACGGGTTTCTCCGCAACCGAGCTGCACATACGGCAGAGCTCTTTTTCAATCTTCCCTCTGTCTTGTTTTTCCGATTCAATGTACGAAACCAGTTTGGAACTGCCAAGGGAAAAGACGGATGCTGTCGGTGCAAATTTTGCAATCAGTTTTTTTACATATCTACTTTTTGCCGTAAATTCCGTCGACAGTATGCATATGGTATTCGTCTTTGTTGCCTGTGCCGCGGTTTTTATTACGGGCACAACACCAACGATGGGAAGTGTGGGAAACTGCTTTCGATACCAATCTATACCTGCAACTGTTGCAGTATTACATGCGATAATGCAGAGTTTACAATTTTGCCGTACCAGAGAACGGATTAGTTTTTTTACCCGCGCCTGTATAAAACGCCTTGTCTTGTCACTGTATGGCGCGTTTGCATGATCTCCAAGGTAGACAATGGATTCGTCGGGAAGAAGCGTTGCAACAGCACTCCATAACGATAAACCTCCCGAACCAGAATCTATGATTCCTATTGGACGCGTATCCATACAGTCATAAGAAGCGTTATATCGGATTCTTTGTCAAAAAAGCAAAGAAGAGTCCGAACACAGCAAAGACAATCGAAAGAATCCAGAAACGCATGACAATCTTTGGTTCAGCCCATCCCGCATACTGCAAAAACAGATGAAACGGCGCGGCGGGAAATGCTTTTTTGTGGAAAAATTTTTTGGACAGGAGCTGAATGAGCGACGAGGCGACTTCGATGACAAACACAAAGCCGATGATGATCAGTGCGGGAGCTTTACCGAGAATCAGTCCCACCACAGCAAACGTCGCACCAAATGACAGTGCGCCGACGTCACCCAAAAAAATACGCGCCGGATAGACGTTGAAATATAAAAACGCCAACAAACTACCAATCCAGAGTGCCAGAAATACGGAAAGCGGCGTATCGAGAATGGACGCGCTCACAATCCAAAAAGCAAAAAGTGCGATCATCAGCACACCGGATGCCAATCCGTCCAGTCCGTCCGTAATATTAAATGCATTCGCAAACGCGATTATGGTAAACATGGAAAACGGAATAAACCACCACCCCATGTGAATAACACCAAACAGCGGGAGATAAAAAATATTGATGTGCAGATCCGTAACCAGCCAAAAGCTGATGACCGCTGCAATGATAATTTCAAGAATCAGTTTATGGCGCAGCCTTAGTCCGAAAAAATCAGACTTCAGAACAAACGTTTTTTTCATGTCGTCAAGAAGCCCTAATAATCCAAAAGAGATAAAGGTAAACAATAATATCTTTATTTCCGCAGCCATCGGATATACAGAAGTGATCGGCACCCAAAAATATTTCATCAGCACGAGCGCAAGCGGAAAAAGAATGGTGGTGACAAGGATAATGAGCACGCCACCGCCAACAGGAGTTCCTGCTTTTATCTGATGGAACTTGTCGAATATCGGCGTCCGTTTATTAAATGCATCAAGCGTCACCTGCTTCATGCGTTGCATCCGAAAGTTATAGAGCAGTTTGATAAACGGAATATACAAGCTGCTGCTGACTATCCAAGAAAATAATAATGCGCCGAGTAAAAAAACCATAATTATATTAAGATGAAATAAGGAACAAAAATACACAATGCGACAAGTATTGCACCTATCGCAGTAAGAAGCATCATGCCCGCCGCTACATCTTTTGCAATCCGCGCATCTTCACGACGTTCCTTCGTAATAAGATCGGTCATTGCCTCAATGGAGGTATTGATCATCTCCGCGGTTAACCCCAAAAGGATCGTGAATACGATAATTGCCGTTTCCACGAATGTTATCCGAAGGAAAAACCCGAGCACCAATGCCAGAAAAGAAAGAATGAGATGAATCCGAAAATTTGGCTGCGTCACAACCGTCCACCTGAGGCCGGCAAATGCATCCCTGAAGGAATCTTTGTGTGTTCTCCCAGACGTTGTCATAGTTTTATATAGTATATCACGAGTAGCCTTTTTGCTGCTTTCTGAGCCATTCCACAATGTATAAGCCGATATACCGCCATGATACAGGGAAATCATATGCGTGTATCGTCTGCACTTCACTCCCGCCGAAACCTTTTTTGAACGAAGAAAGTCCAAACCAAGGATGTTTCGGTTCGTTTTCAGGTGCCACGCCCCAAAAATTGTATTGCTTCATACCCCGTTTTTTCGCCTCTAAAATCGCATGCCACTGTACAACATAGGATACAGGCACTGTCGAAGTGACGGACGCGCCGTGATGATAAATCCCCTCGGAACCCGCAAAAATGATGACCGCACTCGCATGCGGCACGTCCCCGACATATCCCGTAATACATACCGCATTGCCCATCTTTGCGTACACCGCAAATTCCTCTTCGATACCCGTGTGCGGTACGAAATGCTGACGCTTCGCAGTCTCACGGTAGAGCGCCATAAACGATGCAAGTGATTCCATTTCCGTCGAACTCATGACTGTTACCCCCGACTTTTCTCCTTTTCGTATTTCATATCTGGTTGTCTTCCGCATACCCGCAAGTATCGCGTCTTCGTCTTGGGTAATATCAAGCACCCACGCGTGTTCCGCGTCCATTGCATGAATCGCGGACGCAATACCGTGCTCTTCCGTATACATGGCAAGCGTGGCATCCGTCTTGGCGATCCTTGGACTGATGCGGACTGCGACACACTGTTTTTCCTTGGCAACAGTTTTCAGATGACGGATCACAAAGCGGAATGTTTTTTTGTTCCACACAGAAAGAATCGGCCCGTGACGGACATGAAGAAAATTGCCGCGTCGGGCACGCACAACAACCGCCTGCGCAATGGCCGTTATCTTACCCTGCTCTTCATACACAAAACGAAGACACTCAATATGTTGCCGTTTATTTACCTCTCCCCAATCCCACCGTTGAAACAGCGCATCCGTCGCATACCGGTCTATAAAAACCTCCCACTTTTTTTTGTCCGCTTCTGTGTGTATCTGTATCATACTGATTTCTTAGCAGCGTATATTGCTTTTTCATCATCCAAAATAGTCATCTCCCCATGCCCCGGATAGAGTATCGTCGCATCAGGATATGTGGAGAGCCGTGCGAGTGAATCCTTCAGATCAAGCGGCCTACTATATGTATGATTGGTACTCCCGACCAGCCCGCCCGCAAACATCGTGTCGCCCGTAAACAATACGCCTTTCTCCTTCAGATAAAAAGAAACGCTGCCCGGAGTATGACCCGGCGTATGTATGCTTTCTACATACAAAGAACCGTACACGGTGCGGGAAAAATCAAGCGGCGTACATGTTGGCGGGAATTCCAAAATATTTCTTCCCAAATAATGCGCAGCGGTTTTCTGCATACGGCTGATAATCGCCTGATCACGCATATCCATAAAACAGGGAATGCCGTATATCGCCTGCAATTCCGCAGCCCCCATGGCGTGGTCAAAATGGCCATGCGTCAGCAAAATGGCGACGGGTTTTCCTTTTTTCCGCTCAATCTCTTCAGCGACAAATGTACCCATATCCGCCGGATCGATGATAAGCATGTCATCCGTTTTCCTGTCGGACACCACATAACAGTTTGCCTGTAGCTGCCCGAGTATATAGCTGTCAACGATGATGTCTGTCTGTGTCGTCATGTGTTTTGAAGCGAGTCAAGGACAAGTTTGGATATTTCCTGCACTTCCGCCTGCGTTTTTCGTGTCGGAAGATTGACAATGTGTTTTGCCATCACTTCCGCGTGACCACATGAACCTGTATGGTACATCGCTTGCGACATGTCGCTACCCTCTGGATCAACGACTGCATGGTACCAGTTTCCGAGAATGACATGGTGACGTTTCGCATATCCGAGCACTGCAGACGGATTGTTGACCAGAATGCCAAAACGGAGATACCCGCTTCCATCTCTTTCTGAAAGCATAGTGATGTCCCTGTTCCCACCAAATGCCTGTCTGTACAAATGGGCTGCTTGTCTGCGCATAGCACTGTACCGATCAAGTTTTGTAAGCTGATGTATCAACAATACCGCCAGCGCGTTCGGATACCGCATGAGATAATTTTTTGGCTGCTCTCCCTTTTTCTCACACGCTTCCACAGGAAACGAAAGCAGATGCAGTTTCTGAAACAGCACTAGCAAACCTTTGCCGATGCCGGATGCATACAGCGGCAGTGCGAGCCATGTCAGTATCGGATGCAACAATTGCTGGCTTATCCAACGTCGTGACGGATATGCATATTTTTTTTCCAGTCTGGAAATTTCCGCGGCAACGGACGCATCCTTCACCACAACGGCACCGCCAAATACACTGGAAATACACTTGTCTCTGCCGAAACTAAAGATCGCCGCATCACCCAGCGACCCGAGTTGCACCCCTTTGTATGTCGCGCCGAGTGCGTGCGCGCAGTCCTCAATAACAGTAATGTTCTTTTTCTTTGCGAATCGAAGAATCGCATCCATGTCTGCCGGTGTCCCGAACGTATGTTGGACAATCAGTGCCTTTGTCCGCGGCGAAAGTTTTCGTTCAATATCCTTCACGTCACAATTTCCCGAGCTGTCAACGTCAACATACACTGGCACTCCACCTACGAAACGGATGGCGTTCGGCACAACCATGCAAGTAAAAGCCTGTAACAGCACTTCATCACCTGTACCGATGTGCAGTGCACGCAAAAGCGTCGTTAATGCGCTTCTTCCCGTACAAAAAAAATAAACATACGGAGTGCCGAATTTTTGTGAAAACCAAAGTGACACACTCTTCAAACCGTCATTCTGATACCATCGCCACGGAGAAACTAACACTGTCCATGCTCTTGTAACATCATCACGTTCAATATTTGGCGATAGTCCAATTGGATATACCATACAGCGTTTACTTCTTTCCAACCATGTGTTTCCATACAAATTCAGCTTCTTTTCCTTTAAACAGCACCGCGTCACCTGCTGAAATTGATTGTTTGATATGTTGCGCAGCTTTTTCGGCCGGTAAAATATGCACACTGATATTCGGATTCGTTTCATGTACGCCCTGTATAAAAGGCTTTGAAAAATTATCGTTTGTAAGAATAATTTCATCACATACGCTTCCTGCAACTTTACCCACGCGCTCATGTGATGAGTCAGTAAATGTTCCGAGCTCTATCATCGGTTGAAAAACAAGAATCTTTTTCTTGGAAAATTTTGCAAGATACTCAAGACCGGCAATCGCTGCTTCCGGGTTGTTGTTGAATGTGTCATTAATCAGTGTTTCCCCTTTTATTCCAATATGCAGGCGCATCACATTACCTGATCTTTGAATACGATGCGCATAGGTGCATGCTTCGCGGAAGGAAAGTCCGCTTGCAACAGCTGCCGCCACGGCAAGAGCAATATTCATGACAAAGTGCTCTCCGCTAATTGAAACCGTAATTTTTTCCTTCTCTTTTTTATAATGCAGCATGAACGTCACGGAACTTGTATCTGAGGCCACGGCGTCGATCCAAAACGTGGCGTCTGTATACAATTTTTTGTCTCTGGTTACAAACCAAACATGCACTCCTTCCTGTTTTGCCCATAGTCCCATGGCGTGTGTTTCTTCAATATCTTCATTCACAATTGCAATTTTGTTACGGGTAAGCCCCTGCAATAATTCATATTTTGCTTTCATCGTCGTTTCCATCGAACCAAATAAATCCTGATGCTGTGCATTAATTGCCGTAATAATGCCGATATTCGGCCGCACAAGCTCTGTCATTTCTTTTATTTCGCCTACGTTATACGCTCCCATTTCAACAACAAACATCTGATGTGTGTCAACTAATGTTGACAGCACCGTTTCAGAAATTCCGATACTGGAATTTTTACTTGCTTCTGTTTTCAATACGCTATACGCGCCGCTTAAAATAGTTGTCACAAAATCTTTTGTTGAAGTTTTTCCATAGCTGCCGGTAATGCCTATAACTGATTTCCATGTGTGTGCAGCTAATACTTTGCGTGCCTTTGCGATGGTATATATGTGAAACAACTTGGTGGGAATGCGGACAAGCATGGCAAACAGAAACGACAATGGAAAAAGCGCAAAATCCATGATAAGCAGTTTTATAAATAGCTGATACGGAAGAAAAATAAATAACGCAAGCTCAGTCAGAAAAAGTACACCCGTCAATGTGAAAGTTTTCGTTGAAAATGGCGGAAGTTTCCATTTGGGAAAAAGTATCCATTTCCCCTGTCTTGTTTTTTTTAGATGAATGATCATCCTGTCTGGTCTGTATTCTTTGACATACCACAGGGCGATATATGAGACAATGTTTATACCGATGCGAATCAGCCAAATCAGGGCTATGATGATACTGAACATTTCGGTCATAGATGTTGTATAAAACGCATTGTTTCTTTCACAAAATGCTCCGGTGTCTCAACAATGCATCCGTGTCCGCATGCGGGTATGGAAATAAGCGTCGCGGTTGAGATTGTCTGCTTCATCTTCTTGGCGACGCTGAGCGGAACGATCACATCGTCCGCTCCCCACACGAGTAACGTCGGGATACGTATTGTTTTCATCTGTTGTTCTAGCGGTGTCTGCACTATATTTTTAAATGTTTGACGCATAACTCCTTCTGCCCTATAAAAATCGCGTGCGCCTACAATATAGTAATACCATCCGCGGATTCTTTCTTTCAGTTTCGAAATAAGTGGCAAGGAGACAATCGTTCCGCCAATTTTGGCAATAAGAAGTGACAGTAACATTTTGCTTTTTTTAATCGATGGATACCCCGGTGTTCCCGAAAGCACCACTGCCTTACCGTTAAAAGGAAATAATGAAAGATACTCGATGATCACACGGCCACCAAAGGAATGACCGAGCAGTATATCTGGCTGTATCGCTTGTTTTTTTATATATGCAGAAACAAATACGGCATAATCATGCAGTGTCAGGGGGTGGTCAGGATTTTTCGCGGCTCCGAATCCGGGCATATCAGGGGCATATACTGTGTACCCCTTTTTTTCAAATTCCTGAATAGTTTTTTTGTAATACTCTTTTATTACATTTGTTCGCACCCATCCGGAAAGCAATAAAATTGTGGGGCGTTTCATAAGCCTTTCCGAAATCCTTCTCTGGAAGTTGACGCGGTTTTTGTATTTGGTTTAATCACAAATCCGACACTGAGTGGCCGTACAAATGATCCTTGCGGAATGTCTTGTGTCACCACAATCCCTGCGGCGATAAAAGAATCACGTCCGATTTTGATTCCCGGCATGGTACTTACATTGACACCGATCCGGACATTGTCCCCGATCATTGCACCAAGTTTATTCCGTCCTGTATCAATTTTTTCTTCTTTGACCGTGCTTGGGATAATTCCGTCATCCAGACGCAAATTCGCAAGCACAGTTCCTGAACCCATACTGACATTATTGCCGATAACGCTGTCTCCGACATAATTGGTATGAAACCAGCAGTTGTTGCCTATGGCACTTCTGGTAATGTCTGTATTAAATCCTGTCACGCAATCACGGCCGATCACGGATGATCTGATAATATTATTGTTTCCGATAATCGTATTTTTTCCGATAAACGCAGGCCCTACAATTTTCGTTCCTTCAAAAATTTTGACGCCTGATTCAATCACAACATTCCCTTCTATAATAACGTGTGGTTTTATGACGACACTGGGGTCTATCTGCTGACCTTTCAGTTCCGACAAATATTGATCCGTCAGATCCAATATATGCCATGGATATTTTATCGCCTTCCAATTATCTTTGTCCGTAATCATCGGCGTTGCGGTGCTGCCGTGTGCAATAAGCGTTGTGAGTGCTTCTTCATAACCGCTTGACGGATTACCTCCATGTTCTTTTGCTGCAGCGACTAAAAGCGAAATATCGGGAATATAATCAACAAGGATTCTGACAACATCACTCGGTTCAGTACCCTGTTTCGGTTTTTCGATAATGGCCTGTACCGATCCTTTTCCGTCCATCTTCAGATACCCGCCGGGAAAATACGCAGACGTTCTGACCGCACCAAGCAGAATATCTTTGGTTGCCGATTTCAAAAACGGCTGAATACATGCATCAGCATAATAATCTGAAGCATTCAGAAGAAGCACAGGCCCCTTACACACGTGTTCCAATGCGATGACTGCTTGTACCTGACCTTTTTCCTGTTGTTCTACATACACAACCTGCATCGTTTTTGGGACTGCAACGGATTTGATGAGTGCGGTATTTGACCTGTTGGTCACCACAACAACATGCCTCATGCCAAGTCGGGACAGTTGTTCATAATGCCGTGTTAAAAAGGATGTTCCCAAAAAAGAACAGACGCTTTTTTCCTCATATGGGAAAAAACGTGTAGATTCTCCTCCTGCCAAAAGCACTGCGGTTACATCTGCCATACAATCCTCCTTCATCAAACTGTATCTTCCCCGATGCGTTCTATGGAAGCACCAAGGGATTGCAGTCTGGTATCAATATGTTCATAGCCACGATCAATCTGTTCAACCCCATGGATATAACTTTTTCCGTTGGCAATGATTGCAGCCAAGACGACGGTTGCGCCTGCACGAAGGTCACTCATAGAAGTAATCGCATTATGAAGTGTCGTCGGACCTGTAATTTTTATTGCCTGATGCGTATCTGCTTTTTTATCCGTCCAGTTAAAGTTATAAAATTCTTGTGGATTACTAACCACCGGATCAAAGTATTCGATATTCGCACCCATTTTTTTGAGTTCCTCCACATAACTAAACCTATTTTCAAATACTGTTTCATGGATCATCGATGTTCCCTCTGCCTGCGTCATCAGTATCGCCCACGGCGCCTGCCAGTCAGTCATAAAACCGGGGTGCTGCGCAGTCGTCACATCAACTGCATTCAGTGGGCCGTCATAATAATATTCAGTCGTTGTATCGTCAACTGTTTTATATTTTCCACCGGCTTTTACAAATACATCTAAAAATTCTTTGAGATGTTTCCGTTCTGAATGATGCACAACAATATTCCCTTTGGAAACAACTGCCGCTATCGCAAACGTCACTTCTTCATTACGATCCGACATGATTGTGTATTCGGTACCATGCAGTGTTTTAACGCCGTTAATGGTAATTTCCCTATGTCCTGTTCTCTTGATGTCTGCCCCCATCGAATTTAAAAGAGCGATCAGATCATCAATCTCCACTTCTTCCGCAGCATTATGAAGCACTGTTTTTCCGTCCGCCAGTACTGCGGCAAGAATCAGTGTTTCTGTTCCCGTATGCGTGTTTTTTTCAAACGTGATGTCGGCACCGTGGAGGTGTTCAGCTTCCGCATGAAAAAATCCGTCCGTCGAGTTATAGTCAATTGTTGCACCCATGTTTTTTAATCCTTCAACATGGCGGTCTATCGGCCGCGCGCCGATTCTGCAGCCCCCTGGGTTTGGAATCATGGCTTTTCCATAGCGGGAAAGCATTGGTCCTAAAACCATGGATGACGTACGAAGCCGAGCCCCAATTTCCAAAGGAACGGTTGTGCTTCGCGATTTTCCATCTTCAATGGTCACCGTATTTCCTTCAAATGTCGCAACCGCACCGAGGCTTCTGACCACATCGAGCATTAGCATCACATCCCTGATATGCGGCATATTGTGGAGAATCACCGTTTCTTCGGTAAGAAGCGATACAACAATTGCCTTCAGCGCGACATTTTTTGCTCCCGCGCTCGTCACCTCGCCGTGAAGTCTAGTTGGCCCCGTAACGACAAATTTATCCATATTAAAATTCTCCTATCCGCTGAATTTCTTCAACAAGTGTTATACCGAATTTCTCTTGCACTTTTTCTTTTATTGTTTCAATTAATTGTACCATATCACTCGCAGTCGCCGAGCCCGTGTTGACGATAAAATTTGCATGAACCTGCGATACGGCTGAGCCCCCGATCGTCAGGTTTTTGCATCCTGATTTGTCAATCAGATAACCCGTTGAAGTCGTATGATTCGGCGTACCTGCGGTAACCGCTTCCATCAAGGATATGTTTTTGAACACGCATCCTGCTGTTTTTACTCCCTGCGGTTGCGACGCTCTCCGGTATTCCATGCTTTCGTTTGCCGTTTTCCACAGCGCTTCTTTCTCCGCCCGTTTGAGGGCAAACAGGACGGATAACACGATGTCGCCTGTTTTTTGGATGACGGAAGATCCGTAAGAAAAACGGAAATACTCTTTGGTTACGCTTTTGATTTCTCCTTCTGGCGTCAGAATGGTTGCCTGATATACCGCGTCACCGATAAACGACGGGGGTTTCATCCATTTGGAATTCATGAACACCGCTCCTCCCACGGAACCCGGGAGCCCGAGATGCATTTCGAGACCCGCGAGCCCTTCTTCAATGGTATATCTGACAAGCGCGTTCAGGGCGACACCTGATTCCGCTTCCACGTATACACTTCCGTCAGCAACACCTTTGGTTATTGCGCCCTTCATGCCGCGCACTGTTATGTTCTTCGTCAAATTTCTGATGACAATTCCCCGAAATCCCTTATCACCGATTAAAATATTTGAACCGCCACCTAAAATAAAAAACGCTACACCGCATTTTCTTGCCGTTTCTACCGCCTGCACGATGTCTTCTTTCACGCGGGCTTCCACAAACAGGTCTGCAGGACCTCCCACTTTATACGTGCTGTACGGCGCAAGCGGTTCCCGTTCTTTGACCGGCATATGTATTGTTTCGATGAATTGTCTATAGGCGTCCGTCATAAATTATATTGTTTTGATTGCCCGTACAATATCTGGGCCCCATTCATAAATATCTCCCGCACCCATAATGATGATTACATCACCTGAACTCGCAATGTTCTGCAAATAAGTCAGCGTCTCTTTCTTACCCTTTGTATACTGGATATTCCTGTGGTACTGAGCGGCCTTCTCAACCAGTGTTGCCGTTGTTATCCCTAACGTATCCTGCTCTCTCGCTGATGCAAAAATATCTGTCAACAACACGACATCGCTATTTTGAAAACTCTTGGCAAAATCCTCAAGCAATGCCTTGGTTCTTGAATAGGTATGTGGCTGAAACACAGTGATAATTTTTCTTTCAGGAAACCAATCGCGCGCCGCCTCCAGAGATGCTTGAATTTCCTTTGGATGATGTGCGTAGTCGTCATATACCACCATGCCGTTTGCTTCGCCAATTTTTTCAAATCTTCTCTTTGTACCCTGAAATGCCGCAAGTCCTTTTTTTATTTCCTCCCAAGACACGCCCGCAGAAAGTGCGCCAACTGCCGCTGCAACAGCATTGAGCACATTGTGCCGTCCCGGAACATGCAGTACAAATTCACCGACATCTGTTCCATCCATGGAAAGAGTAAAAAATGTTTGTTCTTCTCCGTATCCCACATGCGTAATGCGGGCGTTCGCGCGGGGAGAAAAACCGTACAGGAGCGTATGTTTGGCGTTTGTGATTGCGGCACTCTCCGGATCATCCGCATTTAGAATCGTTATTTGTTTTCCCTGTTGTTGGGCAACAAGCGACACGAAGGCCGCTTTCACATCGGCAAGTGATGCATATGCGTCTGGATGATCAAAGTCGATATTCGTCACAACCAAAATATCCGGATGCTGCCAAAGAAAACGCGGTTTTGGATCATGATGCGGATCGGTACTGTATTCGTCCGCCTCCGCTACAAACATATTACCTGTTCCGTAATGACCGGATGCGCCGATGCCCCGTATGTCACCACAGCCGATTGCATAGGAGGGGTCCCGTCCTGCAACATGAAGAATTGTTGCAATCATTGCGCTTGTTGTCGTTTTTCCGTGACTTCCTGCAACAGAAATCTGCTCAGCCCCCTTCATAAAAAATCCAAGCGCCTCACCATGGGACATCACCGGAATCTGCAGTTTGCATGCGGTTTGTACCTCCACATTGTCTTTCCCTTGGTGTGCCCCTGTAAACACAACCAGATTGGCTGTTTTGGAAATGTGTCCGGACGAAAATCCTTCCTGTACGGTAATACCCGCATTTTTAAGCATCGCATGTGTCGGAAATATGCCGTTCACATCAGATCCTGTCACCGCAATACCGCGCTCTTTTGCATACACGGCAAGTGCTGTCATCGCCACACCGGCAATACCGACAAAGTGAATTCTCTGTATATCCTTTGCTTCCATATTATATGTATCCGATGAACCCTAGTATTTCGCCAAACGGTTCAGTCGTCCTTCTGAACGAAAAAAATTCAAGCGGATTATTATAAGTGCACAACTGTTCATTATTTTCGATATTTTTTTCCAATACGCCGCCCTGCTTCAAATCCAGTATGTTCGCAATTCCTAGATCTATAAACCATGATACACCCAAGCGGTTTACGACACCGCGGCTTCCGGGAAATTCCCGTTCAAATACCAGTGCACGCTCTTCATCAACCTTGTAACAGCATGCATGAATAAACGGGCCGAACACCACCTGAATATGCGAAGGATCCGAACCGTTCCTGACGAATTCGCTAAGCACAGTGCGCGCAATATGGTCTTTTGTTCCCCTCCAACCCGCATGGGCAACTCCGATGATACCCGCAACCGAATCAATAAACAGCATCGGTACGCAGTCACCGACATGAACGGTGAGCAAAGGGTGCTGTTGCCGTACGTCCGTTTTTTTATACACGATGCCGTCAACATCTTCCAATCTGCCACCTGCATCCTGTGGATGCACAACGTGAACGGCGTTGCCGTGAACCTGACGTGCGGAAATCACCGATTCGGGCGGTATGCCGAGCGAAAGAAACAGCTTTCTTTGATTTTCCGCAATCAACATGGAGCCGTGTGTTTTTGACGTGAATCCATGAATGACTCCCGGTATATTTTTCACTATTGAGGACTGATACAGTCCCTGATTGGTCTTATGTACCATAAACAGAAGTTCACTTTTTCAAAAGTTTTTTCACTGCTTCCTGATCACTCCACGGATATTCCGTGTTGCCGCGACAGAGACTCTTTTCATGCCCTTTGCCTGTGATGATGACGGTATCATCTTTTTTTACATCAGACAACGCAAACTTAATCGCGTCTTCACGACGAGCAAATCGGTGCACATCTTTATATATAGGGATGCCTGAAGCAATTTCATCCATGATAGTTTCCACATTTTCTGTTCGAAAGTCTTCTTCCGTCAACACAATGCTGTCTGCATACTGGGCGGAAAATTTCCCCATATACGGACGCTTCGTCCGATCCCTGAGTCCTGCGCTCCCAAACACATGAATGAGCCTGCCCTTCGTCATATCCCGCGCGGTTTTGAGCGCCTTATCAATCGCGTTTGGCGTATGGGCAAAATCAACAATTACGCGGCACGGTTTTACCGAAATAATTTCCATTCTTCCGGGAATTCCGGTAAATCCTTTGATTGTCCTTTTTATCACATCTTTTGACACACCAACCAGACCTGTCGCGGCAATTGCTGCCAGACAATTATATTGATTAAAATCACCGAGGAGTGCAGTTTCAAACGGATGTGTTTCAGGCGTTATGGTTGCCTGACGTCTGAGTCCGTACGTTACAAGTTTATGACGTCTAAGAAGCGGGGAAATACGCGCATACAGTTCTCCCTCATCTTTATTGATAACCGCTGTATCGGACGCAAACAACAGTTTCATTTTTGCCATCAGATACCGGTCGTATGTTTTGTGCCAATCCAGATGTTCATGCGTCACATTGGTGAGTACTCCAACTGCAAAATGAATCCCTAGCACGCGTGACTGTGCAAGCGCATGAGAAGTTGTCTCCAAAACAACATGCGTATCACCGTGATCGACCGCTTCCCGCAGGTATTTTTGCACATAGAAAGCGTTTGGTGTTGTGACATGAAAACCGGTATCATAGGATTTCCCTGCAATAACTGCGTGTACCGTGGTAATAACCGACGTTTTGTATCCGGCGGCCTTCAGAATCTCATAGATAAGCGTCGAGGTAGTGGTTTTCCCGTCTGTACCGGTCACGCCTATGACTGTAAGATGGCGTGCAGGAAACCTGAAGTATACTAGTGCAGCTACTGCAACAACCCAATGGTAGAGGCTCTTTAGCCAAGAAATCATGGACTCTATTATATCAAAAGAACGACACGCACGGCTATGTATATGATCAAACTGAAGCTAAATGAAGCTTATAGTATTTTTCTCGTATGACAATTTTCTAGCATCAGTGATTCACCAAACAAACACGCTACTCCATCACTGTATTATTGCTCCGCCGGAATGCCCATATATAAAAATATGTCCTTGGCGATGTTAAAAAACAAGGGAGCGGCTGTTTCAGAACCCCACTGGGAAGACGATGGCTCACGAAGCGTCACAAGCATAACGAATTTCGGATCGTCAGCCGGCGCAAAACCGACAAAAGAGGCAATTGTTTTTTTGTCGTCATAATGGCCTGCTACAGGAATCTGCGCCGTCCCTGTTTTTCCGGCAATCCTGTATCCTTTTGGCTTTGCCCATTTCGCCTCCCCGTTGTCGACAGCTGACACCATCATCTCGGAAACAATCTCAGCGGTTGCTGCACTGAATATCTGACGAACTCGTTTTGGTTTGATTTCCGTCTTTTTCCCACCCTCCGACTCAATAGTTTTTACCATATGCGGTTCCATAAGCCAGCCGTCGTTTGCAATGGCCGCCGTCGCACGCACCATCTGGAGCGGCGTTACTGCGATACCCTGACCGAATGATGCAGTGGCAAGATCGATTTCCTTCCAGTCGTCGTCATCCCGTAATTCCGGACTTGTTTCATCTTCCAGATCCACATGTGTCAGTGTTCCGAACCCGACGTCATTGATAAACTTGATGAATTTCTCCTTCCCCAGCTTTTTTTCCGCGAACACCATACCGACATTAGAGGAATGTTCCAGTACTTTTGTCATGGTGATCGGCCCGTGATACTCATTGTTCCATGTGCGGATGGTATACCCGCTGACTTCCACAGGGCCTGACTCATCGAATATGGTGTCTGCTTGTATCACTCCTGCATCAATAGCCGCGGCAAGTACCAGAGCCTTGAATGTGGATCCCGGTTCATACGTGGACGCGACAATCGGATTCTTATACAGTTCTCTGTCATAGTCGGCGTATGCGGACGGATCATAGGACGGATACGATGCCATTGCTAAAATTCCGCCGGTTTTCGGATTCATGATGACGACAGATCCTTCTTTTGCCCCGTATTTTTCAATACCCTGCTTTAATCTGGTTTCTGCAATATTCTGGATTGTCCGATCCACCCATAAATGGAGTGTACTCCCGTTTGCAGGTTCCACACGCAGACTTTCTCCGATAAGAATCGGAGCGCCTGACACATCTTTTTCAATGGTCATGCTGCCGGTTTTTCCCTGCAGTTCTCGGTTATAATATCCTTCAAGACCAAAATATCCTTTGTCATTGCCATTCTGATCCTGTCCCACAAATCCCAACAGATTGGCAGCCATGGACGCTTCCGGATAATACCGTTTCGGTTCCTTTTCAAATCCTATTCCACCGATAACAAGCTCTTTCAGTTGCTGCACTTTGTCATTGTCTATTTTATGGGCGATTGGTATCCACACGCGGTTCGGCTGTGTCACCATCGCCGATATCGTCGCCTCGGGTATACCCAGTATTTGACCGACTGTTTTGAAATATATGGGCAGATTCGTAATATTTTTCGGTTCCGCATACACCAGATAGGCAGCCTTATTCATGACAAGCGCATATCCGTCAGCCGTTTTTATAGTCCCACGTTCAGCTGGAAGCGACAGTTCAAGAAAGTGCTGAGATGCAGCTTCCGCCTTGAGCCGTGTACTGGAAATGACCTGCCAATAGAATAACCGGCCTATTATAAGAAGGAAACAGAACAAAAATACTGAAAAAATGGACCAGATACGCCACATACGTAGTACTTATGGTTATTTTATCTGCTTTGTCCGAAGGCTACAACAAGATTGTCGGAGTTCATGGTGACAACTTTGGAGGCGGATGAAAATCCCATCGCCGTAGCTTTTTCCCGAATTGTTGTCAATGAAGATGCCGAAGCTACCTGTTCTTCCGAAAGTAATACCTGCTGCCGCATCTGGTCGATCTGCTGGTCAATTTCTTTGATTTCCTTCCCGTCTCCGACGAGCTGACAGGAATACATGATCTGTGCTGTCAACAGAAGAACAAACAATAGAGCGGTTGGAATGGTTATTTTTGTAATTGTGTTCATACTGTTTTTTACGGTTTTTCGACAACCCGAAGCTTTGCGCTTCGTGACCGAGGATTCTCTGTTTCCTCGTCTTCCGTTGCCATAACCGGCTTTTTTGTAATTTCTTTGTATCCTGATTTCCGAAATGCCCGTTTGACAATCCTGTCCTCGAGAGAATGAAAGCTTATAACCGCTATTCTCCCTCCTCTTCGGACAAGATGCATTGCTCCGGCGATTCCTTCCTCCAACGCCTGCAACTCGTCATTCACGACAATCCGAATTGCCTGAAATATTCGCGCAATGCTTCCAGTGCTCGCTTTTCCTGTGCCTACTACTTCTTCTATCACCTTCCGCAGCTGCCCCGCCGTCGTTATCGGACTTATCTGACGGGCGCGGATAAGATGAACAGCAATTGCCCGAGCACGCTCTTCTTCACCATATTTCGCAAATATTTCATACAATTCATCCTCATGTGCTGTTGCAATGAGTTCCCTCGCACTTTTTAAGTTTTTAATATTGAAGCGCATATCCAAGGGCGCTTCGTCAGATCTGAAGGTAAACCCCCGCTCGGGAGAGTTGATTTGATGACTGGAAACTCCCAAATCAAACAATATTCCGTCTACCTGTATAAACCCTTCCTGTTTGGCAATTGTTTCGATATTTCGGAAATTCCCTTGCACAATCCGGAGTCGTGGACATATCAGCTTCTTATTCTCTTCTATTGCATCTGTATCTTCATCCAGTGCAAGTATAGTCGCCCCTTTTTCTAGCATTGCCCGTGTATGTCCTCCGCCTCCCAATGTCGCGTCTATATAGCGTTTTCCAGTCTCAACATCAAGTCCTTCCAGAACCTCGTTCAACAATACCGGCGTATGATAGGTGCTCATGGTTATTTCTTTCCCTTCACGAATTCAGCCCATTGTTTGCTGTCCCAGATCTCAAAGTGATCACCGGCACCGATCACTTTTACCTCTGTCCCAACCCGAGCATATTCCTTGAGGTGGGTAGGCAATATAACCCGTCCAAGCTTATCCGTTTCAACCTTCTCCGCTGCCGAAAACACGTACCGTCTCAGTGCTCTTCCCTCTTCTGTTGTAACTGATGTTTCCAGCTGCTTTGCCGCTTCCTTCTCCCACGCCGCCATGTCATAGCCAAAAATACATGTATCAAACCCCCGTGTTAATACGAATTCCCTCTCCCCTAACTCACTTCGCACCTTTTTTGGTAGCGTTACTCTGCCCCGTTCGTCTAATGTATGGTTATATTCCCCAAGGAATAGTTTCATACCCTAAAGTTTACCACTTTTCCCCATCTATATCCATATTCACCCATTTTTCACGCCTTGTCAAGGGGTATTTCACGAAACTTCCCCCACCCTCTGCCTTCCTGTCTTTAGCTCCTTTCGTGTGGATAAGAAACCAAAAAAATAGAGGCGGATTCGCCTCTATTTTTATTTGTATATGTTGTGTGTTCTGTTACAGATCAAAGTCCTTTGATAACTGACTTCTTTTGCCGTTTGTATCCGTAAATTCCAAAACAAGCGACACTTTTTTCACCCCTGTATGCGGTTTACAGACGTTTTTGGAACAGGTACCGAGATAAATGTCATCACGGGAAAATATGTCTTTCCCTGCCACGTCAAGCGGTCTGCTCGTCACCCCTTGTACCACCCCCTGTGTTTCATAGCTCAATTCATACGTCACTGTTTTATAGCCATTCTTCAACCCTGAAATTGACAATACCACCGTATTGTCTTTGACTTTGCTCCATGTGACGTCAGCCACAATACTCGCGTCCGCGGGAGCTGTCACTTCCTCTTCCACTTCTTCCGCCGCAGGCGGCGTTGTCTGACTTCCCTTGATCAGTGCATACCTGACGGCAACTGCGCCGATCACAATCAAACCGATCAGAATCCATACCAGACTTTTTTTCATATATCCTCCTTATGACAATTGTTTATGAGCATGAATATAGTCAACAAGAGTAGGTACACTAATACGTTCCTGTGTTGTTGTATCACGATTTCTTATAGTTACGGCGCCATCTTCAAGCGTGGTGAAGTCGATGGTGACACACCACGGCGTGCCGATTTCATCCTGTGCAAGATATCGTTTCCCTATGTTACCGCGGTCATCCCACGTGGTTGGAAATATTTCCTTCAGCATCAGGTATACCTCACGTGCTTTTGTGACAAGCTCCGCCTTATTTGGCAACAGCGGAAACACTGCCGCCATGTATGGTGCAAGGCTGGGCTTGAACTTCAACACAGTTCGTTCACCGTCTTTGGTATATGCCTCAAATAACAATGCAAGCATCAGTCGTGTGACGCCGACCGACGGTTCGATAACATATGGATAATAGCTTTCCTTTGTTTCCTGATTCGTTACCTTCAATTCCTTACCGCTCCATTTACTCTGTATTTTCAAGTCATAATCTGTACGATTTGCAAGTCCCTCAAGCTCTTTAAAACCCCATTCCGGAAAATTATACTCAATGTCCCAAGAATCTGATGCGTAATGTGCCCGTTCCGTCTGATCATGCTGCCGTAATCTGATATTTTCCTTGGAAATACCCAAGGAAAGGTGCCACGCCATCCGTTTTTCTTTCCACATGGCAAACGCGCTGTCAGCATCTTTCGGTTCAACAAAATATTCAAGTTCCATTTGTTCGAATTCACGAACCCGAAACAGGAATTTTCCCGGCGTCACTTCGTTCCGGAATGCCTTCCCAATCTGCGCAATACCGAACGGAATCTTCACGCGGTTTGACATTACGATATTATTAAAATTGGTGAAGATTCCCTGACACGTTTCTCCACGAAGGTATGCAACACTTTTTGAATCCTCTACCGGACCTACAAATGTTTTAAAAAGCAGATTAAATTGCCGAGGTTCAGTAAATATGACATCTTGTTCCCCTTTTGTTTTATGAGAGGCAATGTGTGCGGCAATCTCATCTTCCTGATCTGCGCGAAGCCTGCTGTGACAGAGTTTACATTCAATCAGAGGATCGGTAAACGCGGCAACATGTCCTGACGCTTCCCATGTCTTTGGATTGAGAATAATTGCAGAATCAAGTCCCACCACATCATCACGGCTCGTCACCATTTCCTTCCACCATGCCTCTTTGATATTCCGCGTCAAGGCAACTCCCTGCGGTCCCAGATCATAAAATCCGCCGATACCGCCATAGATATCACTGGTCGGATACACGAATCCGCGCCGTTTACAGAGTGCAATAATTTCCTCTAACTTCGTCATAGATTTATTGTATCAAATCGTACACGCTCATGCAGAAAATTTTCCATCAGCGTATACTTCTTTGATTGCCATAAAAAAACTCGCCCGCACACATACACATGCTAGGGACGAGTATGACCCGTGGTTCCACCCTGCTTGGTACAACATGATATCCCAATGACTTGTACCCACTTGATTTCTTTTTTTTCCGCTCAAACCTTGCCAGGGTTGTCAACGCGTTCTCCTTTCATTATCGTGCATTTTTCTTCTTTGTCAATATCACTTAGGAAAGAAAAAATTTCATACTCCGGATTTTTCGCTCGGATATCCGTTCAATATACCCGATCAGTTCTGAAAATTCGCCATATTCCTTGTTTGGCGCGGCATATCCGAGTTCCTCCAGTACGCCACTGAAAAACGACGTCAGAAGTGAAGTTATTTCGCTGTCGCTCGCCGTTCCGACTGCCGTCAGTACGGCACCAAGTCGGTCATATATCACGTGCTGTGGCTCGCTGTCAGGTAAAAGTCTGTCGATCACTTCAACAATCAGATACGCGGCACGCATCCGCATCCATGTGGTATACACGTTTCTTCTTGATACGAGCATGTCCACCTCAGACACCGTATCCCACGTTTTTCCCTGATGCAAAGTAATCCTGATTTCATTAAAGACGTCAAGGTATGGACCTCGACGGCTCGTTATTTTCCGTACTCCTTTGGCAACCACTCTGACTTTTCCCGTCGTTTTTGTAAACAGTGTCAGAACTTTATCTGAATCACCGGCATTCCTACGTTTTAGAACAAACGCATTCAATGTGGTTATCCGCAGATGATGCATGCACGGTTTAAAAAATAAACTCGGTGTCGCCGACAAGAGGCAGATCTTTTTTCTGTTTTCCGTTCAATTTCAATATATATTCCTCACCATCAGTACCTGCCTGTTTTTGAATGAGCAGTTTATACTGTCCGTCCACGGCCACCGGTGATGTGTAGGTCAGTTCCAGCTTTGCTGTGCCCATTGGATTGACAATCAAAAATCCCTCGAACATTGTTTTTCCGAGACTCTGATAGGTTTCCATGGACACCGCTGCACCATCCTTTGGCGATATGGCACCCTTGTTTTCGGCAAGTGTGCTTCCTGCGGGAACATACACACGCACCCAGTTCCGAAGCGGCGCGTTCAGACACAAACCGCCGCTTTCCAGTCCGCAGTCAGATCCTGGATACGGATTCTTATAGTCAATCGTCAGCCTCGTCGTCAGTTTGTTCCCCTCTACTGTCGTGTCTTTCGTCACCTTGCTGGACACAAACATATTAGACTTCGCACCCGCCATATTGCTGTTATTGATGTGCAGATAATCCCATCCTTTTCCTTCTTCATATTTGAGAATCGCCGCGCTTTCCGATGCAGTCATGATGCGACCCGCAAGATTAAAGTCTTCGGCTGCCTTTTGAGTTGTTGTATCGAGAAAGTAGGCAAGCACATGCTTTTGGTTAATTTCATCAACTAATACTTGGAACAAATTACCCCAGTACTTGGACGGAGACACGCCGAGTGCCATCCGCAGTATCTGCTGCAACAACACCCCGATAATATCCTTCCGTGCCTCACGGACATACCCAACTGGTCGGGTGGAATAATCCTCAAGTTCATACACGGCCTTCGGACAATCACACCGTTTATCCGTCACGGCGCTGAATTCACGACCATACACATTGATCGGTCCCAATACCTCCAGCATCTTCACGAGTACATGTGTGTCCACTGCAATCACACCATCGATTTTTTCCTTACCACCTGTGACGTTATACATATCCATGAATTGCTGCATGGAAACTTTAAAATCTGGAGACAGATTGCTGTCTCTGATATTGAGGTTATATACACCTTTGTGAAAGGTAAGAATTTCTCTGGGGGCTGCAAATTTTTTCGTGAGTGATGCATCCAGCGCATAAATATCATCTGCTTTCTCAAGGATCGGTTTTCCCTTCACCATCCGAAACTGCGCATAGGCAGTAATAAAACCGCCGGTAGATCTGAGCTCCTTATCGTTTTGAAACAACACCAGATACCGTTTATCTGTCGGATCACCCAACAAAGACGGCAGGTTCATGAGAAGCGGCTGTGCATTCACAAAGAGATTTGCCATCTCATCGATCACGGCAAATCCGCCGACCATTTTTGACCTAATGACTGTTTTGCCGATTTTTTCCGGATACCGGTTTGGATCAATGGCAGACAGCTCCTGCTGCATGGTAGCAACACTTGCGGCCACTTCATTGATCTTCGGCAGAAGCGCACTCATTGTTTTTACCGCAAATTGAAGTCTTTCTTCTGCTGTTCCTTCAAGAAACGATGTCTTGCTGCCACCTTTTAATCCAAGCAGGTCTGCATTAGGTTCAATTGCCTCCACTGCCTTGTCCCCTGCGGTAAGAACGGCAAAACCGGCGTTGATTGCGTGTTCGCCGTCTGCAATATATGCACCCAACAACGGCACGTATTTTAATGGAAGCACTTTCTTATACTCCGCCTGCAATTCCGTCAATTTTGTCCGTGTTTCATTCAGTTTGGTTTTTACAAGCGCCAAATCCTTGTCTTTGACTGCCTGCATTGCTTCCTGACCGACCGTCGTCATTCCCTTTGCCTTGGCAACAACACCGCGGAGAGGCAACAGCATGATGCCGATGAGAATGATAAGAACTGCAAATATGCCGAACGGAATGCCGAGAGCTTTCCATGGAAACTTCTTTTTCTTTTTTCCTTGCGTTTGTATCGTCGGGGCTGTTTCTTCAATGGTGATTTTTTTTAGTTCTTCCATAGACTGTGTAGTGAAATTTCGTTACCCGTCCTCAGTAACTTAGTATCCTACTATTTAACTATATACTATATGCGAACGAACAGTCTACCAAACACTGTTATTACGAAACAATTAATGAAATGCTGCGCACGTGGTAGACTTCTATTGTTCCAAGTTATCGAGGAGTTGTCAACCTTCTGTCTGTGGAGATTATACCGCGCCTTTTCCGGTAATCATCGCAAGCGGGCTTTTGAGAATAATAAGGATATCAAACAAGAGCGACCGTTTGGTCACGTAGTCTGCGTCCATCTGGATGCGTTTGTCGAAATTCACTTCGCTTCTTCCTGAAACCTGCCAATAACCGGTTACTCCGGGTTTTGCGGACAACACCACTTTCACCAGCTGTTTTGTCTGCGGATATTTTTTCTGCTGTTCCCGAAGTTCATCTTCATAATACGGCCGAGGCCCCACAAGACTCATATCGCCTTTGAGCACATTAAAAAGCTGCGGAATTTCATCAATACTGTGCTTCCGTATAAACCTACCGACTCTGGTTACACGCGGGTCATGCACCAGTTTATAGCTGTTGTGCCGGTATTCTTCGTATAGTTTTGCCATTTTCGGATCACTCCGTAGCATCTGATGGGCATTCACCACCATGGAACGAAATTTAAACAATTTAAACAACTTTCCGTTTTTACCCACGCGGTTCGGAGTATCCGCCAACACCGGACCTTCCGAATCCAAAAGAATGGCAATGGAAGTAATGATGATGACAGGCAAAAAAATCGTACTGATGAGGAGTATACTTGCAACAATATCAATCAACCGTTTTGTAACTGTATACCACATAGTATTAGGTAAGCGATTCATGATCGGTACCGGCAAATCCCTCTACTACCTTCTTGATTTTCGGAACGGACGTTTTTTTGCATACCATCAGCACGTCATCGGTATTCACGATAAGTAATTCGGAGACATCAATGCCGACAACCAGCTGTTTGCCGTAATTATAAACCAGACAGTCATCCACATCCTTTAAAAATACCTTTCCCTGCGTGACGTTTTTATCCGATGTACCTTCCAGCGATTCTTTGAGTGCCTCCCATGCGCCGATATCGCTCCACTCGATATTTTCAGAAACAACCAACGCATGTGCCGGATCCAGTTTTTCCAGAATCGCGTTGTCAAAACTTATTTTTTCGAGTGTCGGATAGACTTTTTCAAGAACAAGTTCATACGTATCCGTCTGCCATGCACGTGCAATCTCCTGCAATCCCTCATATACATTGGGAACAAATTTTTTATATTGGGACAATAAAAATCTCGGTGTCGTCACAAAATAGCCCAAATTCCACGCATGATGTCCGCTTTCAAAATACTTCTTGGCCGTAGCCGCATCAGGGCGATATTGGAAATCGACAAAGGCATGCATGGCAATGCCGTCATCTGTTTCAACGGTATTGCCGAAATCGATCCATCCGAGATTTTCACTGGCAAACCGCGGCTTCTGGGACACAAATATAATCTTGTTTTGATCTCGTTTCACGATCCTGCCCGCCGCTTTCAGGATTTTCCGGAACAGAACTTCGTTCTTCACAAGATGATCACTCCACAGAATCACCATCGGTTCATCTGGAGACACCGTTGCAAACAACGCTGTTACGAGCCCGACTGCCGGTCCTACATCACGCATGACCGGTTCTCCGATCACATGACCTTTTGGAAGTTCCGTCAGCTGTGCTTCAACTGTGCCGACATATTGTTTTCCCGTAGAAACGTAGATGTCATTCCATGTAAAATCCGGTTGCACCCGTGAAACCGCCAGCTGCAGCGTTGATTTGTTTCCGATGATTTTTTCAAACTGCTTGGGCGACTTTTTTCGTGAAAGTGGCCACAACCTTGTTCCTACACCACCTGCAAAGACAATTGCTTTCATAGAGTTTAATTATACTTGATTTACCGCTGTATGAATATATGCCGTCATTTCTTCCTTAAACCGTTTCGTACTGAATTTCTCAGCCTGACGCCTACAAGCATCTGATGATATGCGCATCTTTTCAAATTTCCGAATTGCCCGCATCAACCCTTCTGGGGTCTGTTCATCAAACAAAACACCCGTTTTCCCGTCAACAACAATTTCCGCAATGCCGCTTTCCCTGTATGCAATAACCGCTTTCCCCGCGCTTTGCGCTTCCGCCGCAACTATACCGAAGTCTTCATCGCCTGCAAAAAGAAATGCACGGCAATTTTGATAATACCGAAGCATTTCTTTATCTGTCAAATATTCGGTAATAAACCGAACTGTATCCGAAGCCATTTTTTTCAGTCTCGGATATTCACTGCCTGTACCGATGATAATCAACGGAATACGCAGTCTGTTACATGCCGCAATCACAATGTCGGGTCGCTTGTACGGTACCAGCCGTGACACAAATAAATAGTATTTCCCGTTTACTGTATCTTTTTTGGGGAAGAACTTGGTTGTCTCAACCGGAGGATAGATCACACAATCCGCCGTGCGTTTGTAATATGTCGCTATCCGGCGGCTGACGCGGTCTGATATTGCAACGTAGTGGTCTGGCCGTTTAGCCGCAGAAAGATCCCAACGCCGCAAAAGTGGCGCCCACAGCCGGAAAAAAAACGACAGCAGGCCTTGCTGCCGAGCGTAGGCGGAAAATCCGCTCCATAAATATCTCGTGGGGGTCAGACAATAACAAAGATGCACTGTCGAACGGGTTGTACGGATATTTTTTGCTTCAGCACTGGTAACACTGATCACCACATCAAAAGATGAAAAATCAAACAACCGGAATGCGAGCGGCGTAAGCCATGCAAAATACTCGTGTCGGGTACGAGCCCACGAAATACGGTTGATGAATGACGTGCGAACGGCCAACACCCGTGCCCACGGAGCGCCTTTCCTGTCATATACTGCAGTATAAAGCGGCGCGTCAGGGAACAACTCATGCAATGCAATGAGAACACGTTCCGCTCCACCAACCTTGTTTACCCTATCATAGATAAGTGCAACCTTCATATCAGCGCCTGCTCATATACCCGAAGTGTGTGTTTTGCGGCAGTTTTCCATTGGTAGCGTTCCAGATACATTTGTTCTTCTCTACCAAGCTGTTTCTTTTTTCCGGTTGCCGCCTGCTCCATTGCATCAACAAGTGATTGCTCATTATGAGGATTAAAATACTGGGGAATGGATGCAAACAATTCATGGAATACCGGTATGTCTGAACAGAGAACCGGCGCACCAAACTTCATCGCCTCAAGAGCCGGAAGCCCAAATCCTTCCATGAGTGAGGGGAAAATAAAAGCACGTGTATATATATAATAGGAAGCAAGTTCCTCATCAGTTGCGGACGTAATAAACCGGACACGGGAGGCAAAGGGAAACTGCATCACCCACGCAGACAACCGTGTATAGAAAAAGTCGTTTTTCCCGATAAGTACTAGCTGATACGTCGGATGCTTTACAACAAATGTTCCAAAACTCCTAATAAGAAATTCTAGATTTTTGTGCGGGTAGGCATTTCCCACATACAAAAAATATGGTGTACGAGAAGGATTTGCGTCTTTGGTTGTTTGTATGTTCGTATCAACTCCTTCATACGTCACACTGATTTTTTGCGGGGAAACATGCAGGCTTTTGACAATATCGCTTTTCGTACTTTCTGAAACGGCAATAATGTGTGTAGCACGCAGCACACCAAGACGAACAATGAGTTGATACCCGATTCTTCGTAACCAATATAACGGTTTTGGCAGTGTGGTCGCTTTACCAGTTGCAACATGAAGAATCGTTAAATCATGGATGGTCACGACATAGGGTTTGGTATAAAAAATCGGCACGTTAAAATATGGTACATGCAACAGATCAAGATGCTCACGAGAAAAAATTTTCGGCATAATGAGCTGTTCTTTGAGGGTATGCCAATGAACCGTACATAATCGTTTTTCCCATCTGGTGTTGGGAGGCACAAATGTGTCAAAAGCGTCAGATGACAAAAAAACGATATATGTATTTTTGGTATCAACAGTAGCAAGCTCTGCTATGACATTACGGATATACCGTCCGATACCAGTTTCAGCAATAAGACGAGCATCAATTCCTATGCGCATATTTTTTATGCCCCGAATATTTTTACTTTTATGGTCTGCAGTGCAAAGGCAAGGTAGACACAAAACGTCACAATGCGGGGATATTTCTTTTCGTAATGCTTTGTATAAAACAGTTTATTATATTTGATGAACAGAAGCTGTGTTTTCACTCTTCGTTCCCTATTTGTATGTGACCTGCCGCTTTGTTTCTTTTTATGCAGTGTCGTCACAGTGGGATTAAACCATATCTGCCAACCTGCCTGTTTCATCCGGTACGCCCAATCGATATCCTCCCCGTACATAAAAAAGGATTCATCCAGCATACCGACTGTTTCAATCACTTTCCGTCGAACGAGAAAAAATGCACCACTGATGCAATCAACCTCATGTACCGTATCAAGATTTTTGTACAACTGATGATACCCGCTAAACCACTTTATTTTTGGGAATAGCTTTTCCAGTTTTGCGTAGTATGTCAAACCGTTCCATGGTGTCGGCATCCCCCGATGACACGCTGGATCCATAGAACCATCCATTAAAAGTAACTTACATGTAGAAGCTCCTGCTGCATGATGATCGTCCATAAACCGAATCATGGTTGCGATGGTATCTTTCTCAACCTCTGTGTCAGAATTAAGAAGCAATACATATCGTCCGCTTGCACGCTTGATACCGGGATTATTTCCTGCAGCAAATCCGACATTCCCCCCGTTTTGGATAAATATCACATCCTTAAACTCTTTCTTAATCATTGCGTCTGTCCCATCCGTTGATGCGTTGTCACAGACAATAATTTCCATTGTGTATTTCCCAAGTTTTGAGGCGTAGAGACGTTCTATACACGTTTTTGTAAGTTCTACTGTATTAAAATTCAAAATAACAACTGAGACATCAACAGTGTTCATACTGATCCTTTCCAAACCGCATCCAACTTTTCTGCGATTGCCTTCCAATCATAGGTATTTTCAACTAATTTCCTCGCGTTTTTCGTTATGATCTTAGACGTACGCTGTTCGTCATAAACCGAAGTGACTGCCCCAACAAACTCATCAGCAGTCGAGGCTTCCAGCAATTCTTTTCCGGATGCTCCGACGATACCCATTCTTCCTTGGGGAGTGGTGATGACCAGTGTGCCTGATGCCATTGCCTCAAGAATCTTAAATTTCGTTCCCCCACCTATTCCCATTGGCGCAAGCAGAATATCTGATGCATGGAATGCATCTTGGATATCCTCAACATATTCCTCAAGACGCACAGAACCGGTTACATATTTTTTTACGTCTTTGGGAAAGTGTTTTCCGACAATGGTAAGCACAGCGTTCGGGTAGCGAGCAACAATCTTTGGCCAAATGGACACAAGGAGAGTTCGTATTGCCTCTGTATTTGGCGCCCAGAGAAAATTTCCGACAAATAAACAGGTGGGGTGATCTTTTATAAACGCCCGCTCTTTGTACACAAATGCTGTTGTGTCTACGCCATTCGGAACAACTGCCGTTTCTTTTTTTGTTGCACGGGTTATCACTGTTGCGTCTTCAGACGATACCGCTGTTACCTGCTTTGCTTTTTGCCAGACGATCTCTTCCCATATTTTCACCTTTATGGCATCAAAATAAGCAAAAGGTTTCACAATCGGCAACCGCATTTTTTCCGCATTTTTCTGATAAATGTCATATTCGACGTTGTGCTCAGACACCACGAACGGAAGTGAGAGCGGTGGCAGTGATGGAAACACATAAAACGGCTCTATGTGCACCAGATCGTACTTCTTCCTTGTGAGTTCCTTTTTTATTTCCTCCTGCATCACCCTGTTGTCGTAGGTTGCAAGAAGGAGTGGATAATTCCCCAGTGCTTTGACCACATATTTTACCTGTCTTCCTTTTCCCCGCATGACCAAATGAATATCAGACAAAAACGATAAGGAACGAATATAGTTTTGTTCCTCCTTGTTCCTCATAAACGAAAAGAGTGTTATGGTATGTTTTTTGCTTAACAGTTTCAGAAGATTGTACATGCGCACCTGTCCACCTGAGTGGAGCGGATATGGCAGGAGTGCACTGACAAACAGTATATTCATGGCGTTATTTTTTCTTCGTCAAATCAATAATTGCGAACTTGTCGTTTCTTACAAGCACAGTATACATATTGGCAAGATCCCGCGTCTCTAAATCAGCATCTGTCGGAGACACAGTCACATAGTGTGTTGCACCCATCTTTATTTTTTGATCTATATCAAATCCTAGTGGCCATCCCTGATGACCGGTCTGATACAAAAATGTTGTGTCGCCGTTATATGGCGCAACGACTTTTGCATTTTCCGGAAGAAGTTTTTGTGCAGCCAATCCCGCCTCAATGATTTCGGGTCTGTTAATCCAGTAATATGTTCTCACGGTATACCATGAAAAAAAGACAGTGAATACACATACAACCATTCCCACGGCGATTCCTACTATTTTCTGCAGTCCCCTTGTCTCCCAGTTTTTCTTGATCATCCATGCGATCCCTTTTGCTCCGTACACCGCAACCGCAGGGAGAATCAGAATCTGATAGTAATCATGTTGCACATTGCCGGTTGCAAGAATAACCATATACAGCAGCGCGCCCAACCCCAAAAGATGACTGAGAAACCGCTCTTTCTTTTCTGTTTTTTCGATAAGCCCCAATCCCAAAAACAGAACGCCCCAGTATCCTAGGATAAGTTTGCCGATCCGTTCCGCAAACAGCCAATAAAACCATGCGCCTTTCAGACGTATCCCGTTGCCGTTAAATAACCACATATATGCGGCTATTCCCTCTGGATATTGGGCTATCCATTGACGCCAAACATAAAACGGCACCAGTGTTATCACACTCACAGCCACAAGTCGGATGAGTGTTTTTCCCACCTGTTTTTTATCAACAAAAAGCATGCCTGCCAAAGGCAGCAGTAAAAATCCGGCAACAGGTTTAACAAGAAGAGAGGTTGCACCAAAAAGTGCTGAAAGAAGTGTATATCCCCATATTCCGGACTTTTTCTTTTCGTCGTTTCCAATATCAAAAAATAGAATACTCAGAATAGCAAAACATACAGCTATGCCGTCAGGAAGTATTGCTCTCCCATAATACACGCTATACGGAAGGACGGCATACAACAACGCACTTAATACTCCTGTAATTGCATTTATTCTCCGCCACAGAAACAATCCCAGCGCACATCCTGTGATTGTCGATGCCGCAATGGCGAATATACGAAGCCATAGTTCGATGGAAACACTTCCAAACAGTGTATAACACCATGCCGCTGCCGCCTGATACAAAGGAAATTCCACCATCCGATACCCCTCTGGATTGTCCGTACCGGATTGAATGTTTGAAAGATCATCATAACGTGGATGCAGCAGATCAATCCCAAATCGTACATAATTTCTCGCAACCGCCGCAGTATCCGCCTGCCGCCAGCTGTGCCAATCTGCGACCGGCTCCTGCACCTTATACAGACGCATCAAAACACCAATGACTGCAATCGACAATAAACAGATGATGGTAAAGGCCTTTGCTTTCATATCACTGCACGTTCTGTGTTTCCCGAACGCCGCGTTTCAGTTCATAGTTATCAAATACAAATACTTCCCTGTCACCTAGGTTCATATAAAATTTATATGCGTCTTCAATGGACGGCATGGTAAACACCCTGTACGGACTTGTCCTGTACATGTGCCAGATAGCATCGTTCATCCCTGTCGGAAAAATCCATGCACTTCCATATCTGATGGGCATATCGACAAAAAAGAATGTCTTCACATCTTTGGGCGGATACGTTTCCTTTTTAATCACCTGCAATGCGTGCTCCGCAGATTTGCTGGCAAAGAGCCAATCTCCGCCGAGACGCTTCACTTCCATACCATTCCAAACAAGATATACCGCGCACAACAGACAAATGACGGGTTTTATATATCTGCCCTGTGTTGTATTCCAAAGTCTGTGTGCGCCGATGGCAAGCCCGACGGCCAAAAACATGGAAGGAATATATACATATCTGTCGGCCATGCCCCCGAGGGGCGCATATGCGGCAAAGCAGATACCATAGGCAAGAAACCATATCCACACATCCGTATGGCGGCGTATTATTTCCCGTTTTTTCCATACCCATAGGACGACGGCAATCCCGACGACGCCGAATACGACAGTCATGGGTTTTAAAAACGGCCGTGACAACACACGCAGCTGATTCCATGCTGCAACAACCGCGGGTCCTGCAAAAAATGACACGGTGTATCCGAGCAGGTTGCTGACGGTGTTGATAAAAAATGTGCTCGTCTTATATCCGTAGTCCCCTGCAGGAGCAAGAGCCATGGCCTGCTGTCTCATCAGAAGATATACGGGAATACAAAGAAGCGTGATGTATGTCCATACGGATTTTTTCTGCCGGAACACAGCAAACAGCGTCACGACAACCGGTGCGATAACCATTCCGTCATACGAAAGCATGGATGCCAGCGTCAGCACCCATGTGCAAACAGCCGTTATCCACAAAGGCACCCGTTTCAACCATGCATGCGATTCCGTTTGTATATATACCGCAGCCATCAGAAAAAATCCTGCAAGCACGCTACTTTGTCCGGAAATCCAATATACATTTTCATGGTGTACGGACGCGGCGGCAAAGACGAGCGCGCCGATCCATGCAAACGCGCGCTGTTTTGTCCGCAGAAACACCACGCGGTAAATGAAAAATGACGTAGCAAACAGCAAAAATACCGATGATGCATGATAAATTGCTGGTTTTAGCCACACAACGGAAAACAGAGTATAATACCAGAGTTTTGGAATCGGACGATACCAAAATCCCTGCGACTGGGTGAAAAATTTACCTATATCAGAAATGTTGCTTTCCGCAGCCCATCGAAGCCATGTAAAATCGTCTCCCAGAAAATACAGCCGTGTGGCCATTCCCCAAATAACAAACACAGCAAGGAACAGATACACGATATAGGCTGCGGGACGGGTGAGAATATGTCGTAATAGTGACAGGTATCTGACGGTTACCTGTTTTTCCGAAACCAAAAGAGCAACAGCGATGCCCAAAAGCGACCACAGGGTAAATGCGACTTTCGATGCTTCAAATACATCAATGAGTACCGCATTCACCAAAAGTCCGACAATACCGGCAAACAGTCCGATGACAAATGCACGTTTTACCGGCTCGAGGGTTTCCTTATATTTCAAAAACAACTGAAATGCCGCCGCAAAAATGCCGAGAAATGCAATCGTGCCGATGATTCCGGTTTCTCCCAACATCCGGTGATAATCGCCGTCCACGGCAACGGAAAGTGATGAATACCCGCTGCCCAAAAGATAGTTTCTCCTGAATGCCTCCATCGCGCGCGGCCATTGCCCCTGAAACCTCGTGGTAATGGAAATGTCATACACCAGTGCTTTCTGAATAAGGAAACTGCCGGAAAATGTTGCAATATCCCCGATCCCGTCCACGTCAATGCTTTTGTAATACAACACTTCCGAAATCTGACCGGATGCGGAACTGTCCGCTGTACCCAAGTTGATAAACTCGCTTCCCCGTGGCAACGTATCCTCGGCGGGAGACGCGATCGGCTCAAGTGTTGCACTGGAGCCGCTGGTTGAATTGAGCGTACCGATCGGCTTGCCGGTCGAGAGGTCTACAATCACGTCGCTGACGCTGAATGTTTTGTAAAACCGTTCAGATGCCCCGCTTGTAAGCGTCATCATCGTCATGCTGATCACGATCATCGGAATAATGAGTCGTGTTTTCTTCTGCCAAAACAGCATGAACGACATACATACAAGATATACACCAAATGACACGCGGGATGCGGTAAACAGCAGCATCTCAAAACCGAGAAGTGTCAGAAAAAGAAACAGGATTTTTTCCCAAACTTTTTTTGCACTGAAAATCAGGCTGCCGACAATAGGAATAACCAGAATAAGATATGCCGCCAAATCATAATGTCCACCGAATGTGGAAGGAAACCGTGCCGTCGACGGCAGTTTGAGCGGCAGTCCTTTGGCAAATTCCTCGTTCATGGTCAAAAACGCAGGAAATCCAAGGAATTTCTGTCCAAACCCGTAAAGAATAATCAGAACATATGATCCGATAAGTGTCCAGAGGAACGGTTTCATGAGCGGTCTGTTCCTGAATGCCTCATATGCCACAAAAAACAGTAACATATATTCAATGCGGCGGACAAAATGCAGCACCGCAAGATGCGGAAACAACACGCCGGACAGATTAGGAAAAATAAACAACAGTGCATTTCCCAAAGAAATGAGTCCAACAATCCAATAGATGATGATCGGCCGCGTCAACGGGGATTTCGGCAGTCTCCGATTTCGAAAAAGCGTTGCACACAGGCAAACAGCAGCCGCACCCACCAGAAGATCTTCAAACCGGATCGATACCCATGTCTGCGTAATGTCCAGCAGGGGAATTTTCGGATACAACGGAATAAACGCCAATAAAAACAGCGTCATGACGTATAATCCGTATTGGTTACACCAATGTATAAGCTTCCGCATATGTTTTTTTCAAATACTCGCTTCCTGTAATATACCCGATTCCCATGGAAACAACCGCTTTCAGTTTCAGCATCCGTTTCAGACAGAACAACGAAAATCCGGAATAATGTTTTTTATACACAAACAGCAACCCTCTATAGATATTCAGCACGGGTCCTGTGCGCTTATTGCTCGAGCTTGCGCCCCCCAGATGCACAACCTGACTGTTTGGATAAAAATAGGTTCTGTATCCCTTTTTCCGTGCGCGCATAAACAAATCGATTTCTTCCATATACATGAATATCTGCTCATCAAACAGCAAATCATCCATGAACAGCTTTTTCGGACCGATCATACATGCGCCGGATACCCAATCCACAATTTTGAGTTTATTCGGAGACCATCTGGTCAGACCGAGGACGTCCCCCTTCAAAAACAATGCGGCAAACACCACATATGTGGTTAAAAATGGACCGCAGGAAGTCTGGGGCGTTCTGTCCATATTCAAAAGTTTCGGCCCTGCAAAAGACTTGGGATGATTTTTCGCGAATTCATACAGTTTTGGAATGGCGTTCTTGATTGCCAGCGTGTCGGAATTGATAAGCAAAATATATGCGCCCTTTGCTTTTCTTATTCCCTGATTATTCGCCCTGCCGAATCCGACGTTCTCATCATTGAATATGGTGACCGCGTCCGGATATTTTTTTCTCAGCATCTCGCGGGAACCGTCCGTAGATACGTTGTCTACAACGATGATTTCATAAACGATCGGTGATCCTTGAAGACTTTTCTTAATGGATGCCAGACAATTGTCTGTAATGTCTTTTGTGTTATAGCTGACAATAATGATTGATAAATCCATATCCTATGATTCCTTTGCGCATGCTCACTGGAACAGACGGGCAAATTTGAGTGTATACCGAAGATCTTTTGAACGTTCTTTGATGAATGTTGCGGGTACTCCGCCGACAACGGCATACGCAGGAACATCTTTTGTCACCACGGCGCCCGATGCAACTACTGCCCCTTTGCCGATGGTTACCCCCGGAAGTATGGTAACACGGGATCCGATGACGACATAATCTTCAATCACGACGGGCGCGCCGATTGCCGCAAAATCTGGACTGTCGATGTCGTGTTCCATGGTATAAATACGCACTTCGCCCGCGATGGAGACATTGTTGCCGATACGAAGCGGTCTGCTGCCTGAGCCGAAAAATCTTTTCAGATAGTGTTTCTTGTCCCCGTTCATCGGTGCACGGCCGTCAAGAAACGCATCATTGCCGATGATGGTATTGTGTCCTATTTCCACTCCCGCGGGATTATCGAATTCCGCCCGCCAATGAATGGACGAATGCTTTCCTATCTTTATCCGGTACAGTGTCCGGTAAAAAAACAACCGGAGTGTGTGACTTAACACATAGCCGTTCAGTGTGCAGAGATATACCCAAAAATCGATCAGTCCTCTCATACCTTAGCTCCCTTCCGCGCTACCCGTTCCAAAACGGCGACGGTCTGTTTTGCCGCCTCTTCCCATGTAAATCTTTTCACCTGTTCCAGCCCTTTTTTAATGCGTGCTCTCCCCTGCATGAGATTCCGTTGACGAACGGCGGTAAGGAGTCCTTGAGTGATACTTGCGGTGTCCTCCGGTGTTACGTAAATACCTGCTTTTCCCGCTATCTCCGGCAGACTGGAAACGGAACTGACCACCACAGGACACCCTTCAGCCATAGCCTCCAAAACCGGCAGACCAAAGCCTTCATAGAGGCTGGGAAGGGCAAAACAAAGGGCATGTTTGTACAGTGCCGGCAGATCGTTGTCAGGCACGAAGTCAAGGAATTTTACCCTGTCTTCCACCCCGTATTTTTTGGGAGCCTGAAGGATTTCTTCATACAGCCATCCTTTTTTTCCGACAATCACGAGATCAATCATGCCGAATTTCTGTTTATTCAGCTTCAAAAATCCGGCAAAGCCTTCGATGAGGCGTGTGTAGTTTTTCCGAGGCTGAATCGTGCCTACGGAGAGGATATAGTGTTTTGCTATGTGATATTTTTCAATCGTTCCCATAGATTGCAATGCGCTCAATCCCGGATAAGTCACATGAACCTTCGCATCAGGAATGTGGTATGTGTCAATTATAGCATTTTTACTGAATGCACTGATGGTAAAAACCGCAGCTGCATGCGATACGGAATATCGCGTCCAGTGTACCAACTGATGCAGATCCCTTCGCTTGAACAGTTCAGGATACTGCAGATACGAAAGATCCATGATGGACATGACGCGGGGAATGCTGATAAAGCGGGGTATATAGTGCGTCGGCGAAAAAACGACGTCTGCCTTCGGCGTATCGTTTCTCAGTGCCCGCGGCAGTCCGAAAAAAGTCCACAGGGTTTTCGGTCCGGCAACACGGTATTGCCACCACGGAGACGCTTTCGGCATGTCGGCAATCGGGGAAGAAGGCAGATAAATACGATACACATCCGACAGCTCACCTGCAATGTATCGGTCGCGCAGCACGGCATGCATATGCATCAGGATTTCATAGGCATATCTGCCGATCCCCACTCGAGTTGTCACATTTGCTTCATAACCGTCAATTGCAATAATCATAGGTTCATCAGGCAATCCCCGGATAGACTACGAGTAATTTGCTTTCCTTGATGCCGATATAGTGTGCCACATCGTTTTTCGTCGCCTCGGAATCGCATAAAAACAGGGAGCATGCGCCGATTGCCCGAAGGATACGCCGCCTCTGCACCATAAGAATCTCCTTTGGAAAACTTTCCGGAAAATGCAAAAAACTGACATCATGGATCGTGGTCATCCCCACCGTGTTCCTTTCAAGCGGCGGCTGTGTCCAATCGCTTGACCAGAACACATCCACATGTCCGGTAAACCAATGGACAGGTACAATATGCAGGATATTCCACAGGATATGGAGTAATTTAGGGGGAATGGGAACAATCTTTACCGTAACACGCTTCGATGTTTTCACAATCGGGCGGACAAATTCCTCAATGCTTCTTTTCCGGCGGAGACACCCAGCAAACAAGACGAACGAATGTTCAGGGGATGCGGCAATCACACGGGGAACAAGTTCCCGCACATACCTTCCGACCCCTGTTCCTTCATACACCGCCTGACTGATATCAATACCGACGCGCATATCTACAAGTATATCGTATTTCTGCATTTTCCGGCACATCCTAGCTTTTTTCATACGTATTCAGTATTATGGAAAACACTGCTCAAACACCCGTGTGCCGAACACAGAAACACATGGGCGTCTGTATGAAACCGTTCATTCATGACACTGCGTTAGTTCAAGCAACACATATCGGTTCAGGTACACACATCTGGGCGTATTGCAATATTCTCGCTTCCGCCTTCATTGGCAGGAACTGCAATATATGCGATCACGTGTATATAGAAAACAATGTCCGCGTGGACGATAACGTAACAGTCAAGTGCGGCGTACAGTTATGGGACGGCATCACCATTGAACACGACGTCTTTATCGGCCCGAATGCAACCTTTGCAAATGATAAATTCCCCCGAAGCAGGCATCATCAAACTGTACCGCTCAAAACAACGGTCAAACACCATGCATCCATCGGCGCAAACGCAACCATTCTTCCGGGAATCACAGTACATGAGTATGCAATGGTCGGAGCCGGCGCTGTCGTCACAAAAGATGTTCCGCCGTATGCAATTGTCGTCGGAAATCCCGCACGGATCACCGGATACGTCACAACCGGAACAGCAAAAAAAAGCAAAACGATTGCTTCCGGCAGAAAAGTAACACCAAAAAAACTTCATGTAAAAAATGTGTGGGTGAACACAATAGAGAAAGCATCCGACCTGCGGGGAAACCTGTCTTATGTAGAATATCAGAAATATATCCCCTTTCTCATCAAACGGGTATTTTTCGTGTATCATGTTCCCGGTCAGGATGTCCGCGGAGAACACGCACACAAAAAATGCAGACAATATCTTCTGTGTATCAGAGGGTCGGTCCACGTCATTGTGGATGACGGCACACGCAGGGAGGAAATAGAACTACAGGAAATGACAACGGGTCTCTATTTACCACCAATGGTATGGGGTACGCAGTACAAATACAGTGAAGATGCCATCCTCGCCGTCTTTGCCTCCGACCGCTATAACGCATCCGATTATATCCGTGATTATCAGCAGTTTCTGAAACTCGTTACACGAAAACAATAATATGCATGTTCCCTATCTAGATCTGAACTGCACCTATCACACCATCGAAGAGGAGCTGTCACGCTCCCTCATTCGCGTATTGCAAAGCGGAAGAGTCATATTGGGCGCTGAAGTACAGGCTTTTGAAAAACAGTATGCAACATTTTCCGGCACACGGTATTGTATCGGGGTCGGAAACGGACTGGATGCGCTGATATTGGCACTCACTGCACTCGGTATCGGACAGGGCGATGAAGTCATCGTTCCCTCCAACACCTATATTGCGACCTTGGTTGCCGTCTCGCGCGTCGGAGCAAAACCGGTACCCGTCGAACCGAAAGTCAAAACCTACAACATTGATCCAGACACAATCAAACATGCGATAACAAAAAAAACCAAAGCCATCATTCCGGTACATCTGTTCGGACAGGCCTGCCAAATGGATGCAATCATGCATATTGCAACAACGCACCGGTTGTTCGTCATAGAAGACAATGCCCAATCCCATGGGGCAACGTTTCGCGGAAAAAAGACCGGCAGTTTCGGCCATATCAATGCAACAAGTTTTTATCCCGGAAAGAATTTGGGTGCAATCGGCGACGCAGGCGCACTGACAACGAATGCCAAACGCTATGCGGACATGTTGCGCAGCATCAGAAATTACGGAGAATCAAAGCGGTATATCAATGAACGGATCGGATTCAATTCAAGACTGGACGAACTGCAGGCCGCATTTCTTCGCGTGAGACTCAGACACCTGAATACGTACACAAAACGAAAACAATCAATTGCCAAACACTACAGCGCTGCACTTATGGGCGTTGGAGACATCATCCTACCAACGACAGAAACGGGTTCGACAAACGTCTATCACGTCTATCCGATACGGACACGGAAACGAAATGCACTGCAAAAATATCTGGAATCACAGACCATAAAAACATTAATCCATTACCCTATCCCTCCGCATCTACAAACTGCATACAAACATCTCAATTATAAAAAAGGGGCATTTCCAATTGCGGAAAACTTAGCGGAAACATCCTTAAGTCTTCCCATATATCCTGAAATGACAGAAGGCCAAATACAATACGTTATCGACATGATCAAGCGTTTCTTCAAAAAGTAAGATTACTTTGCTGTATACCCATCAGGGTGTGATGCGTGCCACTTCCATGCGGTTTCTATGATTGATTCAGGCGTTGTATATTTTGGTTCCCAATCAAGTATCGTTTTTGCAGCTGTATTATCTGCGTAAATTGCATCTGGATCACCCCAACGTCGCTCTTTATCCTGAATATTGAGTTTCTTTCCCGTGACTGTTTCAATAGCGCGGAGTATTTCCATATTGGAATACCCTTTGCCGACACCAAGGTTTACCGTCAATGATGTATCCTCACGAGCAATGTATTCTGCTGCCTTCAAATGTGCGCTTGCAAGATCTGAGACATGGATATAGTCACGAACACACGTGCCATCCGGTGTATGGTAATCACGACCAAACACATAAAACGGCTCACCTTTCATCAATGCATTGATGGCAACAGGAATGATATGAGTTTCAGGACTATGGTCTTCTCCAAGACTTCCATCGGCGAGTGCTCCACACGCATTAAAATATCGAAGTCTCGCAAATCTGATGCCATGAATTTTTTCATACCATTCAAGGACTTCTTCAAAATTTCGTTTTGATGCACCATACACAGATGTCGGCGCAATGGGAGAGCTTTCAGTCACCGGCAGGTCTTTCGGAAATCCATAGACTGCACAGGTAGAAGAAAAAATAATGCGTTTACATTCGTGTGCTCGCATCGCCTCAAGCAAGTTGAGCCCGCCATCAATATTATTATGGAAATACTCATATGGCTTTTGCATAGATTCCCCAGGAAGGGTAAGTGCTGCAAAATGAATGACTGCATCAAATGTGCTCCCTGCAAATGCCGCTTCAACATCTTCTTTTTTCCGAAGATCGCCGACAATAAGCTTTGTATCTCCTATAGCTTCTTTGTGACCCATGGTCATATTGTCAAACACGACCGTCTCATGTCCTTCCGCCCGAAGTAGTGCATTTGTAATTGATCCAATATATCCTGCTCCACCTGTCACTAAAAACTTCATACCTTTTTCTCCTTTGCTAGTAGCATGTATAGTATACCAATTGTAATAAACGCCGCGCCATACCAAACCAATCGCTCACCCGTAAAGAAAATCCATTTGGCAAATAATGGAATAGCCAACAAAAAACAGGCAAGACCCGCGAAAATAAAGACTTTTGGTTTTCGAAAAAAAAGAAGAATTATGAGCGCAGCCAAAAATCCTATATCCTGAATTTTCATGTACCACTCCTTGCGGCAAGTGCGTATTCCATAAAATACTTATTCCACCATGTATCCGTAAACGCATAGGTATTTTTACCCAAAAAGTAATCTGCAATACATTCCTTCACCCGTAGTATTTCCCTTAATCCGTCAGCATTTTTTGTGTCTTGAACAGAAAGAGCAAGTAATTCGAGCGCTCGATACACAGCAAGTTGCATACTACGCGTGTCTCTTTCTTTCCAATTGACAGCTCGTGACACCTCACTGCCAATATTTGCCATTTGCTCACATCGTGTAAATGCATTCCATTTTTCTTGTGCAACTGGAGGATGATACATACAATTATTTGGCTACGATTTTATCAACAATTGACCGAATAGTTTTTTGAAGCGTTTCATCTTCAACACTTCTGCTCATATTGTGTTGTGATGGCCGAACATTTATCATTGAATCAAATTCAATACGATCATCACCTTCTTTATTTGGATATATATTTATTCCCCACAGATGTTCTTGTTTCGATCCGTCTCTAAGAAGGAGTTGCTCTTCGTCTGCATGCATTTCGCCGTCCACAGCCATGATGCCACGGTCAACATCAACAACCGCCTTCACCAGTTCTCCATACCACATCTGTGACATTTCTTTCAAATCTGGAATTGATATAGTATCGCGAATTATTTTCATATATTTTTCCTCAGTCGTATTCGACTTTATAGACTTTTGACTTTATAGGCTCTTGTAATACTCAATTGTTTTTTGAAGACCAACGTCAGCCGTCACTTTTGGCTCCCACCCTAACACTGTTTTTGCCTTTGTGATATCAGGCCGCCTCTGCATTGGATCATCCTGAGGTAATGGTGCAAACACAATTTCGGATTTTGTTCCCGTCATTTTTTGTATTTTTTTGGCAAGATCAATCATGGTGTATTCCTCAGGATTTCCGAGATTGATGACTTCCCCTTTTGTTTTGTCCGAAAACATCATCTTCATAAGTCCATCCACAAGATCTGACACATAACAGATCGACCGTGTCTGTTTCCCATCTCCGTAGACCGTAAGCGGTTTTTCCTCAAGTGCCTGATTGATGAAGTTGGAGATAACTCTGCCGTCATCTTTCCGCATGTTCGGCCCATATGTATTAAAGATGCGGACGATACGCCCATCCACTCCACGATTTCTGACATACAGCATTGTCATCATTTCCCCAAACCGTTTGGATTCATCATAACAAGACCTAACTCCGTTTGGATTCACATTCCCCCAGTACGTTTCCTTTTGCGGGTGTTCAAACGGATTGCCATACACTTCACTCGTTGACGTAAACAGAAATTTTGCCTTGTAGGCCTTGGCAACCTTCAGCATGTTTCTCGTTCCTACGGAATTAACCAATGCTGTTTCCTCACTGTATTTCTGATAGTCAGGAACCGACGCGGGTGAAGCAAGATGAAAAATGTAGTGAATTGTTGGCAATACGGGAAATTCGTTAATAACATCCCAGTTAATGAACGTAAAGTCGGGATTATCTTTGATATGTTCAATGTTCTTTTCCGTTCCCGTAACGAGATTATCCACACAAAAAACAGTATGTCCGATTGAAAGAAGTGCTTCACAAAGATTTGATCCGATAAAACCCGCTCCACCCGTCACAACACTTACCTGTTTGTCATCCGTTTCCATATGCCATTATTTTACCACAGAAGAATAGATGCGATACATTGCATCTTCATACACAAGTGTTGTACTCGCCGATAATTTTTGCTCTTCCACTTGATATGAAAAATCATTTTTCTCCCAACGAGGGACAAGAATGTAGGAGATATCCAAACGCTTCATACTGTCTCTATCACCTGCATACACGCGCCCTACCTCAGCGGTTCGATCTATCAAACCGACATTTCCAAAAAATCCGAAATAATTTTTCCTTCCTGCAAATACCACGGGGTCAATCATATCTGTATACGATACAAACACTGCGCTTTTTTCAGTATGCGATGCAATCCATGTAACGACAGGGAATAGTGTATGATCAACGAGCGGATACGCAAATTCATTTTTGATAGGAATAAGATCAATCACTCCCGAAATTATCAACACACTAAGTCCTAAAACGGCAATACTTTTCCAAAAGATTTGTCTCTTTTCCCAAACCCATACGATCCCGATTGCCGCAATGCAGTTTACAAGTAGGATAAGAAACGAATAAAACTTCTGATCAAACCCGTGCTGATGTATCACGGCATATGCACATTCAATAATAAACAACGTAATGAACAGCAATGCGATATTCCGTTTCTGTTTGGGAGCTGCAAACCATCCGACAACAATTCCTATGGGCAAGAGTCCAATATTCTGCCATAAATATTGTATGGCGGTCCATGTTTGCTCTTTTCCCGCGCCATACCCGATAAGAGGTGAAAGTTGCCGTACTACGCCCAGATACGGAATAGACGACACAATAACGACAATGAGTACTGCGACACTAAATATCCCTGTGTGTTTCCATTGCTTTTTGACGAGCAGCACACCGCCAATCAACACGACGGTCATACCGAGAATAAATGCATTCCAATACAACAAAAGGCCTGTCACTAATCCGAAGAACACCATTTTTCCACGCGTCAGTTGTTTTTTCATGATGGTGACATCAACGAAAATACATATCAACAATCCAAACGCAATCGCAAAAGAAAGATGCCGCTGATTGACGTAATTGTTCAGGGTTGTAAATATGGAGATGGTCGATCCGTCAAACGGTCCTGCAAACGGATACGTCGGCAGTTGCCACAATGATTTGATTGTTTCGGGTGAAATTCCTTTCTGCATGAGGAGATGCCAAAACGTAAGCGTGCTGTTTGTTACAGACAAAAGAACGGCAATCCAACCGGCAAGCGGTTTTTGTTTAAACAGGATCTGCGGAAGATAATAGATGACGACAAGCAGTGCCGTCATTGACAATATACTCGGAATATTCATCGCACAGATAATCGGTACGCCAAGATATTCCCAAATACCGACGTAAAAATAAAAGAAGAAATGATACAAAAACGGCAACCCCGCCTGAAACGGCGACGTGAACGGAATATTGTTGCCATATGAAAATGACCGGATAATCCCAAGTGCGTGGGAAAAATCAAACACATTGTTGCTCCCGACATACAAAACTCCGTTTAGCCCTCCATGAAATGTTTTCATCATCATCCATGTGCTGAAAACAATGGAAAACAGAACAAACGCTATGTCAGAATATACAACACCCTTTTCCGGTTTCAGGCGTTTGGATTTTTGGCTCAAAACAAATCCTGCTCCGACAACTGTCGTCGCGACTACTCCCCACAGTATGGGCTCACTCGTTTTGGAAAACAAACAGGCAAAAAGATAGGCGGCGGGCACACCGATGACCGTTCCCAGAAGCCAAGAAGCAATACCGGAAAGCAAGGTGGGTAACCCGTCAAATAATTTTTTAACCAGTACCCATCCAAAAGAAAACAATGAAGCACAATACAAAACGAGCAAGCAAAAATGCAGTAAATACTCCATAGATTACTGGAACGATTTTCGTTTTCTTATAACAATACCCATACAGATCCCCAATGCTACCACGCCAACAATCAGTCCTATTCTTGACCAGTATTCCTGTTTTTCAACAACAGTAGGTATCTCCGAATGATATGAAAATTGATTATTCTCAAACACAGCAATCTGCTGATATTCTGTATGACGTGTTAACGCTGTTTGCTCCAACACAGAAATTGCCTGCTTACGAAGCGCGTTATCGGCTTTATAGTCTGTCATAAATATTTTCCCTTCTGTGTCCATCGGAACAATGACATACCGCACACCGCTTTGAGCAAGCTTCTGCAAAAACGCAGATGATGTCGCTATTTCCAAAACACCTGAAAGCGATGTGTTCGGATACAGGCCAGATGCAGATAATACAGGGTGAATATCGGACGCATATGCAAATTTTTCTGCCGCCGGTATCCATAACGTTCGCGACGAAGTTGTATCAGCAATAAGCATATCTTTTAGCCGTACATAATCCTGAGGAATTGATTGCGGTTGAAAATTTCCAGTGAGCTGTCCCAACAACAATGGTCGAACAGCGAATCCCCAGAATATCAAAAATGCCGCGTATGGCAACCATTTTGTTTTTTTCATTCTTCCTTCAATATGATCCAACACATATGGGATAAGCACCGCGTACCCGATTGCGGTAAACAGATAAAATTTTGTGGGATCGCGGAACATCACAAACCCAGGAATATACATAAAACACCAGTTGAATATAGTCCCTAGTGGCGGATTCACTCCTTTTGCCAAAAACGCGCCGATCAGAGCAAGGAGTGCGAAATACAATACCTGCAGCTTGTTTTTGCCTGTTTTCACAAAAAATAATGCAAAAAATGCGATACATGGAATCACGAGAAATTCCGGCTGCAAAAAATATACTTTTCCAAAAAGATTTTCCGGCCAGTTCGGGTGAAGCAGTGATACTGTGTGGGAAAAATCGGCAACACTCAAAAACTTGAGCATCCCCGGATTGGTAAAATCCTCACTGAGTGCAGACGGGCCCATACCGAGGGCAAGTGTCGGCAGTATCCAAAATGCATGAAGCAAGGCCGCGACAAGCAAAGAGACACTCATGTTGCGGATACTGAATGTCTTTGACAAAACCTGATATAAAACAACTGCGCCGAGAACGATATACGCGACACGAAGATCAAACAGGATAAGGAGAGCAAGCCACAAGCCGTTTTGTATCCCCTTACCTTTTTTTTCAATAAACTTCAGTAGCACTAGCGGGGCCAATCCATACGCAAGTGCAACCCCCAACTGTCCGCCGCCGAACAAAAACAGCGAATAGGTATTGACTGTATATAAAACAACCGCCACACACGCGGCATTTCTCCCAACGATATATTTCGTCAGCTCATATATTCCAACGACGCCGATGCAGGCAGCAATCAGCCATAACATTTTTTCAATCACTCCCCACCCGAGACCCAGACTTGCAAAAAGCTTCACAATCAAACGGAACGGATAATCTATCCACAATCTAGGGAGCAGATTTTCACCAAAATCTTTCGCGTTATTCCACACCTGAGGCAACCACGAGAGGGCTGTAAGTTGCTCTGAAAAATAAAACGGCGCGTCACCTGCTGAAAAATAGATCATAGCTTAACCCCGAATCCGAATCCTGATGACGCCAAGTAAAGACATCATCAGTTCTTTAAAATTCGCGTTTGATTTTCCGAATTTTCTATCCGTGAAAGAAATGGGCACTTCCGCTATGGAAAAACCTTTTTTTCGTAGTTTGAATGCAATCTCTGATAACGATATAAACCCTGTTTCATACAACTGAATGGAACATATATATGCACACGCCTTCCTTCTGTATGATCGAAAGCCGTTTGTATAATCGGAAATATGCAAACCCAACCAATACTGTAATACGAAATTAATTATTTTACTTTGTATGAGTCGGGAAACCGGCCATTGTATTATTTTGCTGTTTGCCATATACCGCGAGCCTATAACCATATCTGCCTGATCCATCAGGGAAAGCAAGGTTGGAATTTCTTTTGGATCATGCGCCAAGTCGGCATCCATCTCGACAATACACTTCGTCTCTGCATTTTCTAAGGCTTTCTTCATCCCCGCAACAACCGCACTTCCTCTTCCAAGCTTTTTACTTCTTGAAATATACAAAACACTTTTACCGTATTTTTTACACACGCGTTCCGTACAAATCTGTTCTTTTCCGTGAGAGTCGTCAACGACAATAATCGTCGCATCCGGCAGTATCCGTACAATGTTCGGCAGAAGTATTCCCAAATTCACTCCTTCATTATAAGAAGGTATGACAATTGCAGTTTTTGACGTGGTGTTATTCATAGATAATTCTTCTGCTGTTCATTGTTACAAGCAAATTATCAAAACCGTCTTTGTTCTGTTTCAGCAACATCAGCATATTTTCTAGACTCTTTCTGTTTGTATTGTCCTGAGTGTCAACAAGCATCTCGTTATATATACGTGTTTGCAACTCGATAATCGAATAATAATCACATGCAGCATCAGTAGCGATTGGCCTGCCGTCATTTGCGACATGGCTAAATAAAGTTACGAACAGCGTAAGAAAATGAATGGATTTTAATCCCGCCGTACCCATATGGTCATACCGTAATGCGTGTTGATGCATGAGTGCTTCATGAAACATCTTTTTTGACTCGAACAAATAATATTCCATACGCTTATCCGGTTCTAAAATAAACTGCTCCAATATTTTATCCCGAATCTTTTTCAAAACATACATCGGTTGATGAGATATCATGCCGGGATATGGAAGGTAAATTTCTTTAGAATGACATACAAAATCCGACGCGTAGACTTTTGAGGGAAAACATGAAATCAGCAGAACAAAAATACAGACTATGAATAGTTTATGATTTTTCACGACGACTCCTTCGAAGATGCAAATTACTTAATACATCTGTTGATGCTGCGCTGATAAGACTCATATAATGCAGTGCTATCAGAAGGTTCAGTATTCGCAGATCGGTCAGCCATAACCCTTTCAGCAATAAGCATAGTGTTGATAACACGAGCAATCGTTTTGCCTGTTCGGTAGTTATCGTATGCCAAGCTGCCAGTAATACAGCAAAAGAGAAATACAGTCTATACGCGAAAGAAAACACCGGCAGGAGATTCATTGCGGCGACAGCGAGCACAAGAAATAGAAGCAAAAAATCACTCCTTTTGGTATATAGATACCGTATGGATGCGATAATCGTTGTATACGCTGTTTTTACCCCCGTTATGAGAGGAACAACAGGAAGTACAAATACCACTCCGCAAAGAACTGTAAAGACTATGTATTCCACAACGGAAAACAGTGTATTGTATATATTCAACTTAACAGCAAAGCACGGTATGAAAAAAGACGCAAGCCCAAGCAACACATGGTTTCCCGCCCAGCAACTTATCTTTAATGGATCAGAGAAGAAAATCTTTTGAAATGTAGAACCGGCGATATATGAATCCAGCAAGGTACTCTGTATTCCAAACGCAAACGGGATGAGTGACCAGAAAGCATACCAAAAAACGAACTGCAGGCCTGACAACAGCAATCGCGGTGACGTGATTATAAACACAAAAGCCACAGGCAAAAGTGTTATTTTTGACGAACACAGCAATCCCAATATGCATCCTTCAACCCACACAGAAAACTGGGAACGGATTGTTTTTTGTGTACGGAACAGATACAGAAGCAGTATGATCAGAGAAAATATCGTATCTGTGTTTCCCCGCTCCAAACCCAGAGATCCCGCATATCCCAAAATAAAAGTAATAAAACCGATGAGAAGCAGTGTGCGTACCGATGATTTGAAAAAACGGAAAATCACTGTAACGTAGCCAGCCAAGACCGTTAGTGACAGTATAAGATACCCTGTATGTGAACACGTAAGCACACTGTCCGGACTGCACGCTCCTGTCTTATACAGCGGATATAACAAAATACCCAGAAAAACACTTAACCCTTGTCCATATCCGATTTTTGGATCAAATGCAATTCCCTCCCATAGGCTCATTATTGGCCGCATAACGCCATCAAGCCAATCACGACCAACCATATCCATGACAAACGTCTGTTCCGGAAGCATCTGGATATGAGAAGAATTGAAAAACATCACAACAACTCGAGAGAACACGACCGCCAGAAGAGCTAACAAAACGGAAAACGTATAGTCTTTGGAAATCCAAGACAACAGTGCTTGTCTGTATTTGACGATAATCCATATGGGAACAACAATAATTGCCGCCTGCAACACGAAGGAAAACAACAGGAACAGGAATGCATAATTCGGGTGGTAAAAACTGTTAAGCACGAGCGGATGCTGAAACATATTCATATGATATCCATAAACGTATACCTCATCATAGTTAAGAACTCATATTTTGCAAAGTTTTTACAATCTCAATGGAAACACCAGTCGTCAAACTTACAAACGCCGCTATTCCGCATACTTCCGCAAGCATTGTTTCACCCGCCAGAGTACAAGCCAGTGTCAGCAGCAAACTGACACACAAGGCTATATACACACCACTCACTGTTTTCTGTTGAATCGCCTTATCCACTATACGTTTCATATGTCTTTTTTACTCATGAGATACGCAAATTCGAGTAGTATAAAAATTCCGCTCATGAGAACGCCGGCATAAAACCAATACTGAGGCGCGTATTGAATAATGAGATCATACCCGTCGCCTGTTTGATCAATCAGCCATCCGTTTGCAAAACCGTTCACCTGAAAGTGCAGATATTCCGGCACCGGTTGCCTCTTTGCATCGTTTAGTATGTCACCGACAAAAAAACTGTTTGTTGCCTGCGGATTTGTACCAACACCGGTTTGTGATTCTGTCCGTCCTGTCGCCACACCTGACGAAGATCTGTACACTTTCCAGTCGCGGCTGAACTGTTGCGAGAAAGCAAGTACAAATGGAGTTGTCGCATCCTCAATATGAACGACATAGCGGGTAGGATTAATTTCCCTAAAGGTCACGTGAGGTGTCTTTGTTAGAGAGACAGCTAATGTATTTGTAATAAAAACAATTGGGGCATAGCCTTCAGTAACATGGCTCCCGATGACCTGCAATCGATGAAATCCTTTTTGCATTTTTATTGCATATATATCTGACACTTCTTGATCATCAATACGCACACTTTTTGCATTTCCAAACTGATTGGCAAAATCAAGTGAATATATTCCGTCATCACGAAGGATAAAGGTATACCTCAGATCGTTTTGATCTTCCGTTATCCATGCATAAGGACGAATTTGTGATATAACCAATTGAACATAATTTACTAAATCAGCAGTTTTTGACTTATTGTCAGATGTGATCTGCTGTTCCAGCAGATACTTTTTATGCGCCTCCAAAAACATAAGGATGCGCGTTGCATACTCATTCTTTTCATTATCCTCAAACGTGGGAAGAATGCTTTTGATATCATTCCCTATCTGTTCATATTCTGTTATAAGTTCTGACAACTTTTGATTCCCGTTGCCCGTATCCGCTTGTTCATCGTAATACGCAAATAGCGAAACTCGAGTATTGAGCCTCGAAAGTTGCACATCAATTCGTTGAGGAACAGTCAACTGAGGATTTTCGAGTAGTTGAGATTCTCTTTTCATCATATATGGAAATACAAGCGAATCCGGCAGGTATTTCAGATGTGGGGCAGGAAGCGCAGAAACACGTTGTTCAAAATCATTCTTTCCGCAAAATTGGCATTTGGCTTCCACGACAATCTTGTCTGACAGAGAAGCAATACTGTTGACTCCCTCAGAGTAAACACGATCAACAATATTTCTGTCATGTGCATCCATTGTTAAACGCAAACCGTAGTTATCAACAGTATCCAATGAAAGTTCAATCTTTGTGGGAGTGGAAATGAGTGGGGTAAAATTATTTGTGTCAATACGATACACATACCAATCATCGCTGATATGGAGTATCTGTGGCGTATACGACAGCAGATTTGCCAAATACACGTCTTTCTTTCGCGCATCCTTATACTGTTCGTTGTACCGCACATCATCTCTCCACAGAATATTTTTGATCCCCATCTTCCCCAGTATCGTAGTAAACGCTTCGCGCTTATCATCATATAAAAATGTATACAAACTGTTGATAAGATTTCCTGCAGAGTGATCATTTGCAACGATAGACCGATTCATCGAATTTCTTGGCAGTAAATCAAGACTGAAATACCCCCATGAATACGTATCCATCAGTGTTCCGTAAAACCCCGGATTCAGTTCCGGCAACATGAGAAGCGTATCCTGCGAGGACGTATGAGTATTTACAAAATCTGCCGTAGTTTTTACATATTCCGGAACATTGACTCTGGTGGAAAAAAACTCGTGAAAACGAAATATATTCGACACGAAATACGGATAATGATACAGCACCAATAACAGAATACCGATGCAGCCTAAAACAAATCTGGTTTTTTCTTTTTTTACACCTTCCAAAAAGACACTGAAATAATATCCCGTCAAAATTGCGCCACAAAACCAAAGAACTGGACCGAATTTATAAAAACTTGAACGGAATATGGCAAATCCGGGCACGTGTCTCATCAGATATTCATAGATGGCACCAAATGGTGCATGTGACCCTGAAGTGAAGAATAAACCGATAACATAAATAACCAATACGACCAAAAGAAAAACCTTTATATTGGATTTCTCATTTCGTATCTTCCCTGATAGTAAGCCGAATGCAATCACCAACACAGGAACTACACTTGCCACTATAAGTATGGGGTTCGTCAGAAACGCATTTGCATACTGATGAATAGGATTGTTATACCAGTCGGGTATACCCTGAAACCTAAAAAGATTCGCATAACTTGCGTATTTGCTGATAATTTTTTCCCAAGATAGCAGACCTTCGACACCTCCCGTGGCACCGAGCGCATTTGCATAACTGCTTCTGTACAGTCCGACCTGAGGAATCAGCCAATACAGATTCGTTCCAAGAGCCGTTAGCAAAAAAACGACTCCGCTTTTGACGCCAAATAGCAGACCGGAGAACCCCTGTTTTCTGATTCTAAATACCGTAAATATGACAAAGGATGCAATAAGCAGCGTCATTGTTCCCCCGTATAATGGCGGCGAACCACCACCATTTAAGAAAAAATAAACAAGGGAAAACAGTATCGCAGACTTAAGAACCGGAGCATTTCTTATAAATACGTTGTACAGAATGAGCAGCGCAAGAGGTGATGCGGCATAAAGAGAAAACTTCGCGCGCTCTGCGATAAACCATCCTTGGAGCAAGAAAAAGTTATACATATAAAACATGCTCGCAAAAAGACGGAGCGGCCATTTCTTTTTGTCGGGGAACAGAGAACTCATGAGGATATACATGGAGATACCCATGAGAAAAAACCAGTATATGAACGTTAGTTTTTGTCCAAGGGCGAAGGAATGAGTCAAAAACATGAATATCGTCTCTGGTAGTTGGATCAGCAAAAAACCGTGATACAGAGACCAGTCTGATCCGAAATTTCCGGATTTGTTCCATGAATACAGTAGATCCTGATAATACGTCAGAAAATTCAGCCGAAAACCGCTGTCATGACCAAGTATCACGCCGTTGGATAACCATAGAAGCGGAACCAAAGAAAAAATGAAAAGTATTCCGACTTCAATAACCATCCACCAATTTTTGAGCAATTTGATTTTCATCATGGTTTTTTAGCAATAATCAGTGTCGTTGATATACACTTGGCATTGCGAATATACAAAGGAATAGGAATATTCAGATACTTGGAAATTCTCCACAGGTACGGCAGGAACGACATGGGTGATACAGAAACATCCGTAAAGCCGTGGAGTATGAATTCATTTTTCCATTCCTCAGGAAAACGAACCGAATAGTGTGTCGGATCAAGAAGATTTTTTTTGTATGGGTAGGGACTTGTTCCAATAAATACGCCGCCTTTTTTCAGTCCTTTGTATATATTTTTAATCCCCTGCCGATAGTTTTTCAGGTGTTCCAAAACTTCGAACGCAAAAATCAGCGAGTAAAAATCTCTTTTTGGTATGTTTTTTTCAATATTACAATATATAAAATCACATTTGGGAGTAAGCTTTCTTGCGATATTGAGCATGCTATGTGACACATCGCTTCCTGTTATAGACACACCTTGCTGTCCAAGGAGTGATACTACTGCACCTATACCGCTTCCAATTTCCAAGGCATTACCACGATGGAACAAAGGCACTTTGGTATTTATGAATTGTAACCACATGAAATACCATTTTCTGTACTGAAGTAAATCCGCACGTCCCCAATTTCTGCCTAAGGGTTTTATTTCTTTCTGAAAATATTCATCCCAATTATC
>CAZSTG010000002.1:78310-193072 GCA_964609895.1 uncultured Gammaproteobacteria bacterium | reverse complement strand
GGACGTCGTAAAAGTATTATTGTGCGACATGAGGCATAACGCTTCCCGCGAGGGTTTGTCCATCAAAAACCGACCCTATATGTCAACGACCTTCAACAGCGATGATCATCCGTTTTCTTCATACCCATTAAACCACTGCTCTTATAACGAAGCATCATACGTCGTATGTCTGTAAACCCAGATGCTTATCGCACATGTATGTTCAAATACGTACTGGGTATACAAGAGAAGAACGGCTCACCACCCACAGACGTTGTGCTCCTATGTATCGTGCAGAACGATATGTTTCCTCCTTGTCATAAAGTGTCGAAAAATCGACACGTAGTAGCATTCTCTGATGCCCGCATATTGAGTACCTCGTTCGGGTATTTTCTGTTTTACAGTTAGCGCGTATTATCGCGCTAAACTGTTAATTTTGAGGCTAAATGTTTTTATTTGTCACATACCTGTTTGGAGTAGAAATAGCGCGTCAGAATAAGCTATCTTTACATTTCTGAGGCTCTTTCACCCCCCAGAGATGGATGGTCATAAAACAAACATATTGAACACAAATAGTACATTTATCTAGCGCGTAATAACGCTCCAAAGTAGTGTTTTTGAGCCTGCCTGCAACGATTTGCGTAACAATGCGGGCAGGGCTAAATAGAGCGTAATGATGCGCCAAACCACGTATTTCAAGGCTAAAAATGATACGAATACGCCATAACAATTAGCACTCGTGAGCAGAGAGCTGTTACTGTGATGTAATTTAGCGCGTACTAACGTGCTAAAGTAATGTTTTTGAGCCTGCCTGCAACGATTTGCGCAGCAATGCGGGCAGGGCTAAATAGAGCGTAATAACGCTCTAAAGTAGCATTTTCAAGGCTAATTGTATAGAAATAAACACAGTGGTGTGAGGAGATAGAGAGAGCGTTATTACGCTCCAAACAATCAATTTTAAGGCTAAACTCTACCCGAGTGAGACAATGTGTGAAGCTACCATGAAGCTACAGTGGAGACCGTGAAAACTATCTTATAGTATCGTGAAATTATTTATCCACATAAACTATAGGACATAATCCACTGACTATATCAAACTATATCACGATATACTTCCCTCTCTCCCACTTGAAGCATCGGATATTATATAACCCGCCAACGTGTCGTAAGAAGCGCAACAATAAAAACAAAAATGCAGACAATAAAAAATTCAATAATCGTTTTTTTATACAGCTTGTTGGCAAGGTACTCCTGACCGATGCCGACAGTACTGTAAAAAACTGAAGACATCAGGAGCGCGACCATTGCCGTCGGCATAGGCCAGAATGATAAAACCCAAGCGAGTTCACCGAGCAGCACCGACAAGGCAACACTTAACAATATGACTCTTGTACTCGCCTTCCCCGTCAATTCCATAACCCAAAGAGACGGAAATATATGCAGAAAACTCAAGATCGTAATAACCAATGTCGTGCCAAAAGGAAATGAACGGAATGACACCACCGTAAGCATGAGTAAATAAAATGTGCAGATTGTCAAAAGAAATCCGACCGAGCGCGCGGCACGCAAAAGTGCGATCGTCCGGTTGGCAGCAACGTTATAAATATTCTCCGTCAACAGAAATGCGTACAGTCCGATCGCATAGAGCGCAGCCACCGGAATACGGGTAAGCCATCGCGCGGGAAGCAGAAAATAAAACAACGCCACCGCGGCACTGTAAAGCATAGGCGGAATCAGCAACGTTATCCACTCAACGCCACCCAAATCTTCACGCAGCGCAAATGCAGACCCGACATACGTCACGACGGCCAACAACAACACTAGTGGATAACGGATAACATCAACCGGAATGAGTTGAGTCAGCATCAATACTACAGTAAGAATAACGGTGATCAGAACAAACTGCTGCCGTTTGGAAAGCATGATATGCCGTTCCCATCTCTTAAACCGTTTCGTGATCCAAAAAACAAATTTTTTTATGGATTGCTTCATAACGCCTCTGCCAAGTTTGAATACACTTCCTGTACATCATCTAGCGCTTCCAGTCGTTCCAGTACATCAACAACTATAACACGTTTATCCTGCGGCAGCTCAACCGTTGTCATCGGATGCATCAAAAGTTGCGCAGTTTCCGTGGCAATACCCTTCTCCTCCAAAAGTGATTTTATCCGCATCACATCTGCAGGTTTTGTATACAATTCATATACATCCAACGTTTCGACAACATCAAGCGCACCGAATTCCACACCAAGGGCAAAAATATCATCAAACGGACAAGCGCCGACCGGAATGGTAATAACACCTTTTCGTTCAAACAGGTACGCAACCGCTCCTGGCGATGCCAATCCTCCTCCTGCGTGTTCCAAAATCTGCTTCACAAATCCGACAGTCCTATTGCTGTTATCCGTTACGCCCTCAATATAGACGGCAACACCAAACGGCGCATATCCTTCATACGTAACCGTGGTGATGGCACTCCCTCCCTCCCCTTTTGCCTTCGCTATCAGCCGTTCAATATTTTCCTTCGGCATGTTGACTGCTCGCGCTTTTTCAATGGCAAGGCGAAGACGGAAGTTGTCGTCGGGATTAGTAAGCCCTCCCCCTTCTTTGACCGCAACAGTGATTGCTCGGGAAGCTTGGGTAAATGCAACAGCTTTTGCTACATCGGTTGTTGCTTTTTGGTGTTTCACTTTCGACCATTTCGAATGCCCTGACATAGTATGTTCGTATTTTATCTGCTCTATTGACAATTCTCAAGAAAAACGTACACTGAGTTGTTATGATTGACGCCTCACTACTCGATGACGCCATACAAGCAGCACTCCAGCAGGATTGGAAAACAGCCATAACACTCAACACGGAGATACTCAAAACAGAGAAGAAAAACGTTGACGCAACGAACAGACTCGGATTTGCGTACCTGAAAAGCGGCCAGATAAAAAAGGCAAAGGAAACATTCGAAAAAGTGCTTGCGCTTGACAGATACAATCAAATCGCAAACAAAAATCTGCAGAAACTCACCGCGCTGAAAAAAGGCGGACAACTTACGACTAATTCCAGTGATATCTCTCCGCTCCTCTTCCTCGAAGAACCGGGGAAAACCAAAGTAGTCGATTGTATCAATACCGCGCCGATGAAGACATTAACGAGTTTAACCTGCGGGCAAGAAGTGTATCTCAAACCCAAAAAACATACGATAGAAGTACGGGATCAACATGAGAACTATTTGGGCGCGCTCCCTGATGATGTTGCGTTCAAGATGATTAAATTCATCACTGCGGGAAACACGTATTCCATTTTTGTCAAAGGTGTTTCCAAAAACTGCATTTCCGTGTTTATCAGAGAACTCAAACGAGGGAAAAAACTGCAAAATCAGCCGTCTTTCATTGGCACAACGAACTATATGCCGTACCAAAGAGATGCACAAGTTGGAGAGAACGCAAAACCAACGGAAGAGGAACAGGAAGAAGAACAGCAGGAATCTTGATGGTTTTTACTTCTTTATATAGTGTTGTTCAATGCCAGTCCCGAGTCTGACAATAAGATCCGCACGTCCCTTCTCTTCCCGCGTTTCGTACAAAGAACATCCGTAAAAGGTACGAAAAAATTGTGCAGTGCGGGTGGAAAGCATAAACTTGTCTCCCGTTACTTCACAATTACCGAGTGTCTGCTGCTCATCGTTTCCGACAAATACGACGAAGCCACCCATATGTTCAATAAACCGTGCGATTTTCTGGGCAATGCCGGGTGTGCCCGTGGTATTGTATAAAGCGATTCTTAGGCCTTCCTGACGAAACGGTGTATCTTCCAATGTGTTACCGACGATCGCGTCATATTTTGCAGTGTCAAAGCGCGGAACAACGGTATCATCCGGCATGACAACATCCGAACTGAGCTGTCCGTACTGAAAATCATACAGTGTCATCGAATCCGACCCCATCTGCTGCATCTGATTCCACACATGCCATACTTCTAACGGCCGAATGTTCGACCTGCCGGAAAAAATCATGCGGACAATGTTGGAAAATGACAACCGACGTTGTATGACACGCAGTACAGATCCCTGATCAGTGATCTGTTCCACAGTATCTGTGCCTGCCACATACCATCTCACCGGTGATGCGAGCGCATCCTGCAGGGAATTTTTATACACCATTCCCCCGTGACGATCCATCATATCCAATTTCCATAATGCACCAAGTCCATACCACCCGTACCCCTGCACTGCCTCAATCTGCATGGATTCGGGAAGAAGAAAAATGGCAAAACGGGATCTGTCTGATTCCCAAGAAACAAAAATAGTCGGATTTCCCTGCAACACAAGACCAAGCCTGCCGCGGGGAATTCGAGAGCTTACCACAGAACAAGCAATTATACAGCCGACAGCGAAACAAAGCAGGATTCCAAACACAATCCCAAGTACAGGACGACTTTTTTTCTGTCTCACATTTACCATTCTTTTTTCCCTTTTTTGATGATTTCGACCTGTGGCAACTGCCACGGACTGTTTGTCCCCATCTGACGGGAAGCTTTCTTTTCCAGCTCTGATTTCTTCATCTTTTTTTTCTCATGTGTACGAAAATCACTGGACCCCATATATCCTCCTTAAAAGGGAAATTACTACAATATATCTATTATACGGTCATCCACGCACTTTTCAATTGGAGGTATGTCCCATCCGCAATTGCGGCTCTGATGGAAGCTACAAGACTGTTAATGAATGCGATGTTATGGATGGTGGTCAAACGGTATCCCAACAGCTCGCGCACATGGAACAGATGATGGATATAGGCGCGGGTATAATTTCGGCATGTGTAGCACTGACACTGCCCGTCGAGCGGCTTTTCATCCTCCGCATACTCTTTCTTCGTTATATCCAAAACAAAATCATGTGCTGCGTCCTTCACAAACACGTGTCCCATTCTTGCTAGTCTCGTCGCCTGCACACAGTCAAATGTGTCAACACCAGCGTCAACCAGTGTAAAAATGTCATCAATCTCACCGACGCCCAAGAGATGCCGCGGTTTATTCTCGGGAAGAAGTGGTGTCACCCATGACAACACGCGCGCCATATCCTCTTTACTTTCCCCTACTGCAACGCCACCAATGGCAAATCCATCAAATGGTAAATTTGTAATAAATTTTGTTGATATGGTACGCAAATCTTCAAAAATACTGCCTTGAATCGAGCCGTAGAGTGCCTGATATACGTCATGAGTCTTGGCCAGTGCTTGGTGAGCTGCAAGACTGCGCTTAGCCCACGCATGCGTGCGTGTCATGGATTTTTCCGCCTGCTTTTTCGTCACAGGATACGGCGTGCAGTCGTCAAATGCGATATGAATGTCTGAACCTAAATCCCACTGATATGCCATACTATTTTCCGCGGTGAATTCATACTCTTTCCCGTCCCAATGCGAGTTAAATGTCACACCGTCATCGGTAATCCGAACTAAACTCGTTTCGCCCTGCCCGTCCTCATTTTTCCGTGCAAACCGTTTGGCGCCGAGTGAGAATACCTGAAACCCGCCGCTGTCGGTGATGAGCGGTCTATCCCACTGCATGAACCCGTGCAGTCCACCAAATTTCTTGACGAGTTCCGGTCCGGGACGCATCACCATATGATAGGTATTGACGAAAAACAGATGCACATCCAAATCCCGAAGATCCTCTGGAGTCAAAGATTTCACAGTTGCCTGTGTCCCAACGGGCACAAATGCAGGCGTCGTGATATCCCCGTGCGGTGTATGAATCACACCAGTACGTGCGCGTGTAGTCTTGTCTTTGGCGGTTATTTTGAAGCTAAAATCCTGCATCTACCTATTTTACCATGCTTTTATCCCAACCCGTGTTCGATCTTGAGACGGGAAATTTTTCCCTCAATGTCGCTCTGTTCCACACCAAACTGGGAAAGCAGTTTATTGGTGATGGTGATAGCTGCCTCAAACTCCGGTTGTACAATAGTCTGCACACCCAATGTCTTCAGCCTCATAATATCTTTTTCCTGATGCGTTCTACAAATAATCCGAACAGTTTTATTTAATGTCTGCACGTTGGCAATTACCATTTCCTGTGTATGTCGGTCAGGAATTGCGATAACGACCGCTCTGGCAAAATCCACCTGTGCATAATCGAGGACATCCATGTCAGCAGGATCTCCATAAATCACCTGAATATTTTTCTCACGAAGCGTTTTCACCGTAGTGTGGTCATAGTCCACGACGATAAAAGGAATGCCTTCCATTGCAAGCGCACGTCCCACGTATTTCCCCACTCTGCCGTACCCACAGATAACCACATGATCCTTGAGCGGCAATTCTTTATCAAACAATTCTTTTTCCACTTTTTCTGGTATGAAGTTCGGATACAGAAACGGCACTTTTTTCCTGAGGAAGTAAAAGAATGTTGACGCTTTCGTAAAAAGCGGTGAACTGACCATAATCGTCACAAACACAAGTGCAACGATAATTGCATACTGCTGTTCGCTGAGAACCCCCTGCTTGAGTCCTACACTTGCGATGATGAACCCAAATTCACTCATTTGGGTAAGCCCCAACGCCACAATAAATGACGTTTTCCTGTGATAACCGAGGAAACGTGACAACAGATATACGATGCTTGCCTTCACAACGATAATAATGACTGTTATCAACAAAATCATCGGTACTACGGGATACAGGACTGAAACAGGAAGCGCCATACCAAGCGATACAAAAAACACCACGGCAAACAGATCCCGAAGCGGCCGGACTTCCGCAAAAATTGCATGATTTTGACTGGTTTCCGCAACAAGAATTCCTGCAATGAATGCACCAAGCGCAGCAGAAAGACCTGCCATATATGCAACAGTCCCTGACAAAAAGACAAGTCCAATGACCGTCACCAAAAATATTTCCCTACTTCCAAATGAAGCAACTTTATTGAGCACCCATGGAATACCCGTCTTCCCAAGAAAAATAATTGCACCGATTGCCGCCGCCGCCTTAATAAGATTCACACCTAATACGCTAACTGTGGTAACAAGCGACACTTCAGACAGTGCGATGGACGCAATGGAGGGAATCATCATCATGATGGGAATGACCGCCAAATCCTGCACAATAAGCCACCCCGTCAGTATCTCACCAGAAATGGTTTCTGTTTCTCCTCGCTCGGATAGCAACCGAATAACGACAGCAGTTGAAGATAGTGACGCCGCAATTCCCATGAAGAACGCAGGTAAAAAAGAAAATCCGAGACCCAAAAATATCGGAAGCAGCACACAAAATGAAAGAAGCATCTGCAGTGTTGCAGCCCACGAGACCGTCCCCAACACTTTCTTCAGCCTATGAAATGAAAACTCCACACCGAGCGTAAACAACAATAATGTTACGCCGCTCTCTGCAATGTGCCCTATTAATGTATGATCCACAGAAGACGAAAAAATATTACCCACCAACACGCCGACGGCGATATATCCCAAAATAAGTGGTAATCGAAACGCTTTTGCAAGCAGCCCTCCCACGATGGCCGCAAATAAAATAAGAAACAGTGTGATGAATAACGGCAGTGATGACATCATGAAATGATCCTATTCATATCATCCGGTATCGGCGCTTCTATTGCAAGCGGTTCATGCGTTACAGGATGAGACAAAACAATCTTCCATGCATGCAGCATCACGCGTTCTGCCCACGTTCTGTCATCTCTGCTTGTTTTTCTTCCTGCATACAAATAATCTCCCAACAGTGGATGATTGATATACTTCATATGCACCCTAATCTGGTGTGTTCTACCAGTTTCAGGATGTACCGACACAAGCGTTAGTTTTTCCCCGTCTTTGACAATTGATTGAACAACCGTATATTTCGTTACGGATTCTTTGCCCCCTGGCACAATACCAAACCGCTCCCTGTTCCATGGAAGTCTGCCAACGGGAGCCCGCACTTCCCCTTCTTTCGGCAGAAGATCTCCATGCACAATGGCAAGATATGTTTTGGAAATCATACGCTCTTTGAACTGACGTTGCAGCTCAATAAAGCTTTCCAGTGTCTTTGCGATAAGAAGAATACCGGAAGTTTCTTTGTCAATTCTATGCACAATCCCTGCTCTCCCTACAAAATCTTTATTCTCTTCTGTTATTGAATTATTGGTACTTATTGGGTTATTGGTATTTATTCTCTTTTCCATCCAGTCCTGAATCGTTTCACCTTTCACCGATTCCGCACGATTCACGACAACACCGACAGGTTTATTAATCGCAAGAAGCGCTGCATCTTCATACAATATGGATACATCCATAACAGTTACTTTTTTCCGCCAGAGGTGGATCCGCCTTTGGCGGATTTTTTCTGCTCACATGAGAGACACAATGTTGCCATCGGAAGAATGCTCAATCTGTCCGTATCGATCATGTTTCCGCATTCAACGCATGCACCGTACGTCCCCTGTTCAATACGTGCTAATGCGTCTTCAACACCCTGAAGTTTTGTTTTTAATTCATCAACCATTGCTGCAACACGATCATGGTCGGATTCTTCACTTGCTTCCATATCGGAAGCGGCATTGTCATTGATGCGTTCGGGATTGGAAAACGGATCCTGTTTGGCAAGCTCACTGACCCGTTCCGTCAGTGTTTGTTTTTCCGCTTCAAAATGTTCCTTAATTGCCTTCAATATGTCGCTTGGAAAATTTTGCATAGATTCCTCCAATTGCTTTTTTACTGATACGCCAAACAGCGCGTGCCCATAGCTGTAACCGTTCTTTCCCGCCTCCCCGAACATAAAAAGCGCCCAAGGATTGTCCGAAAATTCCGACCAATATCCATTGGTTCGCGCTTAAGTTCCCCCAGTATACCGTATGTTCAGTAAAGAATTCAACTCCAAACGCGCTTGCTGCAAACAACATAAAAAACCACATTGCCATACTCCCATCTGCCCATGCGTGTTTTTTCGCCGCCCGCCGGATCAGGGAAACAACAAGGATAATGCACACCATGGCCGCGCATTGATAGAGCTGCACGGGATGACGAAAACCTATATGTCCTGCATACGGCACCGCCCAACCGACAGCGGCTTCCTTTCCCACCACTGATCCGTCAAGAAAGGATCCGATCAGTCCGATGGTATACGCCCACATAAACGAGACGGAAAATGCGTCAAGAATATGCGCAACCCGGATTTTGTATTTCATTGCAAAAAAGATCAATAGCAACACGCAGCCGATAAGCGCCCCATACAGTGACAATCCGGGCTGCACCCATAACGCGACAATGCGAAGCCAATTTTCCTGAAACAAAGCAGGGTGTGTGACGACAAACGACAAACGGGATGCAATAAGAGACAGCACGGTAGTCACAAACATAGCATCAAAAATCGGTTCCTCTGCAACGGCAAGCGCCCGAAGATATCTCCAGAACAAAAAAGACCAGACTACCCATGAACAGATCAGAAAAACACTGAAGCTGAATACATGTAGTGAACCAATGGAAAACAGTACCGGAAACATACAACAACCAGTATACCCTACGGAACGCAGTTGCTTCCAGTGGGAAGTTTGACATACAATAGATATCACCTATGATGGCAACCGCTCATACACTTGTCGCCGGAGCAATCGCTGCAAAAGGAGGAGATCCTACACTTGCACTTACCCTTTCCTTCGCATCCCATTTTCTCTTGGATAGCATTCCACACTGGGACTTCGGAACGAACTGGCGGAAACGAACAAAAGGAACCACAGGTATATTTGCCATTCTCGACACCACTGTGGGATTTGCGCTTGCTTGGATATTGTTTTCTCCGACAGTTGCACCTCTTCTCCTGTTGGGATGTTTGTTTCTGTCTGTGCTCCCTGACTGGTTGGAATCACCGTGGTATATCTTTTTTGCAGATCCCAATCACAAAGGACCGAAAACAAATGCGGGTGTTCTTGAACGCCTGTGTTATGGAGTGTATGCACTCACCAACAAAGTACATACACGGGGAACATTCCCTTGGGGACTGTTTTCACAAATTGCAACGGTTACTTTTTTCCTGCTTGCGCTTCAATAAATGACAGTAACGTTCTGACACCGAATCCCGTGCCACCCAAACGGAAAAGTGCTGTCTCTTTTTCAGCAAATGCAGGGCCTGCAATATCCAAATGCGCCCATTTCGTTGTCTCACCAACAAATTCCTTCAAAAATAATGCACCATTGATTGCCCCACCATACCGAACTTTTGAAATATTTTGTATATCAGCAATGGAACTTTTTAACTCTGCTTCATATGCTTTTTCCAATGGCAGTCTCCAAAATTTTTCTCCTGCAATAGCTGATGCTTGCAACAAACCCGTTGCTAATCCATCATCATTGGCAAATACACCTGCAACATCCTCACCGAGTGCCACCATACATGCACCGGTAAGCGTTGCAATATCAATCGTATACGCTGATTTCACAAATTTTTCTGCATACGATAATGCATCTGCCAAAATAAGCCTTCCCTCTGCGTCCGTATTTAATACCTCAATTGTTTTCCCGTTCATTGCACGCACTACATCACCCGGCTTGATTGCATGTCCACTGGGCATATTCTCACATGCAGCAATAAGCCCAACTACCTGAATGTTAGGTCTAATGAAAGCAAGGGCTTCAAAGACCCCTAAAATTGCTGCGGCTCCTGCCATATCACATTTCATCGTTTCCATGCCCGTTGATGGTTTGAGAGATAATCCGCCCGAATCATAGGTAATGCCCTTGCCAACCAAACAGATGGTGCGCGTTGCCTTCGGCGCTTTGTATACCAACTTAATAAACTTCGGTTCTTCATCTGAACCTTTTGTGACCCCAAGAAATGCTTCCATACCCAATTTCGTAATTTCCTTTTTCCCAAATACCGTGCAGGTTATTGTTTTTTGTTTTGCAAGAGTTTTTGCAGCACGGGAAAGTACCGTTGGTGTCATCGTTGAGGACGGCTCGTTGACTAAATCACGGGCAAAAATCGTTCCTGATGCACGCTGTGACCCATCCATTATTCCCTTCATGATTTCCTGCATCTCATTGACTCGCACCACCATAGTCACGGTTTTGACGTCAATTTCTTTTCCTCGTGTTTTTTTATTTTTATATGGTAAAAAGGAATACATTCCAAATCCGAGTGCTTCTGTAGACAGCCTCGCGGTCAAAAACGCGCCAAAGCTTTTTGTAAATTCCTGAGGCACGGAAAGAACAAGGGATGTTGACTGACTTTTTTTAGCGCGAACTGCAGCAGCTGCAACTGCACACTGAAAATCAAATGACGTCAATTCTTCCACTTGTCCAACTCCCACAATAATGACGCGCATATACGGAAGCATTCCATGGGATTGAATGACAAACGTCGCACCAACAGTCGCTTCAAATCCTTCGGCAATCAATAACTTTTTTACATTTCCTTTAAGGCGTTCATCAACAAACGAAGTATCTTCAAAATAGCGCACTGTGTCCTTTTTGTCAGAGCCCACAAAAACAACAAGTGTGTCTGCACTCAAAGAGAACAATGGTTTGGATGTGGTATAAAATTTCATCGTCAGTCCTACTTTGGAGCGTATTATACCACTAGAAGCATGGTGTAAACGAAATTTGTGTGCTGAGAGAGGGACTCGAACCCTCACGGAGTATTATCTCCACAAGTTTTTGAGACTTGCGCGTATACCATTCCGCCACCTCAGCAATTTTCTCCTATTATACCTGAGGAGGACTATTTCTGTCATGAAGCAGTATTCTCTGTTTGTTTATGTTCGACTCCAAAGAATCGAATACGATCGCCGCGGAAAACCAAATCAATTTCTCCAAGAGGCCCGTTTCTATGTTTTGCGATACGAAGTTTCGTTGGAATCTGATCACCCCACTGGGTCATATCCGATTCCTCGCGGTACAAAAACATAACAACGTCGGCATCTTGTTCGATAGATCCTGATTCACGAAGATCAGATAATTCCGGTACCCGAGTTCCCCTTGCTTCCACTGCACGGGAAAGCTGTGAACATGCAAGCACAGGCACATTCAGTTCGCGCGCGAGATTCTTGAAACTCTGGGAAATCATGGATACTTCCTGCACGCGGCTGTCTGATCTTCGACCAGGATCTGCAAGCTGCAGATAATCGATAATAATGAGTTTCACTCCGAATTCCATCTGCAGCCGCCGTGCTTTTGTACGCATTTCCAGAATGGACAGTCCCGGCGTATCGTCAATATAAATCGGTGCCTCTGCAAGTTGTCCCATGGCGTCTGACAGTTTAGTAAAATCATCATCAGACAACTTCCCAGTTTTCAATTTCCATGCATCAATATCCGCTTGTGACACAAGCAAACGATCTACCAATTCTTCTTTACTCATTTCAAGAGAAAATATTCCAACCGGCTCTTTACTATGCACAGCCACATACTGCGCAATGTTTAAAATCATGGCAGTTTTTCCGGTTCCAGGGCGGGCTGCAAGAATAATCAAGTTCGCATCCTGCATACCGGCAAGTTTCATATCAATATCATGAAATCCCGTCGCCACTCCCCTTAATCCTCCTGCACGTTTATGGAGTTCATCCAAACGGTCAAATGATGCCGCTAAGGCATCTTTAATCGGAATAAAGTCCCGTTTCATTGCATGCTGGGAAATTGCAAAGATATGTTGCTCCGCACTATCTAAGATTGATTGCACTTCCCCGTCATCACGAAACGCAAGTTCATTAATATTGGCAGCTGCACTAATCAGTTGCCTCTTTGTATAATATTCTTTGATAATTCGACCGTATTGCTCTGCATTTGCACTCGTAGGAACCACATTGACGAGCTCATTAATGACAGATGCACCACCAACCATTGCAAGTGTCCCCAATTTTTTAAGTTCATTCACGACAGTGACAACATCTATCGGATCATGCCGTTCATACAGAGCTGTCATTGCTTCAAATGTGGCACCTAAGGATTCTTTGTAAAAATGTTCAGGACGCAAAAACTCAACAACATCAATCATCGCATCTTTATCAAGAAGAATTGCTCCCAAGACCGATTGCTCGGCACTGTCATCATGCGGAGGAACTTTTGGATTTGCCTTCATATTACTCAAGAACAATCACTTGCATCTCCTCCGGCAATTTGCCCTTGGAGATAGAAAGCTTTGGTTGGGCAATGACCTGTTCTTTTTCCATTTCTTTCAGAAATACGGAAACCGGCGCAAGATTTTTTATCGTAAGCCCTGTACGTTCATAATGCATCGGAATCACAATACTCGGTTCAATATCCGCGATAATTTTCTTCGCCTGCGCCGCGTCAATTGTATAGGTGCCGCCAACGGGAACAAACAGAATATCAACGCCGTCTAACAAATCAATTTCAGCCGCTGTCAACAGTCTTCCCAGATCTCCCAAATGCACAATGTTTATATCATCCATTTCAATACGGTATATGGTATTTTTTTCCGGTGCGTCTCCTCCGTGTTCCGTCGCAAGTCCGATAATATCGACCCCTTTAATATCGTATTCCCCCGCACCATGGACGATAAATGGCGTACCGTCCAGTTGTGCGACTGCGTTGTGATCCTTATGTTCATGGGAGACTGTAACAATATCACAGGCTGTATGTTTCGGGAATTTCAGTCCTGTAGACGCAACTTCAAACGGATCGGTCACAACAGTGACGGATTTTCCCTTCAGTTTAAATGATGAATGACCAAGTGGTAGTATATCCATATGCTTGCATTTTATACCACGTCTCGTGTATGCTTAGCAACACCAAAATAATCTATGAACAAGGACGCGCTGTTTGCAACACTCATCGGTCTCGGCATCGGATTACTCCTCACCGGAATCATTCTCGTCGGTCCGAATATCGCCAAATCTTTGCCGTCAATCAAATGGCCAGTCATCTCAAAAATTACACTTCCTTCTTTCTCTTTTCCTAAAAAAGCAACACCAACACCTGCTGCAGATACTGCGTCACAGTCCGTCAAACACACAGTAACGATTGATAGTCCGCTTGACGGAGCCATTGAGGACAAAGACACGGTACTTATTTCCGGCGTAACATCTAAACAGTCTACTGTCGTCATTCAGGGGCTTGTCGACGACAGCGTTACTGTTGTCAATGGAGATGGAAAATACGCGGGAAAAATCACGCTTGCCGAAGGCAAAAATGACATAACAGTGACAAGTTTCAACGAACAAAAAGAACAGGCAGTAAAAAGTATAACGGTATTTTATACGCCGGAAGTATGGTAACAACTATGAAACGTATATTCACACTGCTGACCGCCATATATGCGTGCAGCATCGCGATGCCGGTATATGCACAAACGGCAACGGGAGCAGCGACCACCGAATCCGAAAAAACACAACAGATTGAAGATCTGAAGGACAGGCTTGCAACAAAAGTTGCAGAACTCAGGCAATCAAAACGGATGGCCGCGTATGGAACAATCAAATCCGTAAGCATCTCCACATTTGTAGTAGAGACCAAGACAAAAGATCTAAAAATTGAACTAACCGACGATCTCAAAATCTTTCAGGTGCTCAAGGGAAAACGGACGGAACTCAAAACGGATAATCTGGAAAAAGGAGACATCGTCACGGTATTCGGCGAATACGACACAACACTCGAACTTTTGCAGGCAAAAATGGTATTCATACAGACAGCGCAGCCGCTGCAAATTGCTGGAAAAATAACCGCAACCAGCAAAGAAGACTACACTATCATCATAGAAACAGCGGACAATAATACGTATACCATTGATTTTGAAACCACGACAAAAACAAATCTCTGGAATGGGACAGCATTGGAAAAGGGCGGATTTTCAGCATTCGGCACAGGAGACGTTATATTTGTTACAGGTACTGCTGTTGCCAAAAAAGAAAACAGAATTAGTGCCAGCCGAATTACCAATCTTCCATCACAAGTACGGGGCGCAACAACCGCGTCGAACACGGCTACGCCATCCGCGACTCCAAAAACCACAAGCAAAGTTGCCCCTACTCCGTAATTATTGACCTTTCTTGATATAATACACCCGTATAATTAATTCTTGCCCAAAAAGGAGCGTTATGGCACCAGCAATTGAATGCCGAGGGTGTGGATTTAAAATCAAAACGAAAAACGAACCGGCGACCGAAGAGGAAATGCAGAAACTGTTTAATGTAGTTGAGAGTCATAGAATAAGCACAACTTCTGTGGGTGGTCAAGGACTTGGTGCTTTTCTTGCAAACAACTGGGAACCAAACGATTCAAGATTTATCTATTATGAGAAAACTCCTGCAAAAGGATTTACGGACGCCCGTGTTGTGCAACCAACAAAAAGTCCTACTCCTAAACCATAAAAGTAAGTTGTGATATAATAGTCATCTATGAATACCGTATATGTCGTTAAATTTTGGTATCGACATACAACCTTCTTGGTTGACGGGTATTCTGTGGCATAAAAACAACAAACAATAATCCACGAAACAAGACCCGCAGCCAAGCGGGTTTTTTTGTCAATTCGTTGCTGTTTTTAAGTACGCAAAAAACAGCTTACGAGTGACGACACCCGAAGGGTGCGTGGAAATGAAAGGAATATATGAAAACTAATGAAGCAATAACGATCTTAGAACAACTAGCAACCATTCCATCAGTGAGTGGATCTGAATGTGCGGTCGGCGAAAAAATCGCTTCCCTACTTCAATCAATAGGATGTCAGGTACAGTGTATGAACGTAGATGATGGAGGATTTAATGTCGTAGGAACAATTGGGACACCAAGGGTTTGCTTTGCCAGTCACATGGATACTGTTCCTGGAGGCAAACCTTTTCAAAAAACCGAAACCTCATTTTTAGGACGCGGTGTGTGCGACGCTAAAGCATCTATTGCCGCCATGATTGCCGCTGCAAAAAATGCAATACAAAAAGGGCAAGCAAATTTTTGTCTCGCATTTACCGTTGGCGAAGAAACGACGTTTCGAGGTGCCAAAAAACTCGTGGCCGAAGTCTCATCAAGGCCCTTCACTGTCGTTGGTGAACCGACATCTTGTGCGCTTGTAAACGGACAATTCGGCTGTTCTGTATTTTCTGTGAACGCCACAGGCAAATCAGCACATAGCAGTAAACCATCCGAAGGAGTCAATGCAATTGACATCTTAATTGATGCAATCGGAAAAATTAAAGTAATGCCTTGCTTCGGAAAAACATTTTTCAGCATCTGTGAAATTACCGGAGGCGTCGCAGACAATGTCATTCCTGATAGTGCAAGCGCTGTGATTACCTTCAGAACAGATCCCAAGGATACCACCGATTACAAAGATGTAATGAAACGAATTACGCAAAAAAGCGTCACTGTGACAAAAGGATTGTCACTTCATGGTGTGTTTACTGAAATTCCCAAAGAATTGGATTTCCTGAAAGATACCGCAACGAATGTCACGTACGTATCAGAGCTATCGCTGTACAAAAACGGAGTTATTTTAGGACCTGGAGATATCAAAGTTGCACACAGCGACAACGAAATCATCAGTCTTGCTGAAGTGATAAAAGCAAGCGCAATATATGAACAAATTATAGAAAATTTTCAAGGAAATCAGTAATTGATAATCTCGGTATAAACCTGTTACGATGATAGAAAGGACAAATATGATCAATGCACAAACACTCAAAGGGTTTCGTGATTTTTTGCCGAAAGAGGCTTCCAAACGCCAGCGCGTGATGGAATCGTTTCGGTCGGTTTTTCGACGGTTTGGATTTGAACCGCTTGAAACACCCGCACTCGAATACGCAGAAACCCTGACCGGAAAATACGGCAACGAAGCGGACAAACTCCTCTATTTATTTAAAGACAATGGCGGACGTGATGTGGGGCTTCGCTATGACCAGACTGTTCCCCTTTCCCGCGTGATGGCACAGTATCAGGATATCCCACTCCCATTTAAGAGGTACCAAATGCAGCCGGTGTGGCGCGCGGAAAACACACAAAAAGGAAGATTCAGAGAATTCTTACAGTGTGATATCGATATCGTGGGTGCTGCAGGAGAAACCGCTGATGTAGAAATTATCACAGCAACCATTGAGGCACTTCGTGCACTCAAACTCCCTGACCCAATGGTCACCATCAATGACCGAACGTTATTTGATTATTACAAAGTCACGAAAGAAGAAATCATCACCATTGATAAACTCGATAAAATCGGCAAAGATGCGGTCATTGAGCTTCTTGAAAAAGGTGGACGAAAAGATGCAAAAAATCTTTTCTCCACATTTGAAAAATCAGCAAAAACTGCAAAGCTCAAAAATATATTCACCATGCTTTCCAGTCAGGGATACCGGGAAGGTACTGATTATCAGTTCTCCCCATTTTTAGCCCGCGGCCTTGATTATTACACCTCAACAATTTTTGAGGTTCGTGTACCCTGCTATCCGTCAGGATCAGTTGCAGGTGGCGGACGCTATGATAATCTCATTGGACTATTTAGTGGCAAACCTCTCCCCGCAGTAGGTATTGCATTCGGTTTTGACCGCATCGTTGAAATTCTATGTGAACAGAAAATCCTTACCGATGTAACGACGGGTGCCACCGTGCTCGTCACAGTATTTGATGAAAGCACCCGTATCGCATCAGGAGAAATTGCCACAGCACTTCGAAAAGCAGGAATAAACACTGATCTCTATCTTGAACCCGCGAAACTTGAAAAACAACTGAAGTATGCAGACAAAAAAAATATCCCTTATGTCATTGTCCAAGGTCCGGATGAACAAGCCGGTGACATGGTGCAAGTAAAAAATATGAAAACCCGAGAAAATGTCGTCATGACAATTGATCAGGTAATCAAAAAACTGTCGGTATGACTCCTGCCCAAAAAGGAATCCTTAGTCTCATCATCGCAAATGTCATCTGGGGATTTGCTTCTCCAATTTTTAAATGGAGTCTAGGGAACATCCCCCCATTCACACTTGCATTCCTTCGATTCTTTATCGCTGCAATTGTACTTGGTATCGTATTTCGCAAAAAACTTGCCATGCCCATTACTGACAAACATGACCTACGACTCCTTATTCTCTACACACTCACAAGCATCACTGGAAACATTACCTTTTTCTTTTTAGGACTTGCACTCACCCTTGCAATCAACGTCCCTGTTATCGCCTCTTCCCAACCGATTATGGTATTTCTCTTTGCCTATCTCTTTTTAAAAGAAAAACTCCAATGGAAAAAAATTATTGGGATGATCATCGGTACCATAGGTATCCTCATCATTGTTCTTGAACCAATCTACTATTCAGGGATTGATGGAAATGCGCTCGGTAACTTCTATATCGTCCTTGCTACCATAGCTAGTTCAATCGGCATGCTCGCGGGGAGAAAAATTTTTCAAAAGTACGATCCGTTTACCCTTATCTTTTGGGCATTTGTGATTGGCGCAATTTCCTTTCTACCACCTGCCATCATTGAATATGTGAAGCAACCAAATTTATATACCCTTATTGATGTGCGTGGTATTATTGGCATTCTCTTTGGTGCGATATTTTCCAGTGGTGTTGCCTATGCACTTTCTTCGTATGGTCTGTCTAAAATCACCGCAAGCGAAGCATCATTGTTTGTCTACATAGACCCAATTGCAGGCACGATCCTTGCATATTTCATGCTGCATGAGCCCATAACTATTCCGTTTGTAATCGGCGCAGTTTTTATTTTTATCGGCATCTACATTGCAGAACGCCGTATCCATTATCACCCATTCGGCAGACTCCGAAGAATTTCGTGTCCGGAATGCCCACCTGTAGCCTCAAAAACTCCCTGATTCCCATTTTGTTTTCAATTGTGTATAATAGACTTCTTATGCAAGCTGGAATTCATCCAACATGGTTTGAGGAAGCAAAAGTGTCCTGTGCCTGTGGCAACACGTTTACTGTAGGGGCATCCAAGGAAGATATCCGCGTGGACATCTGTTCCAAATGTCACCCATTCTTCACCGGCGAAATGAAATTCGTCGATACCATGGGACGCGTTGAAAGATTCCAAAAGAAACAAAAAGAAGCAGAGGCAAAAGTGTCCCAAATGATTGAAAAGAAAAAGAAAAAGAAAGAACACGACGAACAGCTTCGTAATCCAAAGTCACTCCGTGAGATGCTCATGGGAGCAAAGTAAGAAACCAATAAGTACCAATCCGACCAATAAATACCAATAAAATAATCCAATCTATGGATATCAATCCTAACATTGTAACGCTGGAATTTCGCGCAGGCCCAGGAGGCGAAGAAGCAAAAATCTGGGCGATGGATTTGATGCGCATGTATACCCGCTATGCAAATATTCTTGGGTGGAAAGTCGAAGAAATTGCCGACAATACAATCCGTATCAAGGGTGAGGATGCATTTACCAAACTCCAATATGAAGCAGGAACTCACAGAGTGCAGCGTGTGCCAACAACAGAACGACAAGGAAGGATCCATACATCAACCGCCACAGTTGCGGCACTCCCTGAAATTCCCGAAGCGGACATCGAAATTCACCCCGAAGACATTACATGGGAATTTTACCGAGCAGGCGGCAAAGGCGGACAGAACGTCAACAAAGTAAGCTCCGCTGTCAGACTTCGCCATATTCCGACGGGGCTGGTTGTCACCTGCCAATCTGAACGGGATCAATTTCAAAACAGACAGGTTGCCCTTTCCCTCCTTAGAGCCAAACTCTGGGAAAAACGGGAAACGGAACAATCACAAGCATTATCAGAACAACGCTCGATTATCGGCCGCGGTATGCGGGCGGAAAAAATCAGGACATACAATTTTCCGCAGGACAGAGTCACCGATCACCGCATCAACAAATCATTCCACAACATAGACGGTATCATGGCAGGAAAACTGCAGAAGATTTCTGAAAGTATGCTGGAGCTTCACTCGTAATACGGGTATAAAACGTTATTTCAGGAGAATCTCAATAGCCTTCAGAAGCTGTGCATCCTGCGTTGCTTCAGGAGAATCCAGTTTTACTTCCACATCAGGTATAATTCCTTTTTTATGAATCCAATCTCCGTTTGGAAGCAACCATTTCCCTGTGGTAATATGGACACTTGCTCCACCTGAAAGCTCCTGCGGTGTCTGCACTGATCCCTTTCCAAATGATGTGACCCCGACAATCGTTGCCCGTTTATGATCCTTCAACGCGCCGGCAACAATCTCTGCGGCGGATGCTGATCCTTTGTTTATCAGGACAACAAGCGGAATATCATATAACTTCCCTTTTCTGTTTACTGACAACACTTCTTTTGTGCCGTCGCTGTTCGTCTGCGTCACCACAACACCGGATTTCAAAAATTCACTGGCAATATATACAGAGCCATCTAAATATCCGCCCGGATTATTCCGAAGATCAAAAATAAGACCTTTTACTCCAAGGCTTACCTGCTTTGCCACGATATCATCCACCGCTGTTTGCCACTCTTCATTAGTTCTATCACCAAACCGAGATAGATACAGATACCCGATGCTTGATGTGTTTGCACGAAGTGTTGGTGATACAACACCTGAGATTTCTGTAATTTCAGAAGGTGTTTTCATCCAGTGTTCGACAGAAGGAACAACGATTTCATCACGGGTGATGGAGATATCTTCGGACACTTTTGCGTTTTCGTGCAGGATGGTCAATGTCACAGTTGTCCCCTTTTTCCCACGAATTTTGGTCACCGCCTGATTGATGGTCCACCCAACTGTATCCTCATCATTCACTTTTAAAATCCAATCCATCGCTTTGAGTCCTGCCTTTTCAGCGGGAGACCCCTTAAGCGGTGCTTGAATGATGATTTGATTATCTTTCAGCCCCAGCTGTGCGCCAATTCCCTGAAATGATCCGCCGATGTCCTCTTTAAATTCAGTATTCTCTTTGGGATTTAAAAATGACGTATAAGGATCGTCAAGCGAATTCACCATGCCGGAGATGGCACCCCATACCATTTTCTGACTGTCCATGGACGAAGCATCGATGTAATACAACTTCAATCGCTGCCAGACATCCCAGAATAAGGAAAAATCCACTTGAACAGATGACGGTGCTTCCGTGTTAATGACTGCTGCAGACTGCAGCGTTGCGGATTTCGTAAATATTCGCTGTTCACCCAATCTGTACCCGATACCTCCGATAAGGATGACAACCGCGATGGTAAGAATAATGGAGCGGATTTTTGAAAACGGCAGAGTTTTCATTATAGACGTATAGGTTTGTTTATGCGCGGGCAATAAACGGCAATAATGCCATAAAACGGGCTCGTTTTAATGCAATACCGATGGCCCGTTGGTGTTTGCTGCAAATACCGGTTCTTGCTTTTCCCAAAATTTTACCCCGCTCGCTTGTATATTTCAAAAGCCCATTTGCATCTTTATAATCCGGTTCCGTTTTGTTTGCACAGAACGGACAGTTTTTTGCTACTGGTCGAAGTTTTGGTGCGCGTCTTGCAAATGACATAAATCTTTTCCTTTATACATTAAAATGGTATATCGTCAGGATTGACCTGTTCGGTAACCTCAGCCAAAGGCTGATCAGGCTTTGCCTGAGGTGTTAATACTGGTTCTGTTGTCACTCCTTCTGCTGACTCTTCCCCATGCGTTTCATCTCCACCCATTGGTCGTTTTGAATCAAGAATAATCATGTCTTCAATCACGACTTCCGTTGTATTTCTCTGTGCCCCATCCTGTCCCTGCCATTGATTGGTGCGGAGTCGCCCTTCCACATAAATCTTCCTGCCTTTGGCAAGAAGTTGGCTGCACAATTCCGCAAGTTTGTTCCATGCAACAACACGATGAAATTCTGTTTCTTCCTTCTTTTCGCCTGCTTCCGTTGTCCATTGTCTGTTGGTTGCAAGACCGATGGTACACACTGCGGCACCTGTCGGAGTATAGCGAAGTTCCGGATCTCGGGTCAGATTACCAATGAGTTGTACTTTGTTCAAGGATCGAGACGACATATTACCCCTCCTTTTGTATCAGCTGATAGCGAATAATATCCGTACCAAGCTTTACTTCTGTTTCGAGATCTCTTGTTCTGATGGACGATCCTTCAAGGGTCGCCACTATATAGATGCCTTCTGTTTGTTTTTTTATCGGATATGCCAATGCTTTCTTTCCGAGAAGCGTGATTTCCTTGAATGTTGCACCCTTCACAAGTGTCGCAAGGAGTTCGTCACGTTTCTTTGTGTCTTCCACGGGAAAATCGCTCTTCACGATTACCATAAGTTCATACGTTCGTTTCATACATGGGATAATACCACATTTGGAAGGCTGGAGGCAATACGACAAATGCCTTACGCACCGATCTTAAACTCAACCACATCCCCGTCAACCATGATGTATTCTTTTCCTTCCTGACGGACTTTCCCCTGCTCTCTCGCGCCTTTCCAGCCGTTTGCCGCGATAAAGTCGGAAAAGCTCACACAATCGGCCTTAATGAATTTCTTCTCAAAATCCGTATGGATGACACCTGCTGCTGCTGGCGCTTTGGTGCCGCGGATAATCGTCCATGCACGCGCTTCTAGTGTGCCTGTAGTCAAAAACGAGATAAGCCCGAGCATGTCGTACGCTTTTTGAATGAGCCGATCAAGTCCTGACGTTGTCAGTCCAAGTGCCGCCAGATAATCTTTTTGTTCTTCAAAAGGCAAACTTGCAAGTTCACTTTCAGTTTTTGCACACACGACAATTGCGTTCCCAAGTTGTTTGACCACATCTTCCTCTTGTGTCACTTGCGCTTCAGATACGTTCACCACATACATGACGGGTTTCATGGAAAGAAGATGTAAATCGTCAACAAGCGCGCGGTCATCTGCATCAGTGACCACATCCCGCGCGTTTTTCCCCTGATTCAACGCTTCTTTCAACTGAACAATCAGACTCCATTTTTTCTGTGTATCATGATCCACTTTCCCCCGCGGTTCTTGTTGTTTTTCCAAGGTCTGCATATCAGCAAGAATAAGTTCTGTTTCTATAATGTCGCGATCCCGAAGTGGATTGACATCGCCCGCAACGTTCACCACAGTGTCATCTTCAAAATACCGCACAACGTGACAAATAATATCAGTCTCACGGATATGGGAAAGAAATTTATTACCTAAGCCTTCGCCTTGGGACGCGCCTTTGACAAGACCTGCAATATCGACAAACTCAACAATCGCCGGAACGAGTGGCGGGAGCTTATCCATCTTTTCTTCCGTTTTTGTGACTTCCGCAAGCGCAGTCAGTCGTGCATCTGGAACAGGTACAACGCCGACATTGGGTTCAATGGTGCAAAAGGGGTATGATGCAGCATCCGCCACCTGCTTTTTGAGAAGCGCATTAAACAGTGTGCTTTTACCGGCGTTTGGAAGTCCGACAATACCTATTTTCAAGTTCATAATCCAACTTTTGGTTTTGAAGCATTGGTAATTGTACAAATACTTCTACTTCCATTTGATTTCTAATAACGACACGCTCTATTATATCGCGAACTGTGGCGTTTTTGTTATCCCAATCTAATTCCTCAAGAACTTGCTTGGCTTCTGTGACTAATTCATCAACGTCCACATCCGCAGGTTTCTCCACTTTTATTACTGAAAGCCTATGTAATTGCTCTTGGGTTGCTGATTTGCGTATGCGTAACCCTTGCATCACTCCATTGAATTGTTGTAAATCAAGTGAACCTGAACCGTATGCTTTTGTGTATCTCTCTTCTTCTTGCTGTAGGTTCGCTAAAAGCTCTTGAAGGTGTACTATTTCAGAAAGATTATCATTGTTTCGCTGTTGCGATTCGAGCCATTCTTCAGCGTATCCACGCATACAGACACTATCGCTTATCTTTTTCTTGAGCTGATGCCAAAACATAGAATCCAATATCCGCGAGTTTACCCCACGTGCTTTACACGGACTGACTAATGGGAATTTGTGAATATGGCTCGTACAGCGATAATAGAAATGACCTTGTTTATTGTGTCCATCACCGTTCATCCTGTGTCCACATTGACAATATAAACGTCCGGTAAGCAAATACTTGCCTTTGTTCTTCTTATTAGCATATTTCTTGTTTAACTCAAGCATTTTTTGAATCTTCTCATATAGCCATTTTTCCTGAACAAGAACTGGTACTGAAAACGGTATCCAATCTTCATGAGGCCTCACTTTACGACTTGTTCGTTTTACCCTCTTATATTTTTCATGATTGGCCGGATGTTTGGCTACAATGGCTTCTGACTTATTGTAATGAGCAATACCATCAACATATGTCTTACATTGTAATATGCGTATCACCGGACCTTTTGTCCATATTTGTTGTTTCTGTTTACGCGGTTTGATGCCTATTTTATAAAGTCGTTTTAGCACACCACGAATTGATTCACCTTCAACTGCAAACCAAGTCCATATCATGCGTACCACACGCGCTTCTTCTTCATTGATAACCCATTGAGCAGATGAGGCATCATCCTTTTTCTTTATGTAGGTGTAACCATATAGCGCATTACCGCTAATAATAATCCCTTTTCCCGCTTTATAAAGCTTCCCTCTACGCATACGCTCTGCAATTTTTACTCTTTCATATTCATGAAATACCCCCTGCATTGATTGCAAAACATGCTCCTCGGGTGTAAGTGCGTTGATGTCGTGCAAACTCATGAAAGTAATACCTCTGTCGCGTAATTCCTCAATAACAATCTCTTGATATGTGAAAACACGCGATAACCGACCACGGTCATATACGTAAAGGATTTGAAACCTTCCTGAAATTGCCGCATCCCTCATCTTATCTAATGCAGGACGTTGTAGCATTTCCCCTGTCCACCCATCATCAACAAAGATATTCTCTTGAGATAACGTATTTTTATCAATCTCTATTCGTTTATTTATTTCATCAATTTGAGATTCAATAGTTTCTTCATGCTCCTGTTTGCCAGTAGAAACACGTGCGTAAATAGCTGCCACCATTGGCTTCGTTTCTTCTTTAATTATTTGAAATGCGTCATTCATAAACTACCTTATTTAATTATATCAACTTGACTATCTGTCTTGTTTTTACGCTCCATAACTCGCTGATATGCAATAGTAAAAATCCTATCATATGTCCGTTTAACTGGCGCGGCGCTATGTGGGTCTGTTGAATATTTAAAGATAAAAGTAAACTGATGGCGTTTATCTGGGGCGTTTTCGTGCATAACGCCTCCTTCGCTTCCGCATCTTGATAAGAAAGGTAAAATAAGCTGCCGGATTTCTTACAGTTTCATGACTAGGTGAGGCTAATTTTTGCAACTCTATAAGCGTCCGGTTGATTGCTCTGGGAGTATAAAAACGAGCAACATCAAACCAATATCCTTTCTTATTTGTCGGGTAGCCTTCAAACAAGTCATCCAACAAACTAGACACCTGAACATATGGAGTGCGACTTCTACAGGTTCGTAACGCTTCAATTACCTCTTTTTTGTTTTGAAATAACTCGGTAACAGCATTGCATTTACAGCCACCATAATCAACACCTATAACACCAACATCTCCATTTCTCTCTTTGTCATCAAGATTCAGTTGTTTTGTGGTGGTTGATTCAGAAACGGATTCGCAAGCTAATAGTTGGTCCCATACATCAAGCTCTGAATTAGAATCGTATTCACCCCCATATTCTTTTATCCAGCGAACTGCTTCAACTTTTGAGATAGTAGCTTTTACCTCCTCATAGCGGGTTTTATACATGACTGCCTCCCCGCGTTTCTGAAAAAATAATATCCTTTAGGTCATTCAAACGAGCAAATAATTCACGGGGATTCACACTTGCGGTTCCACCAAAATACTCTGAAATCTGTCTGTCTGCCTCTCTCTTTGGTACAAAGTGAAAGAATACAGATTTTCCCGATTGCTTGAAGAATGACAAATGTAAACCAGAGGCATACAGAAAAGCCGCTAGATAAAGATTATTTGTAGAGTATGTTTCAGTGTCAGTCATATCCGGTAGTCATTTTTTATAACTACCGGTACTATATGAAAATTTTACTTATCAAAATAATACAAAAGACCGTACGGAAATCTGTTATGAAGAAGTGAACTCAATGGCTTTGAGCAATCTATGATGTTTGTCTTTGATAACATATTCTTGGATAGCATCCATGTATCTTTTGTAATACACTCCTATCTTTGCTTGGTCAAAATTGTCATCTTTCTTCCCATAAGGTAAAAGCTCTAATATCTCACCGGAGGTTTTTCCAAGGTTTTTCCATTTGACTATTTGTTTTCCTATTTCGATAATCTTAGGCTTATTGATTTTTTTATGTTCTGGCAACACATCAAACAGTTTATCCAGTTCGTAATGTGCATTGATATAATCACGTAAATCGGTCCGCGTCATCTTTTCGGTAATGACTAAATGTACCTCTTTCTCTAATGCTACTCTGGCATTACCAACATCCTGAAAAATTGCATCTATATGCATAGGCGGAGTGACGATATTAAAAACTAACAGCGACATCATTGTGATTCTCCAACTCGGCGGTAACTGATATACGGAAAGCAAAGAACTCACGGCGTTCCATAATTTACTCCATGCAATCTGATTTAATGCTTCGCCCATTGATTGTGGTTCAATAGAAATTCCTTCACTTGGGATGTTTGCTTGAATACGAAAAATAGCTATTAAATGTTGAAGACTTCCATCTTCTTCAAGCAATGATAGATAACGTTCATCGCTCTTTGTAAATTTCTGTGTTCCAACATTATGATGTTGAGTTTGTATCTCCATATCAGTCTCTTTGCCACATTATACCCTATAATTTTTATTCGCTAAAGCGAGAGCCTCTCAAATAATGCCTACACTCAATCTACCCCACTTCTCTGTCCAGCCCCCGTATGTAATATGGGTACTTACACTAGTCTAGGATAAAATAAATATACTACCGGAGATTATTATGAAAGGAGCTACTACTTCTGAATTGAAGAGGGCCATTGGTTATTCTTATATGCGCTGATTTCTTATCTCATCAACATAAGCCAAAGCTAATTCCAAAGACATCATGCTCTTTGAATGGCTCTCCTGTCAATCTATAGCCTACACAAACATCTTTCTTTGTCTTTGCCAATTCCCATGCTTCTTGTCTTGCTTTGATTTTTATTTCTAATGCAGTGTCCATTCAATATAGCACCCTCTTTGGAGGGTCACATATAAACGCCCCCTATCACGTTAGGTTCGCTCTAATGGGGGTATATAGAAACCTTGCCCACTTCCCGCACTTAGAAAGGAAGAATCTCACGAGCTTTAATTTTCAACGCTTTTACGATTTTATAAAAAGTATACATTGGAACGTTTGTTTCTCCGCGTTCAATTCTTCCAACTTGATTTCTATGGACTCCAATTGATTCAGCAAATTTTTCTTGCGACACCTTCTTTTGTTTCCGTACGCGCTGAATGCGTTTTCCTAAGTCTTGATTGATTTTGTACCCTGCCATGTTGCATATAAGAGTACGTTGGGTGTATCATCATATCTACACCATATGAGGGTGTATTTAGCCTCATATTATCCATAAATGAAATTGCTACTTATTATCATTGATTATTGTTTATCAATAACATCTATGTTAGTCGGATTTGGCATGCTCCTTGGCGTAATCCTTGAAGGATATAAGCCTCATGAAGATATACCTATCTTGCTACTCGCCTTCTGTTTATTTATTATGGGGCTACGTTTAGCAGCACGGACAAAAAATAACTTAAAAACAAGGTAAAAAATCGTACAATTTCGTTAATTCTTCCGGTTTTTACTTCGTAAGTATAGCTTGTCATGAGGTATATAATATTATCCATAACTTATATGGATATTTTGAATAAATCGGTCAGTACTTTCACTTTCGAAGAGATAGTCCAATTTTGCCAAGAGGGATATCTTGAGGGTATACAAATAGACTATAAACGTGAACTTCCACGAGATGGCTTATCAAAATTCTTCGCGGCCTTTTCAAATACAAGAGGTGGAATAATAATTATTGGTGTTGAAGAAAACAGAACAACAGGTATTCCATCAGCATGGAATGGTATTCCGACCGACGCACACAACGTGGAGCGCATACATCAATGGGCATCAAATGTTGAACCCATTCCATCATATGAGGTATACACAACCAATGAAGTAAACGGACATGTATTTATTTTGGTCCGTATCTTTGAAGGTCCAATGACACCTTACTATGTTCAAAATGACCCGCGAATATATGTTCGCACCGGCAGCATAACACCCTCTGTTGATTTAGCATCACCTGATGCCACCGAATTACTTATTAACCGAAAAGAAAAATCAGAACTACTAAGAAATATCAAAATTAAGCAGTCTAACGAGATATATGAATCTGCTCTAAGAAGAGCGGAAAGGGAACGAAAAAGCAAATTAGCTATTGAAAAAACAAATTATGACCGTGCGAGACGAGAAGCTATCGCAACAAGTCAACCTATCGATGAGTTTCATTCCCGTTATTTCCAGCAAGAGCTAGGAACAAACACCAGTATATTTCATATACTAATACAACCATTCAATCCAAAGACACTCATTTCACCAAGTGAAATAAAAGATAAACTCAAGGAAATACGCGATGGTGATAGGCTATTTGACATTCATTTTCCATCGTTAGACGCGGAACGTATCCCAGAAGGAGTTATGAATTTTTCATGGGGAGAAGATGATGGGTTACTTCACTGCGAACAGTTATACGCATCTGGATTAATACGCTTATCACGAGATGTTCTAAGTGTCGATAGAACTAATTATCACTACGTGTATCTTTCTCATATAATTTCTTTAACTTTTGCTGTACTTAAAGCTGCAACTAATTTTTACAAGTTATTCGGTTACCAAGGTGGGCTAAAGGGTCATATTTCACTAGATAATTCTGAGGGTGTTTTCATAAAGCCGGTACTTTCTGGAAGAGAAATATTTCCGGCCGATGAAAAAGCTGGTCTACTCCCGCATTATAACTATCCTTTAGATATAGATACGGCATTACTGAATGACAATAAACTGTTTCAAAATTATTTTATTAATCTCATTAATGAACTTTTTTGGATGTTTGGATATGACAGCCCACATCCAAGTACAGTTAAAAATTATCTTGAAGAAAATCATTGGTATGTTACTTGATTTAATGTGAAAATATTAGCTTAACAGCTATAATAAGTAATTAGAATTAACTTTATATGTTGGGGAAAATAATAAACGGATATAGAATTGACGCTTTTATCGGAAAGGGTCAGTTCGGTGAAGTATATAAAGCTACAAAAAATGGACAAACGGTAGCCATTAAATTCATTCGAAAAGAATTTATCCGTCAAGATATCCAAGAGAAAAGATTGCTTCGAGAAATTGCTGCACTCCAGCAAGTGAAAGGTTCATCTACAGTAGCGTTATTAGAAGATGGTGAATACACAGAAGGTAGTATCTCCTATCGGATGATAGTTATGGAATATGTTGATGGAAAAACACTTCGTGAAATAAGAAATGGTGATAACACGCCGTGGCCTAGTGACAAAGCCGTAGAATTAATCACCCTCATACTCAATGGATTGAATGAAATTCATCAAGCAGGGGTCATACACAGAGATTTGAAACCAGAGAATATTAAGATAACTTCTGATGGAAAAGTAAAAATTCTTGACTATGGTCTATCCAAGGTAATTGATTACTCAACAATTACACAAACTGGTCAACCTATAGGGACATTTTTTTATATGTCGCCCGAACAAATTAAAGGTGAAAAACCAATAAAACCTGCAAGTGATTATTATTCAGTCGGTGTAATTCTTTACGAATTATTAACAGGAAGAATTCCATTCCATCCTTGTACTGCAGCAGAAATTATTTACAAAACAATAAACGTTAAACCACCACTTCCATCCTCAATAAATCCGTCTATTGATAATTCATTAGAGAACATTGTCCTTAAGCTATTAAGCAAGGAAATGATTGAACGTTACAGCTCTATAGATGAAATAGTAAAAGCACTTCACACTGAAAAAGAAGAGTATGTTCCTGAAAAAGCAGAACGAGTCAAATTCTATTTACGGGTTATTCAGAACGATACAACTATTGTTCAAAATTTCCTTACTCATAACAGCATAGATGGCGTTGATTTCCCCATCAATCTACATGCACAATACAAAACTCTATATGGCCTCTTAAGAAAACATTCTGCTTCAATGGATTTTTTTGCAGACCCAAGTACCAACAGAATGGCATATACGCACTTCAGAAAAACGAAGGGCTTACGTGAACTTCCATACGCGCCAGAAGGTTACGATGCTTTAACTCCGGATGCTTTTGATGAACAGCAGTTTTTATTAAATTTTGTTGAAAATGTAATAGAACTCCAAGTTAGTAACGGATGTAATATCCTAACAGCTCCATTCTTCTTTTTTAACAGCACAACAGATGACTGGTATCAAGTGAATATTAAATTACTAAGAGAAAGTATTGATTATGTTCATAATAAGTATCCGCAATATGCGGTGTCAGGTGCTGTCTGTACGACGGCCGAATTATTATGTAGACAAAAGGAACGGAAATCTATTACCGAAGATTACGGAAATTGTAAAACCGATTATTTACAGCTATATATAGAGAAGATTTCAGAAAATATTGTTGATGCTCAACTTTATAATTTTATTGGAACAGCAAAAGCAATAAAAGACTTCAATAAGACAAAACTTATAGCGTGCCGAGTTCCCCCGATTGCTTTAAGTTTACTTACTGTCGGGTTTGATGCCGTTACATCTGGATTGGGAGTGCTTGATAACTTTACAGAAGACATAATTATTAAAGAAGAAGATAACATTAAAATGCCGACAAAGTATTACTTTCCAGAATTACTTCTTTCCGTACCCTATAAAGGAGGGACAGGAATATATAAAGACATACTTTCACAAGAACAAATCCTTAAAACTAGTTTTCCTCATCTGAATATTTCCCTCAATTGCACATGTAATGGTTGTCAAAATGGCGACATGACAGCCAATTTCCAAAAACCACGGCTACATTTCCTCTATGCCATTCAAAACGATATAAAGGAGATTAACTCAGTATCCCCTATTGAAGTTAGAAAATATATTAATACACGAATAGATACTGCCTATTCGCTTCAGATGGCTTTAATTGAACAAGGAGTAAAGCTAGCACCACACTATCTAAACACGTGGAAAGAAATAATTAATAAGTATTAGAGAAACTGGCAATTGTCTGATTCAAAAATAATTCCTTTGCAAATATACCGGTTATTTCCTCGTATATTGATAATGCTAGGTTCTTTTGTGGTTTCCTCTTTATCAAAATATTTCCGTTGTTGTGATTAAAAAGAATTAAACCAATATCAAATTTATCTAGATAATATCTGTCAATATTTGCCTCATACTTGGAGAGTATAGCTAGATAGCATTCTGATGTAAAACTCTTGTATCTTCTCGCCTGAAGAATACCTTGCTTCCAATCTTTTAGTTTTGCCTCAACAGCAACCAGATGCTTAACTGGATTAATCAAAGAAATATTCGATTTGTAATAGACACCTGAAGTTTCATAGATATATTCCTCACCTAACAGATATTTGATTGCCTTGTCGCTCATATTTTTACTTGTTCCCGTAACTCGCATAACATCAGTTACATTAAATCCTCTGTCGTTATCAAACGCCAAAAGTGTTTTAAGTGCAAAGTAATTGTTTATTGGTTTACGACGTAAAACGTTTTTGGTTGTTATGAAGTTTCTTGCGAAAACTAAATCAGCTATTCCATAGCCCGCAGAAAATTCCTTAATAGCGACATCGGTTTTAAATCTACTTTTCAATCCAGAAGATAGAGCTGCAACCATTTCTTTTTCAGTCATGGACAATGAGAATTTCATAGGCAGTTGGGTTAGTGTCTTCATATACTAGTATTTACTTTCGTAAAGAAAAATGCAACACATTGCTAGCATTATTCAAATTAAAAATGGTACTTTTGTTTTCAATATTCTCCCTAATTCATCTCGCATGAGTATTGTTCTTCTCTTATTAGGACAGGGTAAGAGAAACTTGAAGCTAAAGTCAAAAGTTGGAGCGTTGTAACGAGCTTTCCGATTCGTAAATTCATATACCGATTCTATCATTCTCCATCCCGTGAATCCATGTCGGAACGGAATATGTAAGCTCAACGTAATATAGTGCTGCATCACCGATACCCGAATAAACAGTTCCTGATACACTGTTCATCCTTTTTGGTCAACACGATACTTCCACGACATGCCAACTGATGCTGAATATCAAAAAACACAGGCGTATCAATAAGTGACAAAATCGCATATGGATCATCATCCCCTGCGATGCGATTGACGGAAAGTGCACCACAACCGAGACACAGATGGATGATCATGAGTTCACCACTGATCCTTCCAGTAAATGGATTCTCTTCGATGTGTTTCATGGTGAGTCCTACTGCTTGCATGCGAGATCCGCAGGTAGACAACCTGTCTCCCGGAACACGCAAATCGAGATGCCGCGAGGTTAGACAATACGGACAATGATTACGGTTCTTGGTTCCGATGCAGTGAGTGGATACGATGGCACGACACGTCAGACACTTGAAGTGTGCCTGACCAATACAAAATCCTTCGTAGCATTAAATCTATGTGACATCCAAAAAGAAGTATACCAAATTTACGAAGTTTTTTCAGTATTCAGCCATTTCGTCCCGAAGTAGACAAGTGGCGTTTCAATAACGGACATACTGCATTTGAGAATCCAATATGGCAACACAACGCTTGCAATAAACTGATAGTTTGCCATAAATGATTTGTCAAAAGCATAAAACGCAAGAGTAACAAATGTAACCGTATCAATAAACTGTCCGATAAAGTTAGACAGATTATTTCGAAGCCACAACCTTTTCTTCCCAAAAAGGGCGCGAATCTTTACGAAAACCGCAACGTCCATGAATTCCGCAAACGCGAACGCCACAAGACTGGCAAACGACATTCGGAGGGAAAATCCAAAAATCGTGTCGTACGCTGCCTCATTCGGAGCAAAACGTTTTGATGGAGGAAGTATAGTTGCAACAAGTGTAAACAAAAATAATAACGCAACAACCACTAGGCCAGAACGAATCACGCTTCGAGCTCGTTCTTTACCAAACACTTCTGTAATCACATCATTTACTGTAAACGTCAATGGAAGCAACAACAATGAAACACTTCCGTTAAAAGACATTCCAAAGAGTGATCCCAAAGGAACAGTTTTTGCACCCATGGCCTCAGAAGCAACAACGCAAAATATATATAAAGAAATAAGGAAATCAAACTTTTGAATAGATTTGAAAAACATACCCGCAAGTATATCAGAATAATTTCAAAAGTCTTCCCCCAAATATATAAGAGACAAATCCTACCGCTCCTTTTGTAATCTGTCTTCTCACCCGATATACTTAAATCTTCATGATTGAGTGGATAAAACAATTGCTCACACATATTGCAACAGGTATCACGACAGGCGCCATATTCATTGGTGTCATCACGCCCACACCAACTCCCACAATCATATCGACACCGACACCCACGATCATACCAACACCAACGCCGTATCCAACAGCAACACCAACTCCTTCCCCCACACCCGCGCCTACGCCAATTCCTGTCACCGCATCACAATTGGATGAATGGTTTACGAAATACAGCAATCATTACAGTATCGACCGGCAAAAATTCTGGAACATTGCTGTCTGTGAATCAGGGCTCCGGCCATCTGCCATCAACGGCATCTATGGAGGACTCTTTCAGTTTTCGCCAGCTACATGGAAAACAACGCGGACGACAATGCAGATGGATCCCAATCCTGATTTGCGGTTTAATGCGGAAGAAGCAATTAAAACAGCGGCATTCAAAACATCCGTCTCAGGTCTTGGATCATGGCCCAACTGTGGAAAATAAGGTATAAAAAAAGAGTAGAAAGCTACTTATAAGAACTTCTCCGAACATAAAGAATTGGCCTATCTTCCTTTTCTCTGTAGAGAGAGTTTGTTGTCCCGATAAGCAGCTTCCTACCCTTTTGGTATTTCTCACATCGCCATCACAAATATAATGAATATGTGGAAAATACCAAGGAGAACAAAAAGAAAAAAGTGAAAAGAATCACCATTTTCAAGTCCTCCTTGGATAAAATGAATGTTATTGTTGGCTATTTGTGCATAAAGCACGAAAAAGATATATAGCTATACCTATATTGCAAGACTACGGTTGTTGTGGGGCAACAGTGAAACTTGCTGACACTACAGTCGTATCTAACGTGCAGATGATAACAACTGTCTTCGGCGCGTCCCCGACGGTCACATGAAATTCCGAATGTCCCCATAGAAGAGGCTCATCCGTTTGACTACTTGTGCAATCGGTAAAATAACGGGGATTAGGATCATCACCTTCAAACAACTCAAAGTGATAACTTCCCGTCAATTGTTGTCCGACTTCCGGCGAGTAGTCATTTAACTCAACGCTCGCCGCGAGTTTCTCCCCGAATGTGCTGATGCTGAAACTGCCGTTACTGTCACAACTCGGTGCTTCAAATTGCATCGCTGCAGCAGTCGTGTAGGTAAAGGCACTTCTGTCTTTACACACGTAATGTTCCAACCCTTCCGTCGTATACAGAATCATTGATTCCGATTCGACGACGTTTCTTGCATCCGCAGGCAACGGAATTGATTGTTTCGCGCAGCCCGACAACAGAAGAAAAATAACAACACCTAAAATAACAAAATATTTTTTCACCTCATCCTCCAAACGTTGAATAGAATAGATTTACTGAACAGGAGTTATCTGAATTACTGACAATACCGTAATGGGGCTTGATTGACACGTCAATGAAACATTTTCCGGCTGAGTAAAAATCACTCCTCCGTCCTCCTGTATCTTACCGGTTCCATAATCCCATATGCATGTGGGATACCAAAACAGGATGGATTCTCCGTGTGACTCTTCACCTTTCACAGTATGAACAAAATACACCGGTTCTGTGAAAGCCGGATGCGAATTTGTTGCTCGGATATCAACAAAGTATTTCGATCCGTCACTCAGAAAAAACCATGCTGTATTTTCTTCACAACTAATGCCATACTCATTGTCCGATCCCATGACTGTATAAAATATCTGAAGATTGTCCATAGATTCAAACGTACAGTCATTCAAACGGATGTCTTTCGGGAAACCCATAGCGACTCGGGTGGCGTTGCGTTCAGCAACTACAAGTGACGTCGTACCCGTTTCCTTTAACTGCATTGCGCGTGTGATTGCTCCATCGAATACGAAGCCGGCAACTATCCAAGCCACACAAAGCACAAATACAACAATTACGACAGCGGATTTACCTTTTGTCATTTCAAACCTCCAAGTTTGAGAAAAATATGATTTCAGCATTACAGCTGATAGTTTTTTGGGTCAAATGTACCCCCAAAAGCTGATATTTTCGGGCAGGAAAAATATCAGGTTATGGGAGTACAACCCTCTCATTTCTTCTCCAAGGAAGGCTTTGCATAAAATCTTGCAATATTTCTTTTTGTTAACGAGCAACAAACACATTCATCCTCTTATTGCCGGTATCGTTTCTATACACTCCGAGCAAGCCCGAAGGGATAAAAACGGCACAAGCGTACGAGTATCACCAAACGCAGGGCTTGTGGCCTTGGTCAGTGAACGCCAGCTTCGAAGTTTTTAGCTTCAAAACGAGCCTCCAGTGACCAAAAACAGCCACAAAAAAACCAGCCTTCTTCTTACCCTTAAAAGACTCCATAGTTATAGGTCTTTTTTGAGATCACACGTGAGATAGGCACGCTCGGATTCCAGCTGATTCTATACAAACAGATAGGTATTGGAAAGAACAGCGTATTATACTATAAGCCTATATATGTGTCAAGATACACCCTGTTGAGGTTAAAAATGAAGTGGCTAAACGATTATTTGAGTTCCTTATGAAAAATGACTTCTCCCATGGCAAACTGCATGGGTCTCCCCTGCATCGCATGCCGAATAATGTGGTTTAATTTTTCCCGATATTCTTTTGTGTCCGCTGTTTCAAAAAAAGGCAGCAATGACGGTTTTGTTTTTTGGATATAGTCATATAATCGCTGTTTCACAACACCGACTAAATGAATATGTTCAAACCACACTGTTTCCACTCCTGCTGCCTCCAGTGCGTTCAGTACATCCGTAATCTGTTGTTCATCCGCCAATACTGTCGGCAATATCGGACCAATAAAGGCATATGTGGAAATACCTGCATCATGAAGTTCCCTCAATGCCATAATGCGTTTGGTGACAGATGGCGCAATCCCTTCAAAATATCGAGACACTGCATCATCCAGTGTCGTCACGGTACAGCCGACACTGACGTGTTTTAATTTTTTCAGCACATCGATATCCCGCGTTACCAAGCCGGATTTTGTCTGGATATTGATCACACCCTCATACCCAAAGTCGGCAAGCACCTCAAGACACCCCCTCGTCCGTTTATATTTTGCTTCCATGCCGACATACGGATCCGTCACGGAACTGAAAAAAACGGCACCGAAATCCCTCGTATGCAGCTTCTTTGCCAGTTTTTCAAGCTCAATTTTGAGAAGTTCCGGCGCATTCATTTTTACATCAAGATATGTACCCCACTCCTCATTCGGGTGTTTCCACCTCGCAATTTGCGCAGCATAACAATACGAACAGCCAAACAAACACCCGTTATATGGATTAATCACGAAGTCAGAGGCTGGGAGTCCCGATTTCGTAAATATTGTTTTTGCCGTAATTTCGTTGATTTTTGGAAGCATACGAATACCAGTATATATAACTTAAAAGATAACTTCATCATGTGGTATATCATTGCATCATTAAAAATTTCTTCTATTATAGAAATAGAGCTATGAAAAAAAGTATGTCGTTTTTTACAATCCTCACAAAACTCGACGTTATTCTTCGGTTAGTGTTCGGTCCCTTCATCTTTATCTCTCCCATTGTTTCCACACTCGTCATTTTTATTTTGGATGGATTTGATGGCGAAATTCTGAAACGAAGCGGCTACGCTCGGCATGAATACAGCACGTATGACAAAATCATGGATTATTGGTGGTATATCTGGATATTTATTTTTATCCTGTATACAAACGTACCGACAAAGAGTCTGTTTATCTTTCTTTTTCTCTATCGGACGGTAGGACAACTCCTCTATCTTCTGTACCGGAAAGGAATCATCTTTTTTCTGTTTCCAAATGTTTTTGAATCACTATTCTATTATTATCTGGTCGCCAATATACTCCATCAGGAACAGTACTTTTTTTCCCAACCGTTGCTTACGTATGTCATCATCGCGCTGACTATACCAAAACTCATTCAGGAATATATCGTTCATATACGGCTCATGAACTTGAGTGGCATGTATCTCAAAAAAACGTCGTACTGGCCGAAAGTGACTGTTAATCCGTATAAGGCGTTTGTCATTTTCTCTGTCGCGCTTGCCTTTGGCATCGCATTCAACCAGTTTATACTGACTAAACCGACTGACACGTATGTGGCAAAGGCGACAAAGGCAAAAAACAACGGGATGGTGCTTTCCTATGATCCAACAGGCACGATTACGGGTATGCTGTACCGCCATACAAAAAAACCGGTACAATTTGCCCTCTTTGCCGTACCGATGACGAAAGTCCGTTGTACAGGCATGCTTCCGACGCTGCAGGCTACTACAAAAGACGACGACGGAACCGAAAAAGAGGCTATGGTATTCACCTATACGGATCCGTGCCTTAGGGCGCTGCCGGACGGATCGTATAAAATACTCATCATGGAATCAGGACAAAAAGACCTTGGCATTGAATTCGGCATCGAACACGCGGCGCTCAAAAAATAGACATGTATGAGATATTCCGTCACCGCTCATCCAAACGCCAAACATCCCAGAATTGAGCAAGACCTGTTGGGAACACTCCATGTCTATGTACATGAACCACCCTTGGAAGGCAAAGCAAATCATGCACTCATCCTCGCGCTTGCCGAATATTTTCATGTCCATAAACGGAAAATACAGCTTGTATCCGGAGAAAAGCACAAACAGAAAATCATTGACATCATCAGGTAATTACCCTAGAAGTTTCACCCCTACTTCATTCAATTTAAAAACAATAAATGCGACAAAACATGCGCATCTATACACGCCACGAAGTACACTGTGAAATCCCTGTTTTGCTTTTCGTGTCGGAAGCGCTGCTTCCTGCGCACCCAAACACTCTGCCTGATGCATACAAGACAGAACATGTCGACGAAGCGTTGCAGTATTTTTTCGGACACTCCCGCGCTTCCGAATATCACCGGAGACAGAGAATGACTTTCCAAATACCACTGTATACCATCCGTACCGATACCACGTAAAAACAAGTGATGCATGGTTAATCTCAGTTTTCCGTTTCCATATTTTTGTTGCATCAAGATGGATACCAATAGGCACTATGGGAGCACCCGTTTCAAGAGACAGTCGTACTGCACCGGTATGAAACTTCCGTACATGATTGGGACTGTAGCTAATTTCCCCTTCAGAAAAAAGAAGTAAGGATGTGCCACGTAACAACATCTGTTTTGCCTGTTCGTATACACCGCCTCCCTGTGGGGGCACTTGAATGTGCCCTGCCCGCCGGACAAGTTTTCCGACAAAAGGAATGTTAAACACATGCTCGGTTATCAGAATGACGACCCGCTCAGGAAGAATGCCCAATAAATAAAAAGGGTCAAGCGTATTCGGATGGTTTGCCACATAAATTACTGGCGTATGCTTGGAGACTTCCGGTGTTTCCCTTTGCACAACCACGATAAGCAACACCTTCTTATACAACTTTGATAAACACACACCGACACCCTGTACCATGCGCTGCACGGTGTCCTGCCGTTTTTCCGTCATGTTCCTATCATAGCAGAGTCGCCCGCAGCGCGTTCGTCTACAACACACAAACTGTGTATACTGGAAACAGTACCATGAATAAATATCTCCGTATTTTTTTGTTTCTTATCGTCTGCATCAATATCTGGCTCATGACATGGTTTGCGCGCCAAGGAGACACACTTTTCTCCTCTGATATCGGCAGGGATTTTTTCATTCTGGATGAAATCAGACAAAAAACCGTCATACTCATCGGCCCTCGGTCCAGCGCGCCCGGCTTCTACCACGGCGTATTCTGGGCATATCTTACCTATCCTGCATTTGCGCTCGGCAACGGCAATCCTGTTGCCGTTGCATGGTTTTATGTGCTCCTCATCATCGGCGTACTTATCGGCTATTTTTTGATCGCTAAAAAGCTGTTCAATGAACTTGCCGCATGGCTCTTTGTCATCTTCGTTTCCGAGTATATGGTATTTCAAACACATCAGCTGTTTCATCCCTACGGCGCATTTTTTCTCTTTCCGTTTATTTTTTTCTGCTTCATCCAATATCTCCAAACCCATCGCGTCAAATTTCTTCTCATACATGTCCTTTTGGTCGGCGCTGCTTTCCAGTCGGAACTTGCAGTGGGAGCACCGCTCATTATCCTTTCTTACGGGTATATCACTTACGACATTATCCGGCGAAAAAACTTCAGGCATCTGTTCGCATATTTTCTGTTTGTCATTCCCCTCATTCCCTATATACTTTTTGACATCCGCCATGGTTTTATGATGGTGCACGCGGGCATCCGCCAGCTCCAACAGGCGGACGCGGCCAGATCATTTTCTTCACTTGTCGCAAACAGAATTGATGTCATGTTCACGGGCATCGAATTCCTACGGCACGGCATCAGATTCGGCAGCGCTTACGCATGTATCGCGTTTTTCATCATGCTCCTCTATACCATGATCAAATATCCGAAAACCCGATTTGTGTACGGGCTGTTCCTGTATTTTTTTATCGGCTACTTTGCATTAAGCCTGCTGAACCGGTATAACCTCCTCTATTTCTATACATTTCCGATTTTTCTGTTTGTTTTTCTCATCTGCACTTCTTTGGTTGCCACTCCCTCAAAAACTGAAAAATTCATATTCCTTCTCTTTTTTTCAACACTTATCATCACCAATTACCAAGGTATTGCAGCAAACATCAAAGACTGGAAAATGAACGTTGTCGGCGTTTCCCCCTATTCATGGAAGGCACTTACACAGATGGCTGAAACTGTGTATACAACTGCCGAAAACAATGCGGGATATTTTGTATTTTCGCCTGATATTATGGCATACGAACCGCGCTATGCGATGCAATATGAAAAAACACAGTGGCCAGACAAAACACTGCATGCATTCGTCAAAAAACCAACAACGTGTATCATCGCCGCACCGCAAAACGGCACGTATATGACTGTAGACTGGATCAAACAAAAAACGGGCATCACGGGAACACCGGCTGAAACAATACACTTCCCCAACGGCTACATCGTATATAAACACCTGCTGACTCCGGAAGAAATTGCGACACCGTTTGACGAGGGTATCAACCCCGGCCTCCATTACCGGTAACAGGACAGGATTCAGCTATTTTTCAGCTATCGTATATACTATACAGGTATGAAACTCCTTGTTGTCGAAGACGAACACAGAATTGCTACTGCAGTAAAAAAAGGTTTGGAGCAGGAACACTATGTGGTCGACGTTGCCTATGACGGAACCGAAGGGTTTGATCTGGCCTCCGGTGAATCATACGACGCCATTATTCTTGATCTCATGCTTCCCAGTATGGATGGTATTACCCTCTGCAAAAATTTACGGCGCGACGGAAATCACACACCCATTCTCATGCTTACCGCCAAAGGACAACTGCAGGACAAAATCGAGGGGTTTAAAAGTGGCGCAGACGATTACCTTACAAAACCGTTTGCTTTTGAAGAACTCTTGGCCAGAATTCGCGCACTTACTAAACGACCGAGGTACATGGAAGAAACCGTGTTAACTCTTGCCGACCTGACACTGCATCCGGAAACATACATTGTCACACGGGGAAAAAAAGAAATCGTTCTTTCGGGCAAGGAATTTGCGCTTCTTGAATATATGCTACGCCACCCCCACACTGTGTTGACCAAGGATCAGATTATTGCCCATGTCTGGGAATACTCGGCTGATATTCTTCCCAACACTGTTGAAGTGTATATCAAAAACATGCGTGCAAAAATCGATACACCGTTCCCTTCCAAACAGCCGCTTATTCAAACTGTTCGCGGATTTGGGTATAAAATAGGATAAAGGTGGCGATATATGTTTCGAAACGCACGTATCAAACTCACAGCTTGGTATCTTCTTATCATCATGGCGATCAGCCTGTCGTTTTCCGCCATCATTTTTAGAATGCTCACATTTGAAATGGACAGGTTTGCGGAAAGACAGCAGATGCGTATTGAGCGAGAATTGGATAATGCCGTTCTCTTCCCTGCACCACCAAAACGGGAAGGAAACGGCCAATATATTATCTTTGATCCTGCGATCATGCATGAAACAAAACAGCGGCTTCTGATGCAATTTTTGCTTATCAACGCAGTCATCATTATCATTGCTGGAGGTCTTGGATACGTTCTTGCAGGAAAAACACTCAAACCTATTGCTGATATGCTTGATGAACAAAAACGGTTTATCAGCGACGCATCCCATGAACTCCGAACTCCCTTAACGGCCATAAAAAGTTCCATAGAGGTTGCTGTCCGTGACAAGACTATGACGGTTGATACGGCAAGAACTGTACTCAAAGAAAATATTGATGACGTCAATACGCTGCAGACACTAACTGATCAGATGTTGGAACTTGCCCGTCTTGAAATGAATGGGAACAAAAAGCTTTTTCAACACATAGACGTCCAAACTATTGTGATGTCTGCGGTCAAACGTGTTACGCCCATTGCCAAAAGAAAGAACATCACTATTATAAAAGACATACGTTCAAGCGTAGTATTTGGAGATATCCATGCGCTCACAGATTGTTGCGTAATGCTTTTGGACAACGCCATTAAATACAGCACGAAACATACATCCATTACCATAACGGCAGACACACAGGGAAATGAAGCGATCATTGCAATTCAAGACTATGGCATCGGCATCAGTGCTTCAGATCTTCCGCATATTTTTGACCGTTTCTACCGAGCAGATGCTGCCAGAAGTAAATCAAAAACAAATGGATATGGACTAGGGCTTGCCATCGCAAAAAAAATTATTGAGGAACACAATGGGAAATTACAGGTAAAAAGTGTTCTCCATACAGGAAGCACTTTCACCATCTCTCTCCCCGCTATACATAAAAAGAGCGTGTAATTTTTCAGGAAGCTTTCAGTTTTCCGAGCTATACTTACTGCTTATGGTACGTATTCAAACAATCAAACAAAACATATTGACGCTCTGGGGAGTATGTAAAAAACTGCCAAAAGCCGTCAAAATTATCAGCGTTATTCTTATCATCGCACTTGGGTATATTGGTTTTTCCCAAATCAGTCTGAAAAGCAACAAAGTCACCTACCAGACTACCAAAGCCACCAAAGGAACACTCATCCAGTCCATCGACGGATCGGGAACCATCACCTCGGGCAATTATACAAATGTCACAACCAAAGCATCCGGCATTGTGAGCGCTGTCTACGTGACCAACGGTGACACGGTTGGTAAGGGACAAAAAATTGCCGACGTCACACTTGACGAGTACGCACTTGAACGGCAATCGTCAGCGTGGGCTTCCTACCTTGATGCAGTGGATGCCGTTAAAACCGCACAGCAATCAAAAGTAACTGCAGATCTTTCCATGTGGACTGCAAGACAAAACATTCTGGATGCCGAAGAAGATATCAAGTACATGAAAGAAAATCCGATAAACCCAACAACAAAAGAAAACTGGACGCTGGGTGAAAAAACCATTCTGGAAAAAACCTTGGAGGAACAAAAACTTGCATTTTCCACCGCAGAAAGCAAATATACCCATGCCGACGCCGATATAGCCGAAGCACAGAGCAAAGTCTCTGCAGCACTACGAACCTATCAGGAAAACTCCTCAACCATCGTTGCACCAGAAGATGGCGTCATCAGCGATCTTATGTTGGCCGAGTCTATAGTTGTTTCTGCGAGCTCAACCACATCAAACACAAGCGGGGCAACCATTGTCAGCGCACAAACCGTTGCAAAAATTAACCACACGGACAGTCAACTCATCGCAACCATTTCACTTACCGAAGTAGACATCACCAGTGTCAAGGCAAACCAGAAAGTGACCCTGACACTCGATGCGTTTGAAGATCAGACATTTACAGGGAAAGTCTTGGCGGTCAACACATCAGGAAGCGTCAGCTCCGGTGTAACTTCCTACCCTGTTACTATTCTGCTTGACCCGACGGATGTGGACATCTATCCGAACATGGCTGTAAGCGCAACCATTATCACCAACATGGAAACAGACGTCATCATGATTCCGACAACCGCAATTACGACAAATTCTGATGGGGCCTCAACAGTACAAATCATGCAAAACGGAAAACCGGCAGCAGTCGCGGTAACCATCGGCAGTGCCAATGATTCAAATACGGTTGTCACATCGGGAATTGCCGAAGGAGATACAGTTGTGACTGCCACAATAAAGGCAACCACCACAACCGATTCGTCAAGCACAACATCACCATTTAGTGGTATGAGCTCATCTAAATCATCGACCAGAAGTTCCTCCGGCGGCATGGGAGGCGGCATGGGAGGACCTCCGGGATTCTGATACTATCCCACACAACGACTGGCCTTGCCCATATGCAAACATCACTCATTACCATCTCTCATCTTTCTAAAGTGTACAAGACAGACGATCTTGAAACAGTCGTCCTGCAGGACATAAATCTCACAATCAACAAAGGAGAGTTTGTCGCCATCATGGGACCGTCCGGATCCGGAAAATCCACGCTCATGCATATCATCGGTGCACTCGATTTACCGACGGGAGGTACATACATACTTGACGGGAAGGAAGTCGGAAAACTCACGGATGATGAACTGGCGGACATCCGAAACAAAAAAATCGGATTTATTTTTCAGGCATATAATCTCCTCCCCCGTACCAGCGCCATCGATAACGTCTGCGTTCCTATGGAGTACGCAGATATTCCCATGGAACACCAATATCCCAAAGCAAAAAAACTTCTTGAAATGGTTGGACTCGGCGACAGACTGTATCATCCGCCGAACAAACTCTCGGGAGGTCAACAGCAACGGGTTGCCATTGCACGGTCGCTCGTCATGGATCCGGCGATTTTGCTTGCCGACGAACCGACGGGAAATATCGCGCCAAGCCAAGCAAACGAAATCATGGAGATATTCGAGAAACTGAATGATGAAGGTCATACCATTGTTATGATTACTCATGAACCGGATATTGCTGAACACGCAACCCGCATTGTGCATCTCCGCGACGGAAAAATCATGGAAGACGGGACAAAACACGCACGCATCCGTGCAACAGCACAAAAAAAGAAATCTGTATGAAACTGAAAAAACTTCTCAAAAACGGCATTCGAAACTTGGCGATAAATAAACTGAGAACCGGACTTGCAATCCTCGGCATCGTCATCGGCATCGGAAGCGTCATTGCCCTTGTGTCTATGGGAGAAGCGAGTAAAGCCGCAGTACAATCCCAAATCCAGTCCATCGGCTCAAATCTTCTTACCGTTTCACCAACAAATGCTTCCAGCGGCATGGTGCGGGGATCTTCCAGTGTCACCACCTTAACGCTTGAAGATGCCGAAAGCATCCAAACATCCCCAACTATTACGACTATTGCAAGCGTATCTCCCGAATACTCCGGAAGAAGCCAGATTATTGCGGGAAGAAACAACACGAACACAACTGTTGTCGGCGTCACTTCCGTCTACCAATCAGTCCGCAAAGTCACCATGACCTCTGGTGTATTCATTACGGATCAACAAGTGTCAGCGTCCTCAAAAGTTGCCGTCCTTGGGCCAACAACTGCAGAAGACTTGTTCGGCACTGGTGTTGATCCGGTTGGCCAAACCATTCGCATCAGCGGGAAAAATTTTCAGGTTATCGGAATTACCAAATCAAAAGGCGGATCCGGAATGAACAATACAGACGATCGTGTCTATATCCCCTTAACCACCGCCCAGAAGCAAATTTTCGGAGTGAAGTATGTAACATCCATTGCCCTTGAAGCAAAAAGTCAGAATGTCATGACCGCTGCACAAAATCAAGTTGGCTATCTTTTAATGGAGCGACATAAGATTACCGATATCGAAAACATCGATTTTCGCATTATGTCCCAATCCGATATTCTGGAAACCGCAACGGCGGTAACCGGAACATTCACAACGCTTCTTGCAGGTGTTGCCGCAATTTCTCTTCTTGTCGGTGGCATTGGTATTATGAACATCATGCTTATGTCCGTAACCGAACGAACGAGAGAGATTGGACTTCGGAAAGCGCTGGGTGCAAAAAAACGCACCATCATTACCCAATTCCTCATGGAATCCATTATCCTTACCTTCACAGGGGGTGTCATCGGCATAGCACTCGGCATTATCGGGTTTTACATGTATGCAATCCTCAACGACACCACCTTCGTTGTGTCCATACGATCGGTGTTTTTGGCATTTGGTGTTTCCACAACAATCGGCATTCTTTTCGGCTGGTATCCTGCCAAAATTGCGGCCAATCTCCAACCTATTGAAGCATTACGGTACGAATAATAGTTCATTCGTATTTTTTCAGTCAATTTTCAGTCAGTATATATACACTACACATATGTTCAAATAGATGAACAACATGTATAAAAATGTATTGAAGGAGTTTGTATGAAAGATATAAAGAAAAACCCAATGCTCGCAGGAAGCATCGTTGCAATTATTTGTGCGGTGTTAGGATTTTTTGGCGGTATGAAATACCAACAAACAAAAATTCCAATGTTTGGACGGAGTGGACAAAACAACATGTCCGGCGGTATACAAAACACTGCCGACAACAAACAAACAGGAACAGTAAAAAACACAAAAAACGGCACGGGAATGGGATTTGGCGGCATGCAAATCGGAACAGTATCGTCTATTGACGACACATCCATGACAGTCAAACTCCAAGACGGCAGTTCAAAAATTGTTATCCTTTCAGGAACAACAAACTATAAAACAACGATAGCTGCCGCAAAAAGTGATATTAAAATTGGAGACACTATCGCAGTTTCTGGAAGTACGAATACAGATGGAAGTGTCAGCGCGCAAAGTGTCCAATTAAACCCAGAAATGATGGGCGGTCCGCAAAATGGAAACGGACCAGTCAATGGAAACAGGTAAAACTTTACCAAGACGTAAACGTCTTTTGGGTAAAATACTGAAGCAATGTTTCGCCTACCCGCCCGCCAGTGCGTAGGCGAAACAGCGCATAGCGATTTCCCGCTCCGTTTTCAATACCTGGACTTGTACTGACCGCCGTCGTGAATCCCGCCTGCTTTACCACCTGTATAGCGGCATCGTCATACGACCCGTCAGGATATGCAAATGACACGACCGGCGTACCAAGCATACCTTCCAGAAATTCTTTACTCTCTTCCACTTCCTTTTTCACTGTTTTCCTGTCCATATACCGCAAACCCACGTGATGCATCGTATGCGCGCCGACATCAACTAACCCACTTGATGCAAGCTCCCGCAACTGTTCCTCCGTCAGATTATTTTTGTATCCGACGAATCCCGCAATCATATATACAGTCGCTTTTGCATGATACTTCTTCAGTATCGGAAATACATCCGTATAAAAATCACGATATCCGTCATCGAAGGTAATAACAACCGGTTTTTCCGGAAGGATTCCCCTGCCGTCAATCAATTCACCCAGATCTTTTGCAGTTAAAAATGTATATCCTGCATGTGCGAGTGTCTGTATCTGTTTATCAAACGTATAGGGCGTAATATTCAGGGATTGTCTGATCGTATCCCCTTTGTCCTCTACATATTCCACATAGTGATACAAAAGAACGGGAATGCGAACCGGCCAAACAATCGGCGTCGGGGTCGGGATTTGCGGAGAAGAAACAGGTGGAGACGTATGAAGACCGCTGAAGGCAAGACACACTGCAGCAAACACCGTGCAGAATAATTTCATATATCTATCCTAGCACATGATATAATAAAAAAATTGCCGATTATGAAAATACCCGAGGTATTAAAAAACAAGCAATTTGTAAAACTTTGGATTTCTCAGGCATGCTCCCTGATCAGTCTCAATCTCCTCACCTATACACTGCTGTTAAAATTGTACGCGACCACGGGATCCACACTCGCAGCCACATTTCTCTGGATTGCTTATAGTCTTCCGATTCTGTTGAGCGGTCCGTTTGCAGCCACGATCGTAGATCTGTTAAACAGAAAAAGACTGCTGGTTATTTCCACCCTGCTTCTTGCGGGAACCATGCTGTCCTTTTTACTCGTCGGAGAAAGATATTTTCTTTTTTATGCCCTGATGTTCTGCTATTCGTTTGTCAACCAGTTTTACCTGCCAGCCGAATCCGCAACCATGCCGTCACTCGTCAAAACAGAAGATCTGCCGGAGGCAAACGGGTTTTTTCTCCTGAGCAAACAGGCATGCATGCTTATCGGATTTGCGCTTGCGGGGATATGTGCGAAATTTGTGGGGTTTCCCGTCATCATCATCTTTGGCACTGCCATTCTGTCCATTGCGTTTATCAGTGTATCAACCCTCCCGAAATTAAACGGAAGAAAACCTGTTGACGTAGAAAAACAACTGGGCGAATTCTTCAGCAAAGTGGTTGAGGGGTATCAGTATATCAAGAACAACAAAAGCGTTTTGTATCCTGCACTGCTCATACTCGGCGCTGAAATGACATTGAACATCGTAGCGGTGAACATACCGGCACTTGCAACCCACATATTCGGCATCGACGTTCAGGATGTTGCGCTCATCATCGTCGTTCCGGCACTTGTCGGTGCAATTGTCGGCGTCTCCATCGTTTCGCCGCTGATAAAACGGAAGGTTGTACGGAAAAAAATTGTTATTCAGAACGCTCTTTTTGCCGTGGGCACGGTATTTGCCGTGCTTGCGCTTGTTCCGAGCCACCTTACGGAGCAAATCCGTTTCATTGTGCTCCCGATACTGGCATTCATAATTGGATTCTGTTTTGTGTGCATTCAAGTTCCGTCTCAAACCTTCATGCAGGAGGAAACTCCAAACAATATGATGGGGAGACTATGGGGCAACCTGTGGTTTCTTATGACCATCGCCGCCATTATCCCAATGTTTCTTTCCGCATCGGTAACAGAAATTCTCGGAGCTGATATCTTGTTTCTTTTGCTTGCACTTGCTATGGTTATTTCTGCCATATACATCAAAAAGTTCGGCAACGTCATAAAAACATAATACATTCCTGCCCAAAGAAAGGACTCATCTCATGAATGCTCGTCATCCGGAATACCAATACCTCGATCTCATGACTGATATCATGAAGCATGGAACATGGAAAATATCCCATTCCACGGGAGTAAAACTCAAAAGTGTCTTCGGACGGATCTGCAGGTATGATTTGTCCAAAGGATTTCCGCTTCTCACAACAAAAAAAATGTTCACCCGCGGCATTATCCATGAACTCATTTGGTTTTTGTCAGGATCGTCAAACATAAAATATTTGGTTGACAATAACGTTCACATTTGGGATGAGTGGGCATTCAAGAAATATGAATGGGCGGTAAAAGAAAATAAAGCAAAACCCATGACGTATGAAGCCTTCATGGAAAAAGCAAAAGCAGACCCCAAGTTCTTAGCCAAATGGGGCGAACTTGGACCGGTCTACGGCGTGCAGTGGCGAAAATGGCCGACCGGACGAGGAACAACCGTTGACCAACTTGGCTGGGCAGTTGAAAAAATCAAAAAATACCCCCAGAAAAAACACTATATCATCAGCGCATGGAATGCAGGATGCATTTATGAAATGAGCGGATCACACAGCGCATCCATGGTAATTGCGCCGTGCCACACGATGTTCCATATCAACATCACTGGCAACAAACTGTCGCTTCTTCTGTATCAACGGAGTGCCGATCTGTTCCTTGGCGTGCCGTTTAATATCACCAGTTATGCACTCCTTACTATGATGCTCGCACAGGTGACCGGCTATGAACCGGGTGAATTTGTACACGTATTCGGTGATGTTCACATTTATGAAAATCATTTCAAACAATGTAGAGAGCAGCTGAAACGCAAACCATACAAATTCCCGACGCTCAAGCTGAATCCAAAGGTAAAAACCATTGATGGATTTACGTTTGAGGATATCACCATTGAAAACTATAAACATCATGATCCGATCAAAGGTGATATCACTGTTGTTGGAGGTTTTTAAAATAATCCAATAATTACCAATCCGACCAATACAAAAATTACGGCACATTGGCTCATTGAATTATTGGTAGTTATTGGCTTATTGGTTTCTTAGTATGCCTATACTTTCTATCATTGCTGCCATAGGGAAAAACCGAGAGCTTGGAAAAAACAACAGGCTTCTCTGGGATATTCCCGAGGATATGGAACACTTTCGCAGTAAAACGCGTGGCCATGCCGTCATTATGGGCAGGAAAACGTATGAATCCATCGGGCATGCGCTACCGGAACGGCCTAATATCATTATTACAAGAGACGACACGTTCAAAACAACGGACGGATCTTTCATTGTTCACTCACTTGATGAGGCAATTGCCTTAGGAAAAGAAAAAGAGAAAAAAGAACTCTTTATCATTGGTGGCGCAAACTTATATGCCCAAGCTATTACTATTGCGGACAAGCTATACATTACTGAAGTACACCAAGACTTCCCTGATGCTGATACTTTTTTCCCAGACTACGCAAGATTTTCCAGAGAACTGTCAAGAAAAGAAGGCTTTGGAAACGGATACACCTACACATTTCTGGAGCTGTCCCCGCCCGCCCAATAATGCTACCGGCAGTAAAGAAACTGATACTGCGGCGGATCACGGAAAAAACTCCTGCGTTCCGCTTCTGAAAATCCCTCAAACAGATACGGTGTGTACGCTGCCAGCGGATACGGTGCATGCAGTAATACAATTTTGTCCTTACAGTCAATTTTTTTTACCCCGTAATACGGATAGAGAAACCCGATATTGGTTATATAGAATTGATTGATGTTCCTGAAAACCAGTCGATCGTCGTCATCTGTCTGCTCCTTACCGGAAGAAATGACGTTCAGAGGAGCACTGGAAACGTACAATGATGAAACGCGGGATAGAAAATCGTTCGGATATACAACGGCGACATACGCGCTGTATCGCAAAATCCAGTGCACCGCCAAAACCAACAGCACGAACATCACAAGGAAACCATAACGCAACCTCTCAGCCAACCATACGGAAACAGACACCATCATACAGAGATACAGAATCCGTACTGTTCTTCCGTATAGCACCATGCTGTGTGTACCAAAAGACATGATCTCCATAATGAGATACACACCTATCATATAAAACGACACCATCGCCCTGTAACGATTATTTCCCTGTGATCTCTGCAGAAAAAACAATGAAAGTATAGCTGCGGCGACAATACTTATACCAAAAAATCCGTCATTTGCATATACGTACTGCACAATGAATTTCAATGCGGGAATAAAGTCGCCTTGTATTACCGTACGCGAAAGTCGTATCGCCGTCTGTATATAGGACATGGGCTTTTCGAGAAAAACAGACAGATATTCAAATGCCACCAAAACAACCGCCAGACCCGCCGCAAATGTCACGAACCGCCTGAGTTTCATACTCCATGACGTACCGGGCGAACAGAAAAGCAGCAGAAACGGAATCGGCACGATATAAAAATAATTTCCCGGATATACTGCAAAAGACATGCCCATACATACACCGAAAAAAAACCACGCACGCGAATAGACATATATACACAGCCCCAAAAGATAAAACAGCAATGCGCCGTCATACGGAAGCATATGCCGAACATATGACACAGAGGTCATGGAAAATAGAAAAAGACCTGTACTTAACAACGCCGCTTTATAGGAAAAAGCTTTTTTTACGATAAAAAACAGCAAAACAATACAAAAGGAATTTAACACAAGATTATATATGGGGCCGAACAAATTATTATGTGTGATATTGGTAAAGTATAACGAAGGCAAATACAACACGCCGTATGCAGGACGCGCGTGTATGTCAAAAACGGATTTCCAGAATCTGTGAAAATCCTCCTCTATCACGGACGTATCAAACGCATCAGTCAGGTAATTGTTGTACCGTGTCTCATCGCTAAAAAATCCCAATGCGTTTTCCTTTACAAGCGGCAGCCTGATCAAAAAAGAAAAAACAAATAACGCGACCACGATACACACGTCTATGTGTTTTATATGGAATCTGCGTGATGTCATGGATATACAGTACGTGCAAAATACATTACTACTATAGCTGTTATTTGGCAGCAATGGCTTGTATCAGAACGTCAGCCACAACCTGATGCCCCCGCTCGTTAAAATGATTATCAGCGTTGTACAGATTCTCCTTTTGCTGATAGGAAAAAAACTGCGGAAACAAATTGACAAAGGCAATATGCTGTTCTTCAGCAAAGGCCTGCCAGTAGTTCACCTGTATGGAATCCACTGTATCGCGGGCGATCTGCTGCGGCCATGGATATACAACAAGCGTAATGGTTGAGACTGTATGACTTCGTAAAAAGGCGACGAGTTCCGACAAATACGTTCTGCACAAGGTAAGTCCGGTTTCCCCATACGCGGCAAACTGTTCCTCATCGTACGTCCACGCCTGATAGTCTGTCTGATAGGGATACAAACGGGCGAGAATCTGTTCCTCTTCCTTTTTCCGCACCGTGATGGTGTATAAGGAATTGACCAACAATGAATTATCAATAATCACTCCCTTTGCCTTGTCAAAAAATGAATGGCGAACAACCATCTGCGCTGCGCCTGCTATATTGGTATCTTCAACCGGTTGGAAATCCCTGTATTTATAGGCTTCATTATGAATATCCGACAGATCAAGAAGGATGACAACTTCATCTACCTGTATCTCCTGAGAATCGATGATGTATTTTGCTTTTTCCAAATACAGTTTTGGAGAATACGTCATGAGTCCGCCGTTTAACACATCGTATTGCCCGTCTCCTAATGCCTGAGCTATCCGTCCGACAAATGTTTTTTCATATGGATACCCTAACCCCTCCGTGAATGAATCACCTAAGAAAAGAATTCTATGCCTATCTGTCGTCTTGGGAATAAAACGGATTTCCTTGTCCAGCAGACCGAGCGAGTTGACATATATGGGATACAGATCACTGTAGTTCCATCGATACTGCACTGTTGTGTTGGGCACGAGGCCGTGGTGAAACATACTGTCGGAAACCCGGTTGACGTTGCCGCGCTCTTTTTCCCATGCGTCAAAAAAATACTGTCGGTGTGTTTTTTGCAGATAAAAATGACCGACGAGGCCATCAAACAGGAATACCCCGCATATCCAAAACAACCAAACAAGGAGTTTTTTTCTGTTCATGCCATTCATGATAGCACAAAAAAAGATTGCCTCTCCGAAACCGGTCGCGAAGCGTTATCGGATGTCGTACCGCCAGAAGACGGCGGTCATGTTGAATCCGCCGTTTGTGAGTGCAACCGCCTTCTTCAGCTCATATTGACTGATCATCCCATCCAACGGCTCGCGGTCAGGAATATTTCCTGTATACATCTTAGACAGCAATGGATACGCACGACTATCGCCAAGTTGCCCAAGTGCCCAAATTGCATTATTCCGTTCACGAAAACCCCGATGTTCATCCGAAAGCAAGGTACTGAGTGCTGTGACGCAATCCCCTCCGTAGGCACGCGTTGCCGTCTGACACTGCGCCTTCACATCAAATCCGATCCATGTACAAGAAATCACAAATATAAGAAGAAACAAACTGATGCCTATAGCACCCAGATACAACACAGTTTTCAGCATCGCTTTCATACTGATTCCTCCTTGTCTTCATATATAAATACATCTTCAACTGCACTGTGGAATAACCGGGCAATTTTTAACGCGAGTCCGAGCGACGGCAGATATTTATCATTCTCTATCGCAATCACTGTCTGTCTCGTAACACCGATTTTTTCTCCCAGTTCTTCCTGTGTCAACCCCAAAGTCGCGCGGTATATTTTTATTTTATTCTTCATCGCTGCCCCCTCCCATCTGCCGGTTGAGAATAAAAAATGAAATAGAATACAGTGCAATCAAAAACAACGTCAGATAGGAAAACACAATACCAAGTGATTGAAGATATGGATATTCGTCACGCGCAAACATCGTCAAAAGCAGTGCGCCGAATCCGATGGTCGGAGTAAAAATCGCATAGGTCATCTGCGCGGCTTTTTCCCTCATTGTCTTTTCCCGTTCGTCAATGATAATTTTTACCTTTGATCGCACAAACGTCAAAAATAGCATTCCCGTAACAGTTGCCGCTATGGCAAGCAAATATGTTTTGCTGGTCACTGAAATTGATACGAGGGCGGCGACAAAAAACGCAACTGCCGCACGAAGTTGCTTATATTTTTTTAGGTTCATATAGGGAATAATGTAATATATTCTTTACATTTTGTCAAGTATACATTACATTTCACAAGGATCTGACCCTCTCCTGAGGAAAGAAAGTGTATCACTTTTTTTTGATCAACAGAAGAAAACTAATGGCAAACGCAGGGAGCGCCATCCAAAGAGTATGATAAAACACAAGTATAAAAACACCCGCAAGGAAAAACAAAATTCCACCTACTCGCTCCTTCTTCCAAGCAACTATTGTCATGGTCAACAACACCATGCTTGGAATCAAATGCATAAACAGTGCAAGCGGCCACTGAGGCTCACCAAATACATCAAGGGCAAACACACTGAAAAAACAAATATACAAAATAGCAAGAATTCGTGGTAACCAATAGAAAAACTTTTTCACTACACATAGTATACACCCATACATCACCTTGCCGCATTGCGGCTCACTCTCAAACCAGATATACTTTTTGTAATCGACCATAATTCGTTTATATTTTTATTTTTTATAAGGAGAAACCCATGAACATCAAAAACCTACACGCCAGAGAAATTCTTGACTCTAAAGGCCACCCTACCATAGAAGTTGATCTCACACTGGAAAACGATATCACAGCTACAGCATCCGTACCATCTGGAGCATCTACTGGCTCTACAGAAGCCGTAGAACTTCGAGATGGTGACAAGACAAGATATTTTGGCAAAGGAGTCCTCAAAGCAGTGGAAAACGTCAACACAGAACTTACAAAAGTTGTTGTTGGTCAGGATGTAACAAACCAAAGAAACCTTGACACATTGATGATTGAAGCAGATGGAACAGAAAATAAAGGCAAGCTTGGCGGCAACGCAATCGTTGCTGTCTCCATGGCAGCCGCACGCGCTGCAGCCATGTCACAACATATGCCGCTCTACAGATACCTTGGATCTCTTGTCGGCAATACAACATTTGTTCTCCCCCAACCGCTCCTCTTAGTCCTTGAAGGAGGCAAACACGGAAACTGGTCAACAGATTGTCAAGAATATTTTGTTGTTCCAAAGAAAGAACGATTCTCAACATTTAAAGAATCTCTTCGGGCAGGAGCAGAAATTTTTCATGCATTAGAAAAAATTCTTGCAGATAAACACTACGCAACCGGTGTTGGATACGAAGGCGCGTTTTGTCCAATGGAAATGAAATCCAATGAGGAAGCGTTTCAACTCATGATTGAGGCAACAGAAAAAGCAGGATACAAAATGGGAGATGAAGTAGTCTTGGGACTTGATGCTGCCTCATCAGAATTTTACGAAGGTGGCACCTACACCTTAAAAAGTGAGGGAAACACAAAACTCACTTCCAGACAATGGACAGAAAAAGTCATTGACTGGACAAAGAAATATCCCATCTGGTCACTTGAGGATATGCATAGCGAGTCTGACTGGGATGAATGGACATATTTTACGAGTGCAATTGGCAAAGACCATCAAATTGTAGGAGATGATCTCTTAACAACAAACGTCAAACACATCCAGACGGCCATTGACAAAAAAGCAGTCAACAGCGTCCTCATCAAGGTCAATCAGATTGGAACAGTCTCTGAAACACTGGATGCAATAACACTTGCACATAAGGCAGGATACACAACCGTTGTCTCGCATAGAGGTGGCGAAACCAATGACGATTTCATTGCAGATCTCGTTGTGGGAACTTCTAAGCAAAGTAAATTCGGAGGGCCTGATCGAGGGGAACGACTAGCAAAATACAATAGGCTCATCCGCATTGAAGAACAGTTACAATAACTAGTATGACAACAAACAAAGTGCTTCTTGTAATCATGGACGGCTGGGGGTATCGAGAAGAAAAGGAAGGGAACGCCATTGCCCTTGCCAACAAACCAACATTTGATGCGTTGTGGAATCAATATCCCCATGCAATTATTCCAGCATCAGGAATCGCGGTTGGGCTTCCTGAGGGACAAATGGGAACAAGCGAAGTCAATCACATGGTCATTGGGGCAGGACGTATTATTTACCAAGATCTCGTAAAAATAAACAAGGCAATTGAAGACAAAACATTTTTTGAAAATCCGGCACTCGTAGGTGCAATGGAGCATGTAAAAAAGACTGGTGGTACGCTCCATCTTCAAGGTCTCATTGGTCCAGGCGGAGTCCATTCCTACTCTACCCATATGTATGCATTGCTTGAAATGGCAAAACATCACGGCATACAGAATGTCGTGGCCCACGCATTCATGGACGGACGTGATACTGCGCCAACAAGTGGTAAACAGTATCTTTTGGATCTTGAGGAACAAATGAAAACAATCGGTGTTGGAAAAGTTGCAAGCATCACTGGCAGGTATTATGCAATGGATAGAGATACCAACTGGGACAGAATTGATATCGCATGGAACGCACTTGCACATGGCGTTGGCACTCAATACAACACAGTGCTAGAGGCAATGGAATCTTCCTACAAAAACAACGAAACAGATGAATTTATCAAACCGTGCATCATTGGTAACGCTTGCACGTACAAAGAAGGTGACGCAGTCATATTCGTAAACTTTCGTTCGGACCGTGCAGTAGAACTGACGAAAAAAACACTGGATGCACACATCAATAACCTTTTGTTTGTTGCCATGACACAATATAGAGAGGAATTTGCTTGTCCTGTCGCCTTCCCTCCTGAGACAGTGACGAACACGCTTGGTGAGACACTAGGAAAAAATCATGTGAAAGAACTCAGAATCACGGAAACAGAAAAATTCAATCACCTCACCTATTTCTTTAACAGCAAAAAGTTGGATGCCTTTGAAGGAGAAGATCGCATCCTCCTCGACTCCTACTCTGATATCAAAACACATGATGAGCGACCCGAGATGCGGACACCTGATATCGCCAAAGAAATTCTTGAAGATATCGAAGGAGAAAAACACCAATTCATTGCCACCAATATGTGTAACGCCGACATGGTCGGACACACAGGAAACATGGAAGCAACCATACAAGGAATTGAAGCAATTGATACTGCGCTTAGCACTCTTGTTCCAAAAGCGCTAGAGCATGGCTATTCTATCATCATCACGGCTGACCATGGAAACGCAGATGAAATGAAAAATGAAAAAACTGGAGAAATGATCACCAGTCACAGTACGAATCCCGTTCCTCTCATTCTCGTCAACAATACATACAAAAAAATAACCAGAGAGGGTCTGACCCTCGCCGATATTGCTCCCACAATTCTTGAAATGTTGGGAATCGAAAAACCGAATGAAATGACGGGCTCTTCATTTATCTGATTTGGTTGCATTCGACCGCGATTTTATCCTATACTAACGCCACTGCTCAAACCAAATGAAGCTTCTCTACTAGCAGAGAAAATTGTCGTCTGGCTTTTTGCTCTTTTCAAAAGCCAAATAAGAACGCAAAATCCATATATAACAGTGAAAGGATGTGGGAAATGTCGGATCAGAATAGTAACGGAAATGGTAATGATTTTTCGTGGATTAAACCGGCTGTAACACCCAGGCCAAAACGTGACTTGAGAAAAGAAAACCCAATGCTTTATTTTGCCCTCAAGCAGCAAGAGCAGAAACACCAAAAAGAGGAGGAAGAGAAAAAACAAAAAAACGATGAAATAAAAAAACAAGCACCAAAACGTTTAGACACCCAGGTTGCCCTGATTAATAACTATCTTCTTCAACTGCAACAGGCTCTGCAGAAGGAGCATCAACACCTTGCTATCAAGTGGAGTTTTGTTAAAACGACGAGTATCTCAAATCTGCGATCCAGTTATTTTGATGATATTGCCGGTTGGGATCAACATGCTAGCGGACAACATGATTTTGAAGGACCAGTTGATATACAGGACCAGCCCAGAGCACATGGTGCTTTATATGATACCTTATACAAAACAACAGTATACAAAACATGTACCATCGTGCTCAACAACAAAGAGATATGGACAATCGATGTCTATCCAGGTCGATTTGATGGAAGCTTAGCTGTAGCTACGCCGACAAATTTCTGCTCAACAATTGACGAAATAAAAGCAAAAATTCAGGAAAGTATTGAAAAAAAATTACGGGAGGCTGCGGGATAATCAACACACATTCTATGGATAGGGTGCCAGATTGTATTGCCAAATCTGGCACCTTCACTGCTCGCGCGTTCTTATTTGGCTTCACTTTTTTCCACTGCAATCCGCACATCCAACACTTTCCCACCCTGTCCTTCAGGAAGCAGTAGTAATGGATTAATATCCAGTTCAACTATTTCAGGGTGGTCAACAACAAGTTGTGACAATCGCTCTATCAACTCCACAAGTTTTGGAATATCCATCGGTGGTTTTCCACGAACTCCTTTCAGTATGGTGTTCACATGTAACCGTTTGACCATGCTTTCCGCATCATCATGGCTGATAGGCGAAATCCCAAAGGCCACATCCTTAAACGCTTCAACATATATTCCACCAAGCCCTACCATAATGGCTGTTCCAAATCCTTTTTGACGATTCACGCCTAATATAAGCTCGATACCACCAGAAGGCGCCATTTCTACTAAAAGTACTCCCTCAAGTTTTGCAGATGGCGCATTTTTAGCCACCGTCTCCATCATCACGTCATATTTTGCCTCTATGTCTTCTGCCGTTACGTGTAAGGCAATTCCCCCAACATCACTTTTGTGCGTAATATCAGGAGAAATAATCTTCATTGCTACAGGTACTCCCATTGTTTGTACCGCCAAAACCAGATCTTCCCGTTTTGTCACAATGGAAGACGCAAGCACTGGAAACCCATACGCTTTTAATACTTCATGTGCTTTTTTCTCAGGCAACAATTCTTTTTGTGTCTTCCCGTATGAAGACAAAATCTCTGTTGTGTCTTTCTTGTTAACATCAGTAAATGTTTGTGGTGTTTCATCAACACTTCGATTCTTTTCAAGTGCAAATTCTGTCACGGTTGCAAGTGCACGCGAGGCGTCCTCCGGATATGAAAATGCGGCAACATTTTCCTTCCGAAGTAAATTCATACCTGGAGCAACTAACGGTCCTCCAACAAACGACACACCAATTGATTTTGTAATTGTTTTTTTGAGTGCAATGATTTTTTCTGCAGTGCGCTCAATCTCCGTGCCTGCTTGTGGTGTTAACAACACAAGCAAACTATCAACACCTAAATCTCTTGATATTGCGCTGAATGCCGCCTCATACCGATCGCTTTTGGCATCTCCTAAAACGTCAATGGGATTTAAGCAGTTTGCACACATGGGGAGTACTTCTTTTAACTTCGTTACTGTTTGTTCTTGAAGTGTTGCCATGGAAAGACCAGATAATACAGCAGTGTCTGTCATCAAGACTCCTGGTCCCCCTGCATTCGTAATCACTGCCACATTGTTCCCTTTTGGCAGTGGGTTATGGGCAAACATCAACGCATTAGAAAAAAGTTCCTGAATAGTGGTTGCTCTTATTGCACCCGATTGAAATGCAATGGCATCATAATAGGCATCATTACCTCCAAGAGCTCCGGTATGGGAAACTGATGCGGTTGCTCCCGCTTTGGTTCTTCCGGCTTTAAGAAATATAATGGGCTTTGCATGACTTCCGTGTGTAATGCGTTTGGCAACACGGACAAATGCTGCTGCGTCTTTGATGTCTTCAACATACATAAGAATAACTTTCGTTTCCTCGTCTGTTTCAAAATAGGACAAGAGTTCTACTTCATCTACCGTTGCCTTGTTTCCCATGCTGATGAAGGTTGAAAAACCGATATCAAGATCCCGTGCAAAATCAATAACAGCCGTCCCTAACGCACCGCTTTGGGAAATAAACGCCATGGGTCCACTCTTTGGCATGAGTGGTGCAAATGATGCGTTGAGACCCAATGACGGATGCAAAACTCCCAGACAATTTGGCCCAATCATGGCAATGCCATACTCTTCACACAATGTTGCAAGTTCCGTTTCACGCGCTTTTCCTTCTGCGCCTGCTTCCTTAAATCCGGCAGAAATAATGATAAGCCCTTTGATGCCGCATTTTCCCGCCTCTTCCACCACCGATAAGACCAGTCCCGCGTTGACGGCAATGATTGCAAGATCCACAGGTTTTCCGATAGAAGAAAGTGACGGAACAGACTGTACCCCTTCGATCATCTGACTCGTCGGATTCACCGCATACAGCGTGCCGGAAAAACCGTTCCCAACCAGATTCTTCATGAGATTATTCCCGACACTACCCTGTTTGGCTGAGGCTCCGACCAAAGCAATGGATTTGGGCGAAAAAACGGACTGAAGTGAAACAGTATTCATGATGAGATTTTCTCCTTGATTCCATCATATCCTGTTTCAGGATACTTCAACAAGAGTCACAGTGTTGGTAAGTCCAGGTTTTTTCCATGTTGATCCATGAATTAGAATAACTTTGTTTCCTTCCTTCACAAATTCCATTTTCTTCAGTTCAGATAAAACAGCACTGGTGGTGGTAATTGTGCCTGTCAGCGGAAACCGCATATATACTGGTGTCACTCCATATGACAACGTCAGCGCTTCAATTGTTTTTTCATTGTCTGATACTGCGATGATTGGCACTCCCGGTCTCGTACCTGCAACACATCGTGCCGTATACCCCGTCTCCGTCAGGACAACAACCGCATCAACTGTGTGCTTTTTTGTGTCGGCAACAATCGGTAACATCGCGTGCACAATGATATCCGTTGTTTTTTCCTCAACCGGATCAATCCATGAAGGAACAGTATGTTTTTCATTCCATGCAAGAATACGCGCCATGGTTGCAACGGATTTTTCAGGGAAGGATCCCGATGCGGACTCCTGAGAAAGCATGGTGGCATCCGTCAGATCATACACGGCATTGGCGACATCCGTGGCCTCTGCCCGCGTCGGACGCGGATTCTCGCACATGGATTGCAGCATTTGTGTTGCCACAATCACCGGTTTCCGCTGTCTCCTGCATTCCATGATCATCTGTTTTTGTTCATAGGCAAGTCGTTCGATCGGTGTCTCAATGCCTAAGTCTCCGCGGGCAACCATAATGCCGTCTGCGGCAGTGATAATTTCATTCAGATGATCAAGGGCTGGCTGACTTTCAATTTTTGCAATAATGAGGGCATCAACATGACGTTTTTTCATTTCCTCACGGAGTATGTCAACATCTTTTTTTGTCCTCGTAAATGACAGCGCCACAAAATCCACGTTACTTTTTGCTGCCATATCAAGTTTTAACAAATCATCACTGATCAGAGACGGCAGATCAATATGTTTCCCCGGCAGATTCACACCTTTCCGGTGTTTAATGACCGCATCTTCCTGCAACTCAATAATAAAACCTTCTTTGTTGACATCAACAATGGTCGCTTCAATAAACCCGTCGTCAATAAGAAATGCATCGCCGACGTGTAACTCGGAAAATACGGCTGCATGCGGGACACAAATGGATTTTACTCCTGGAATTACGGAAGAGGTCACAGGATACCGATCACCTTTTTTGAGGATAATCGGCTGTTTCTCCGGTGTCTCCAAACGGATTTCCGGCCCCTGCAGATCAATGAGAACGCCGACCGGCGTATGGAGTTCTTCGGCAATGGATTTAACCAGACTGATCCGTTCTTCATGCCAGTCAATGGTGTTGTGTTTCATATTAAACCGAAACACATTTACCCCCGCTTTTATAAGCGAGGTAATGCCTGAACGAGTATCTGATGTCGGACCTATTGTTGCAACAATTTTAGTATATTTTTTCATAGCTATACGTTGCCATAAAATTACCGGCGTATTTTGAAAAATAATATATATCTGAGTATATACCGTTTTGCCGACCAAATACATACATACCTGACTCATATCCCCGATCCATTGACACAGTGCTGTCCTGCATGAAACAATATCGGTGAGGAACGTATGACATCAGACACAAAAAAGAAAGATAACACCACGCTCTATCTCGTCAGTACGGTCGCATTTATTATTACAGGAATCATTCTTACCGGAATTATCAACAAAAACAGGGTTTCCACAGACATTCGCTCCCGCGCAAGTGCAACCAGTGGTATTTCCGCCACTGCTGTTGTCAACGAACTCGAAGAAGATGGAACAATGACGGTGGATCAGCTGACCTTCATGAGCAGTCCGGAAAAAAATATGGGAAGCTGGAATGTAACGTTTCCAACGACTACCAATAGTAATGCGCTGGTATCAGGAACAAAAATCAAAATTGTGATTGAACCTGTAACCCTAAACATTGAATCACACACACTCACGGCAAAAGAAATAAAAAAGAGGTAGAATTATTTTCTTTTTACAACAGTTCCAGATGATGAATCCTCAATACTGTATCCTCCGGCAACAATTCGATCTCGGATAATATCAGATGCTGCATAGTTCCGTTGCTCCCGAAAATCATCTCTTTGCTTTGCTAGTAATAGAATATCATTAGGAATTTCTTCCGCTTTCCAATCCGAAAGCATCAGCCCTAATACTCTGTCAAAATCGAAAAGCAATGACAATTTCTCCGCACTCACAATATCTGCTTTTGTCATATCCCACACCACACCCAATGCTTTTGGAATATTTAGATCATCGGAAATTGCTTCAGTAAATTTTGTTTTGTATGACGTGCCTGCTTCACTGATCTTTCCATGTGCTGTTTCATTGGTTGTCCACGACGTGACAAAAGCACGAAGCGTGGAAAGCGCGGTTTTTGCACCATCCAGTGCTTCCCATGTAAAATTTTGTTTTGACCGATAATGTGACTGCAAAAAGAAATACCGTAAAACCAAGGGATCATAACCGCGATCAATAATCTCTGACAAGGAAAATCCTGTCCCTTCCGATTTTGCCATCTTCTTATCATTCACTAAGAGATGTTCATTGTGCAGCCAATAGTTCACAAACTTCACCCCATTTGCCGCTTCGCTCTGCGCAATTTCATTGGTGTGATGCACGGGAATATGTTCAACGCCCCCCATGTGGATATCGATCGTATCACCTAAAAGTGCTTTCGTCATCGCACTGCACTCCAAATGCCATCCTGGAAATCCGTCACCGTCTTTTACCAAGAGCGACTGAAATGGAGATTTCCAGTGCTGCAGGGCATTGGTATGCACTCCAGCCGTAAAAAACCATAAAACAAAATCCGCGGCGTGTTTTTTTCTTGGATCTGACACTTCCGCCTTCCCCGCTCCTTCCATGAGTTTGTCCATCTGCTGATGGGACAGTTCTGTATAGTTTGGGAATTTTGTAATATCGAAATAAACTGCAAGATCTGTTGCATATGCGTATCCCTTTTCAAGGAGCACGGAAACAAGTGCAATCATATCCTGAATATACGCAGTTGCACGGGGTTTTTCCGTCGGCTCAAGAAGATGCAGTTTCTTAGTATCTGTTTCAAACTGATCAATATAAAACTTCGCAATTTCGTCCGGCGTTTTTCCTTCGCGTTTTGCGCCCTTTTCCATTTTATCCTCACCCGTATCGCTGTCAGACGTCAGATGCCCGACATCGGTGTAATTTCTGACGTGTTTCACCTCATAGCCGACATATTCCAACACCCGACGCACTAAATCTCCCATGGTCATACCGCGAAGATTGCCAATATGCTGTGTCCAATAAACCGTCGGACCGCAGTGATAAAACAGGACTTCACCCGACGTAAGCGGCTGAAACGGTTCTTTCTTTCGGGATAGTGTGTTGAATAGTTGGATTGTCATATAATTACTTGAATATGGAATCTAGAATGAACGAGTCCATGATACCACACTTCCTCATTCTACATTCTCTATTCTTTATTCCAGATTCCCTATTCCATTTTAGTCCTGACGGACATTTTTGCTCATCTCTGTCGAGCTCTTCCCTTTGATGCCGTAGAGGTCGCCCCTGCGCTTTTTGGAGGACATCTTCGGCACTTCAGCAAGTGCCGCTTTTTTTGCCTGTTCTTCCTCTGCCTGTTTCTTTTGCTGTTCTTCCTTTTTCTTTTCCTCAAATACTGAAGATGGTTTCTGCTCCGTATGCCCAGCAAGCTGTTCCAGAGCGGCTCTTGCAATGGCTTTTTTCACTTTTATGTCGTTTGTCTCCTCCATTTGGCCAAGTGCACCATCAGGCTTTTGGGTGTGAGATTCCGTGCTTATCTGCTGCGCTTGTTTTTGTCCTTTAACAGAAGACCCCCCGGTCAGGCTTTCCAAAACTTTCCCCGCAATGTCCACTGGTGCTTGTACAGTCTGTTTGACTACATCTTTTCCGATGTCTTCAAATGAACCAAGCATTGGAGGTCGTACTTTTGGCGGTGCCATAGAATTAGTATACCAAGGATCGAAGTTAAAAACCTAACAGTGCACGCGCATCTTCGCTCATGCGATCCATGGACCATGGCGGTTCAAACGTCAGTTCAACGGAAACATGTTTCACGCCTTTAATCTTCCCAATTTGTTCTTCAATGTCTCCCTGAATCGTGCCAAACAAAGGGCAGCCCACAGACGTGAGGGTCATCACGACTTCCACCTGACCGTTTTTAATAGTGAGGTCATAAATAAGACCAAGATCCCACAAACTAATGTTCAGTTCCGGATCCATGATTTCCTTAAGAACTTTTTCCACTTGTAGTCTGATATCTGTCATACGGCTCATATTATCGCCCATTTTACGACACACCGCAATTGTCCTATAGTGATTGACAAATAAAACCAAAAATGGTATACTTTTTGCTTCAAATAGCCTTGAATTTCACCTCGCAAGCGAGGGTTGTTTTGAAGCTATTTGGGCTCTTTTCCAACATATACTACCAAAGAACTTCTTCTAGGGGTGTGTGGATCTCAATATGAGATCTAGACCTCCCTAGAGGAATCTTTTTTTAGGGTACGAGATGGCTCTCAAAAATCACACTGTATAAGGGAGACAAATAATGGCTAAGTACGGACAATACCGGATGCTCACAGGCATCGTTTTAAACGAAAAAAATCAGGTAAAGCAAGCCACCATTGGTTACAGAGATATGATAGTAATCGATTGGAAAAACCAAGGAAGAAGAGAGGCAGAAATTGAAGCTGCGATACGACTCGGATTCACTGTCAACGAGGCGTTTATCGCACTCGCTGACCATAATATTTATCACGCCAAGCGATGTCATGTTGTCGTTGGGTCAAAAATGAATCCACACATTGCTTTGAGGATCAATCGCGGCGGTCAGATAATAAAAACAAAAAGCGAAAAAGATATTTAAACAGTATTATCCCCCAGCCATCTCGTAGAATAGAACAATCAAAACAGTATATGAAGGATAATTAAGCGTCAAGGACAAACAGGAATGACACTATTCGTGTTATTTGTACCACCTTGACGCTTTTTTTTGGAAAAAATCAATACTCCCGCCTGCCTTCGAGCGCGCGCTTGAGAGTGACTTCGTCTGCATATTCGATGTCGCCGCCGATGGGTATTCCGTGAGCCAGTCGTGTTATTTTTATCTTTGTTCCCGCAAGTTGTTTTTGAATATACATCGCGGTTGCCTCCCCTTCCATCGTCGGGTTCATGGCAAAAATGATTTCTGTAATTGGTTCGGTTTGATTTTTAATCCGTTTCAATAAATCAGCGATATATATTTCATCCGGTCCGATATTATTTAACGGATCAATTGATCCATGAAGTACATGGTACACTCCATGAAATGCACCCGTCCGTTCAATGGACAACACATCGGTCGGCTGTTCCACAAGACAAATTGTAGCGTGATCCCGACGTGGATCGCTACACACGGAACAAGGATCTTGCTCCGTCACGTTTTTACACACGCCGCAAAGCACTGTGTGGGATTTAAGTCCTGTCAGGGAATCTGCAAAACGCTGAATCTCCTCTTCCGGTACATGCAGAAGATAAAATGCAAGCCGAGTCGCCGTCTTTGGCCCGATCCCCGGAAGTCGTTCAAACGATTCGACAACGCGCGTAACTGATTTGGGAAGAATAGTCATAACCGTTATGTTACCGAATAATAGTCGAGATGGCGTCCGCAATAACCGGCGCAACCGAAACAATGGTCGTTCCTTTTGGCAACCGATCTTCGGAATCGATAATAGTATCAGTCAAAATCAGTTGATCAATTTGAGCTTTTTCCAAATTGCTTTTTGCATCACCGGAAAGAACCGCATGTGAGGCGCAAACGACAACTGACGTTGCGCCCGCCTCCCGAAGCGCTGCCGCGCTGTGGATAATCGTGCCTCCTGTGGAAATCATATCATCATGGATAATTGCTGTTCTTCCTTTCACATCCCCGATAATCTGAAAATTCTCACTCTGGTCATGACGGTCGATAAAACGTTTTTTCTCCATGACGACAAGATCTGCATCCATCTGATATGCAAAGTTTCTTGCCCGTCTGACTCCTCCGACATCAGGAGACACGACAACAGGATTCTTCAATTGCAGTTTTTTGATCGCATCAACCAATATGGGCATCGCACTCACGTGCGTCACCGGAATTTGAAAAAATCCGACAATCGCGTCATTGTGCAGATCTACGACAATCACTTCTTTGAATTTTGAAACCTCAATGAATTTTGCAATAACGCGGGCGGATATCGGCTCGCCGATGCGGTGTTGTTTGTCCTGCCTTGAATACCCGAGGTATGGAATGACGGCAACCATGGTTTTTGGTGCACTTCTTCTGATTGCGTCCCCCATGAGCGCCATTTCCATAATATATGCATCCATAGGTGTTGACAGCGACTGCATCACGAACACTGTTTTATCCCGCACATCCTCCTGTATCCACGGACGCACCTCGCCGTCGGCAAAACGGGAAAGGTCAACAGCGCCAAGTTGGATATTGAGCTGACGCGCAACTTTTGCGGCAAGCGCCTGATTACTGGATCCGGAAAACAGGAGATGGTCTTTCATATATATTTGTTATACCTTCTTCAGCACAAAGGAATCAAGGACTGAATTCATACGCATCAAAAAATAATCGTTATGTCATGTTCCTTCCTGCCAACTTCCAAGGTATGCTTCCTGTTCCTTGGTAAGCGTATCAAATTGCACTCCCATGGATTTCAGTTTGAGTCTAGCAATTTCCCCGTCCATTTCTTTTGAAATGGTATACACCTTCACAGCAAGTTGCTTTTTATTTTTTGCAAAAAATTCAGCAGCGAGTGCCTGATTGGCAAAGCTCATATCCATCACTTCCGCAGGGTGTCCCTCAGCAGCTGACAAATTGATAAGCCGACCGTCCGCGAGGACAAACCGTTTCGTCTTATCTGCAAGTGTATATTCCTCGACATACGTGCGAACTATCCGATGAGATTTTGCTTTCTTCTGCAATGCTTCGACTGCAACTTCCACGTTAAAGTGTCCAGAGTTTGCAATGACTGCTCCGTCTTTCATGCTCATCATGTGGTCAAGCGAAACAACATTTTTATCGCCCGTCACTGTCACAAACATGTCACCAATTTTTGCAGCTTTTGCCATTGGCATAACAGCGTAACCATCCATAACTGCTTCGAGTGCCTTAATCGAATCCACTTCCGTTACGATGACATGTGCACCCAATCCGTGAGCACGAGATGCAAGTCCGCGTCCGCACCATCCATATCCTGCAACGACAAATGTTTTTCCTGCAAGAAGCATGTTCGTTGCACGCATGATGCCATCTAGTGTTGACTGTCCCGTGCCGTACCTGTTATCAAACATGTGTTTGGTATCGCTGTCGTTAACCGCAAATACAGGAATCTTGAGTGCCGCATCTTTCATCATCGCTTTTAAACGTATCACTCCTGTTGTTGTTTCTTCACTCGACCCGATAATCTCAGAAAGCTGACTTTTGCGTTTTGTATGCAGAAGCGAGACCAAATCCGCTCCGTCATCCATCGTAATATTCGGATGCATATCCAAAACCGCGTGCAGATGGGAATAATACGTCTTCGTATCCTCCCCTTTGATGGCAAACGTCGGAATGTGAAAATCTTTGACGAGCGATGCTGCAACATCATCTTGCGTTGACAGCGGATTACTGGCGCACAAATATACATTTGCGCCTCCGGCCTTGAGTGCCAGCATCAAATTGGCTGTTTCCGCTGTCACATGCAAACATGCGGCAATCACGAGTCCCTTGAGCGGCTGCTCTTTGGCAAACCGTTTTTCAATCAGTTTTAATACCGGCATGGAATTTCCCGCCCATTCGATGCGGAGTTTTCCTCCTGCTGCAAGCTGTATATTTTTGACATCCCCTGATCTGGACATACGAGTATTCTCCTTTACAGAACGAGTCTATTTTTATAATTTTTTTTGTACCGCGTGCAAAATTCTTTTTTGGTGTATGAATGTGTCTGCGTCCCGAACAGCTCCACTGTATATGCAGCAGCAACAGACCCCATCTGTCCACACGTTCTCAAATCAAAACGTCTCATAAACCCTGCCAAAAATCCTGATCTGTATGCATCGCCCGCGCCGGTCGGATCAACTATACCTTTTACTTTTGCAGGACGAATCAGCATCTGTTTCGTATCGGACTCGATACGCGATCCTTTTGCTCCGAGTGTGGTAATGACAACAGGACAAAGCCGAAGCAAACCCTTATGTGTTATTTCAAGACGTTTTTCAAGAAGTGAAATTTCATAATCATTGCCGATAAAAATCGATGCGTGGCTCACCCCGTCATGCAGTTCCTTTTTGGAAAAACTGGCGATTTGAAACGACGGGTCATACATATACGGAATCTTGTGTTCCATGCATTCCCTGACATACTGTGTCATCGCTTTTGGCTCATTGGCGGAAATCACTACAAAATCAAATGGTTCGTGAATACGTGCAAGATGAAGCAATGACGTATGTACTAATGCGCCTTTGTAATATGCGCCAATCTGATTATCAGCTTGATCAGTCACAACAAAATACGTACCGCTCGAATTTTTTGTATCCACGGCAATATATGTTGTCTGTATCTTCTGGGTTTTCCAAAATGCTTTATACTCAGAAAAATCATTTCCAGCGTAAGTCTGAACCAGCGGTTCAACGTCCAATAACTTCAGTGAGTATGCAATATTTCCTGCGGTTCCACCAAATTGCTTATGCAGTTTATCTGCAAGGAGTGACAAAGAAATGGTGTGGATCTTGTCCGGCATGATCCTCTCGGAAATCTTCCCCGGAAACCCCATGATGAAGTCGTATCCAATGCTGCCTGTTACAACAATTGCCATGATGGTTACATGCCCTTTTGCATTTGTGCGAGTTGCCCTGCTGCTGCCTGTTGTGACTGTTTGATAACGTTACCGATAGCTCTTTTGATGGATTCATTGGGCACTCCGGCAACCATCACGGACTGCACTTCCTGATTTCCGTTCATGGTAATTTCAACATCGCCTTCTTTTGCGGTGAATGTCATACCGGCAAGTACTTTTTGAATTGCCATAGCGGATTTTCTCATTTCATTTATATCGCCCAACTGTTTAAATGGATTAAACATAAAAATTCAATTTCAACTACTACATAATAAACGCTACTCGTTTATCAAAATAGCACTTGAAATCCCCTTTATTTTTCTGTTAATACGACTTCGACTTTTACCTGTACACCGAACAGTTTTTTCAGCACCGTAGACAACATATCACGGACCTTCACTTCTGACAAGCGTTCCTGATGAAATTTGTACTGCGTCTCGATAATAAGCGTGTCGTCACGAATTTCCCGAGGACGCGCAGATCGCATCACACCGGCAACAGAATGATTAAACGGCTTTAACGCTTCAATAATATCTTTCCAATATTCCAGTAATTTTTCCACCGTGAATGATTCGTCAATCTGCTTAACAGGCGTTTCCGTTTCACGCGCTGCAGAAACGGAAGACGATGTGTCTGTCCCTACATGCCTTCCTACTACCGGTTTCGGCTGTGGTGTTCCATGAACAACGGCGGTCGGCACGGATGGCTGAGACTCGTCGGTTGCGCGCCCTCCAAAAAATTCCAGTACTGCAAGCTCCAAGGGAAGTTCGGCGATGGGAGAATGCTTCAACAAACCATAGGCATCTATAAAACAACGTGACGCACGCTGCACAGCCGCTTTGTCCCATCCTGCAACACGTTCCCCTTTCCCGATTGCCACAAGATGTCCCTGTAATATGCGCAACACGTCGGTAATGAATCCACGGACGTCTTTTGCTTCCGATGTAAGATGTTCGATAACCGCAAATGCCTGTTTTTCGTCCTTTGCTGTCAATGCTTCCAAAAACCGGACACACACTGTATCGCCTGCCGAGGCAAACAAATCGGTAATCGTATCAATCGTAATGTTGCCTTTGGAAAAGCTCACTTGTTCCAAAAACTTCACTGCGTCCCGAAATGCCCCGTCTGCTTCACTTGCAATAAACCGCAGGGCATCATCCGTAATATTCATTTTCTCCGCTGTGACAATTTTTTTAAGTGCACTGAGAAGCTCCGCGTCAGTCGCTTTTTGAAACACAATGGAGATGCAGCGGGATTTGATTGTCGCCGGAACTTTTTGTATGTCCGTTGTGGCGAGGATGAACACGGCATGTTTTGGCGGTTCCTCCAGTGTCTTTAACAGCGCATTGAATGCCTCCGTCGTCAACATGTGCACCTCATCAATGATATATATCTTGTACCCGCCGCCGATGGAAGCAAGAGCAATGCGATCACGAAGTTCTCTGATCTCGTCAATGCCGCGGTTGGATGCCGCGTCAATTTCCAAAACATCCATGTTCGTTCCTTCCGCAATAGATGTACACATGTGGCACGAACCACACGGACCGCTTTTTTTAGAACGGTGTTCGCAGTTATACAATTTAGCCAGTATCCGTGCTGTCGTCGTTTTGCCGGCACCTTTTGGTCCCGTGAGAAGATATGCGTGCGGAAGTTCAGAAACATCTTTCTGAAGCAGTGAAATTACCTGTTCCCGTACATGAACGTTGTCAATTTCATCAATCAGCTGCGGTCTATACGTTCGGTAAAAAGACATAATGGAATACTTTGATATCTAATACCAAATGATAATACACTATATTGGTATGTATTGGAAATTGATATGTATTTATACCTCAGGATGATGATTACCAAGAAGATGATTCAGTCCGTGCAGCACCAGAAATTCAATCATGTCATCCACCAGTTTCTCTTGTTCCCCCGCTTCTTTGACAGCCATTGGGTATGACACAACAATGTCTCCCAAATGCAGGATGTCATCAGGCGGTCCTATAAATGGAACAGGAGACGGTTGTGTTGGATCATACAAAGGAAACGACAGGACATCCGTCGGATAGTCCTTCTGTCTGTATGTTTTGTTGAGCTCATGAATTTTGCGGTCGCCGACAAATGTTACAGACACATCCGCGTCACTTTCGATTTTTCCCGTCAGAAAATCCTGAATTGCTTTGGTGATTCTTTTCCGCGAAACCGGATAGCGGGATTCCGTCTGAATAATTACATGCACCATATAAATAAAATGCTAAATGCCAAATGATAAATGCTAAATAATTACTTTTGTTGTAATTGTTTTAACATTTGCGAAACGCGTGCGCCATCTGCTTTCCCTGCAACTACCTGCATCGCATTTCGCATCAGAAGTCCGAAATTTTGCTCTCCGGAGGCGGCAACCGGCGCAAGTAAACTCCTCAGTTCTTCATCGCTCATTTCCGCAGGCACATACCGTTCAAGAACGGCAAGTTCCCCTGACTCTTTCGCAACGAGTTCTGCACGGCCGGCTTTTTGAAATGCCTCAACTGATTCTTTATGGGTTTTCACCAGTTTTTTTATTGTATCCGTCACGTCATTGTCTGTCAGCGCCGTATCGCTTTCCGCGCCGTATTTGGCAATAGCCATATTCCGGATGGCAGACAGCAAAAATCGGATGGTATCCATAGCCGTCCTGTCGTGTGCTTTCATCGCTGTCACCAAATCAGCTTTCAACGTATCAAGCATCATATGCTTATATCCTTCCCGGATGACGCAAACGTCGAGCGAGATCCCGCTTTTTTTCTTTTTTGATTTCAGCAGGTTTCTGATAAAACTCCCGTTTCTTCAAATCCTGCAGAATTCCTTCCGTCAGAACTTTACGAGTAAATTTACGAATCAATGAATCTGAATTATCTCCTGGTTGTGCTTTTACAAATACCATAAAATATGAAAACACCTCCTCACCCAATCTCTTTTTTTATTTTTTCTGCTATTTCTGTAAGGGACTCTTTTCCCTCACGTTCAACTACTGATTGTATCACACCGCCCTTGTCATCGAAAAACCGCGGCAATATATGCATATGGAGATGGTGAACACCGTTTTCTTCCTTATGATTCATGCCAATGGTAAATACTTCCGTCTTGAATGCTTGAGTGAGTGCAGCAACCACTTTTTGCACGGTCGCCATCAAACTCCCCAGCTCTTCTGGTGTATAGTCACTAATTCCCCAACCATGTTTTTTCAAAATTACAACAACATGCCCCGAAGTCGACGGAAAAATATCCAAAAATGCTTTCGTCTCTTCATCTTCATATACCGTATAGGAAGGACTGGTGTTGGCGACGATGGAGCAAAACAGACAATTATCCATAAATAGTTTTTACCTCTGCAATAAGTGCCTCAAGCGATAGTGTCGTCGGTTTCATATCGGGATTTTTTGCACTGCCGTTTAAGAGCATGTGATGGCTTGGATGCAAAAACCATGTGGCCGTCGGATCTTTCTTCAGAAGCGACTCATACACAGCCGTCAAATCAATATCATCCTTTGGCACAGTTTTGATTGCGGCATTACCGTTTTTCGGATCTTTCCGTACAACGAGGATAAATCCCATTTTTTGTCCGTAGTGCACCACCTCACGATTGACTGTTTCAATGCCGAATGCTTTGCCAAACTTCGTATCAAACTGAATTGCGTTCTCCGTAATATCTTTCTCCGCCCACACTTTATTCTGAAACATCTTGTATATCCCGTCCAAGCAATCCATGACGCGCTCCATCATGCCGACAGGATTATCCGCCATCGAAAACTGTAATCCGTCAATGATAACGGGAAGCGAAAGATCATAAAAATCGGCAGTCGGATTCGGATAAAATACTTCCTTAAAATGATCCACATCATTGACAACATGCAGCAGCCTCTCGAGTGCCTCATCCCTTTTCCCAAGGGACTGATACACCAGAAGTGCAGCACACGTATCATCACTTGTTTGATGATGATCAAATTTCCCAAAACCCGTATCGACATGGATGATATCCGGATTGCCGTCTGGAACCATGCCATTCAATGTCTTTCCCGCAGGCACAAATGCAATTGCTGCCTCTTTCAAATCAGGGACAAACGTCTTTAATAGCCACACGGAACAAATGGCATCAAGATCAGGAGCAAAATGTGTCACAATGGTTTTCATTATTGTCATTATACCGCAACAACATACCTCATTGAAAGTAATTTAGAAGGTAAAACACCGTGGCAAAATGATGTCTTTAATGTTTGGATATAACGGAAGTCCCGTAACATCGTCTTCCCCAATCCATCGCATCGTAGTGTATTCACGGTCAGGAAACTTCGGAACAAATTCCGGTACAACAATGATGTACACAAAATCCATATGAATATGTTCAGGTTTTTCCCCTCGTGCTGGAATAAGTTCTTCAAATAAATAGTCAGGCACGGGCAAAGATGCAACCCGTTCGTCCAAATTTTTGGTTTCTGGCAAAAAGGCACTCACATCAAATCCAGTTTCTTCTTTCGTTTCCCGAATAAGCGCTTCAAACGGATTTTCATTTTCTTCCTGATGCCCTCCGGGCGGCAGCCACATTTGTAATTTTTGATGCATTCCCAACAACACTTTTCTCGGTTTTGTATTCGTCACGAGCATTGCGGTTGATGTGTAGTGTTTTATCATACCGAGGAGTTAATAGCTCTGTCCGAAGATCCAACGGTGTGTTGCAGGTTTACCGCAGTGCACACATACTCCTTTTTCTTCTTTCGTATCCATCGGCAAACATCTGGTTGTCGCTTTTGTCTCGTCCTTAATTGCTTTCTCACATGCTGCATCCTCACACCAAAACGCCTGCAAAAATCCTTTTGTTGTACTCATGATTTTTTTGAATGCATCATAGGATGAAACATCGTATGTGTGGCTCTTTACAAAAGCCTTTTGTTTTGTAAGTAATCGTTCCTGCATTGCTTTGAGCTCATCATCAATCTGCATAACCGCTTCTTTCCAAGGTATCGTTTTCTTTTCCCCAGTGTCACGAAATACCAACGTTACTGTTTCGTCATCTGTTTCTTTGACGCCAATCTCTATCCGGACAGGTACACCCTTCATCTCCCATGTGTTGAATTTCCGTCCCGGACTGTCATCCGTATCATCCAGTTTGACGCGAATCCCTTGGGAAATAAATGCATCAGTGATCCGCTTCACATATGCATGCTGATCTTTTTTCGGTGTTGTTTTGGAAGACAAAATCGGCACAACAACGAGCTGAATTGGAGCAACCTTCGGAGGCAAAATCAGTCCCGCATCATCCCCATGCGTCAGAAACAGACCGCCGAGAGCGCGCGTCGACAAGCCCCATGAAGTCTGCCATGCATACTCAAGTTTCTTTTCCTGATCCTGAAACTGAATACCGAACACTTTTGAAAAATTCTGACCCAAATCATGGCTCGTTGCAGACTGCAACGCTTTCCCGTCCGGCATCAGGCTCTCCACGGTATAGGTCTTAAATGCACCTGCGAACTGTTCCGTGTGGCTTTTTGTACCGAGCAAAACCGGCATCGCGAAATAGTCTTCAAAAATCCGAGCGTACCATTCATGCGCTTTTTTTGCAAACGCAATAGCTTCTTCATGTGTAGCATGAGCAGTATGCCCTTCCTGCCACAAAAATTCGGTGGTACGCAAAAACAGATATGTCCGTTTTTCCCAACGCACGATATTACACCATTGATTCAAAAGGAGCGGCAAATCGCGCCAGCTTTTGACCCATTTGGCAAACATCGAATACATGATGGTTTCCGACGTCGGCCGAACCACAAGCGGTTCTGTAAGTTTTTCCCCACCGGCATGCGTCACCACCGCAAGTTCCGGTGAAAATCCTTCCACATGCTCTTTTTCTTTTTTAAGGAAGGATTCGGGAATAAACATGGGAAAGTAGGCATTTTCAACTCTCGCAGCCTTAATCATCCCGTCAAAAATATGCTGGACTGTTTCCCAGATGGCATACCCGTACGGTCGGATAACCATGGTGCCTTTCACAGGCCCGTAATCGGCAAGCTCCGCTTTAAGGACAATGGTATTATACCAGTCGGAAATATTCTCCGACTTTTTCTTTAGCTCATTTTTGTCAAATGCCATAGTACTTAAAAGTATACTCGAAATAGAAGAGGTTTGAAAATAGGAATAAAGATTATCCCCGCACAATACGAAGAATATCATTGACCGTCACAAGAAGAATGAGTGCCATGAGGATAATCATGCCGATCTGGTGAATCATGCGTTCCACGGCTGGTCTCGCTTTCTTGCCGAATTTGTCGGCAATGACAAATGCGAGTCTCCCTCCGTCGAGCGCAGGAAATGGCAAAATATTTAAGAGTGCCAGATTCAAGGAAAGAATCGCCATAAATTCAAGGACGGCATCAAATCCATATTTGACGGCCTGACCTGTGACCTGTGCAATGCCGATCGGCCCTGAAATTTCCCCTGATGCAAGTTTGTCCCCTGTCACCAGTTTGGAAATCACAGAGCCCAATGAAGTCAGCATAGTCCACATCCTGACCACATTAATTTTTACCGCCATAAACGGCGCTTTGGATAGTGGATAGGTGTGTTTTTCCAAATTCGATACCGCAACACCCAACGGCCCTTCTCCTGCGGGTGGGTTTGTACGGGGAATAAGCGAAACAGATAACGGCTCGTTGTTTCGTATAATGGTCAGTGTCACCGTTGTTCCTGCATGTGTTTTAACAATTGAGATCAACTCATCCGGAGTTTCAAGATTTGTAGTTTGTAAGCCGCCTGCATCTGTATATTGGATAGACTTGACGATATCCTGCTCTTTGAGTCCCCCAAGTGCTGCAGGACTGTTTGCTGTAACCGACTCCACATGCACAATGTTGGTTGGCTCTGTCACGCCGCGCGTCAGCAAATAGGTGGTAATACCGACAGCGAGCAAGAAATTCATAAACACGCCTGCACACAAAATTAACGCGCGTTGACCGCGAGACTTTGCCCAGAAATATGTGTTTCTCACCTTCTCCGATTTGATTTTCCCTTTTTCCTTGTCCACATCTTCCTCGTCTTCTCCCGCAAGTTTCACAAATCCGCCGATGGGAAGCCAATTAATGGAATAGATCGTGCCTTTTATTTTTTTGCCCCAAATTCTCGGAGGAAGTCCGAATCCGAATTCCTCGACGTGCACACCAAAGATCCGTGCGACCGTATAATGCCCAAGCTCATGCAGCATCACGAGAATGCTTAAAATAATGATAAACGTTACGGCAGTGAGGAACATACAATAAACCAATAAATACCAATCCGACCAATAATCTTCTTAAATTTGCATGAGTTCCGCTTCTTTTTTCGTTCCCATGGCGTCCACTTCTGAAATCATTTCGTCTGTGAGCTCCTGCACTTTTTTCTCTCCGACTTTTTGCTGATCTTCCGTAATAACTGCATCTTCTACTTCTTTTTTTAAGTCTTTCATTGCTTCTTGGCGAATCTGACGAATCATAATGCGTCCACCCTCAAGCTTTGTCCGTGCTAGCTTTATGTATTCTTCCCGTTGTTCTTGGCTCATCGGCGGAATGGTGATTCGGATGATTTCTCCATCTGACACTGGATTCATGCCTGTGTCTGCACTTTGAATGCTTTTGATAATGTCCTGCGCGGCACTGGGATCATACGGACTAATTGTGATTGTCTTGGCATCGGGAATACCAATCGTCGCCATTTCTTGAAGCTTGAGTTTTTGTGTTCCTTCGTATGCCGTAATGATGATATTCTCAACAAGTGCACCGGTAGCCCTACCAGAACGAATAGATGAAAGATCGTTCCTCGTTATTTCTATTGCTTTACGCATTTTCCCCTGCGCAAGGGATAGGATGGTGTCTATCATAATGACTCTATACTACGGGAAAGGAAGCGTCTCAGTCAAGTGAAATTACACCAATTCTTTTTTGTCCAGCTGCATGCGCATAAACTGCACAACCGTAATATTTTCGCCTATAGTGGTAATTGCCTGCTTCACCAAATCACCCATCGTAGTTTTTCCATCACGAATGTAAGAACTTTTTAGGAGTTCATCCACATCTTTTGGATCCATCGCTGCAATCTGCAAGGCAAGTTCGTGGGCAAGCTTCTTGAACGCCTCATTTTTTGCCACAAAATCAGTCTCACAGCGTACTTCCACCAGAACACCGACCTTTGCATTGGCATGTACATACGATTCGATGATCCCGACCGCGGTCTCCCGATCACCTTTTTTTGCCGCCTTCTCGATACCCCATGACTTCAAAAACTCCATTGCTTTTTTATAGTCACCCTTTGATTCATCAAGCGCCTTTTTGCAGTCAGCAACACCCGCTTGCGTTTCTTCACGTAGTTTCTTTAACGTATCAAGTGAAAAATTCATAAAACACTCCTTATCAATTATTATACAGTTTCTTTACTCGTGGCTTTTTGACTGCCCCGCCTGCATCGCTATGCGAAGCATTGCGGGCAGGTTTCGGTTTTTCTTCAACGGTAAGTGCTGCTGTGATCGCTTCCGCTTTTTCTTTTCCCTCTTCTTTCACATCAGTGGCTACTGCCGTTTTCTTATCTTCTTTTTTCTTCTGCGCTTCTTCTCTCTCCTGTGCATCGGCAGCATTTTTCATCGCTTCCGCTTTTCCTTCCAGATATGCATTGGCAATAGTCTGCGTAATGAGCGTCACGGATCCGACCGCATCATCATTTGCAGGAATCACGTGTTCTATACCGGTGGGATCGGAATTCGTATCCACGATGGCCACTACGGGAATGCCGGTTCTGACTGCTTCTCTGACTGCTGCGATTTCTTTTTTCACGTCAATAACAAACAGTGCCTGCGGAGGAACATCAAGCTTCAGCACACCGCCGTAAAAAACATTGAGCCTTCGGAGGTAGCGTGCCATTTTCATCTGTTCGTGCTTCGGGAATTTTTTCCATTTTCCGGTTGCTTCCTCATCAGCCATTCGGATGATTTTCTGAATATTTTTATGAATGCCATCCCAGTTGGTCAAAAATCCGCCGATCCACCGTTCAGTGATATAGGAAGCTGCCGCACGGATTCCTTCTGCCTTTACAATGCTTTTTGCCTGCCGTTTTGTTCCGACAAACAGGATTTCACTGCCACCTGCCACAAGATCTCGGACAAATTGGGCTGCTTCTTCCAGTCCTGCTTTAGTTTTTGCAAGATCGATGATGTGGATACCATCTTTTTCGATATAAATAAACTTGGATGCTTTCGGGTGCCACCGTTCTGATTTATGGCCAAAATGACATCCTGCTTCCAAAAGTTCCTGCAGTGATACTTCTTTCATACTATTTAACTCCTCAAAAAACAAAAAAAGCACCGATACGCTGGTGCTTTATAATACAAAAAACCAAGGCGTATCTTCTTTTATCCTCCGTCCGCTTCCCTCTGAAACACAGAAGAGAAGATACAAATGCGAACGTGTGTGATAATGGGAGTATAGCAGAAAAATAAGGTTATTTCAAGCGAACCTGTGGTTTTGCCTGAAACGAGGCAAGTGCATCCTTCACAGTGAGCACCGGACCGTCCATCTGCGGATTGTAGATGTAGGAAGCAGTCGGTTTTCGAAGTTCATATGTCGTATTCGAATGAGCGTTATGCTCAATGATCGAAGGGACTGATTTCACCGAGTTTTTTGCCTTATACATCGCATAGTCCGCACAGTCCCGTAAGCACGAACGATCTGCGTCGCCTATATCATCCGTATGTACCGCCCCAATCGAGACTGTGGGAATCAAATGATCGTGTTCATCAAATCCGCCGGAAAATATATTTTGCAAACGGTCGATCACATCAGGCAATACTGATCGGGATAAACCAGGGAACAACACAGCAAATTCGTCTCCCCCGTTATCATTGACTCTTGCGACAAAATCGTGCTCTGAGGTGTTCAATTTCAACTCTTTTGCAATGGTGATGAGAGCATGATCTCCCGCCGCATGACCACCCATCTCATCATTAATCACCTTTAATCCGTTCAGATCCATGATAATGAGTGCACCGGATTCTTGTGAATGCCGAAACTGTTCAAGTTTCTGTTGAAAGGCAACGCCGTTGGGAAGTCCTGTTTTTGCATCAATAAGCACTGCCTGTTCTGCTTCTTTCCTTTTCTTTTCTTCCCGCACAAAATCATCTGTAGAGACTGTGTCCGGCAAAAGGCGTGCATCATCGCGTGCAATATCCGCTTCCAGTGCTTTTTGCCAGCTGGCATACGCAGCTTCGGCTTCTTTTGTCATTTCCGGCAGTTTAGCGTTTTCCATATCCACTATATCCATGCATCTTCAAACAAGAAATAAATATAATTGTATCAAACCTGATCATGATTCCACAACACAAGGGGTGGTGTAGCGTTTTTTGTTTTTTTTCTTTTCCCTATCCCACATAGCAAGAATATGTACTGCCAACGAAGCAACGCGTCCTGCCCGTTTTTGATATTCATCCGTTATAGTAAATTCATTCGTTACGCGATTTGCGATAACGGTACACACAGCCCCCGCCCGTTTTTCGAAGAGACTGGCGAGGGTAAATAAACAGGATGCCTCCATTTCAAAATTTTGCACGCCAGCACGTTGCATATCATCAACAATATGGGCTTTGTGACTGGGAAAATAATCATCAAATCCAGGCCTTCCCTGACCGCAATAAAATGTATCAGTAGAAGCAGTAATGCCGACATGATACGGAATCTTCAGAATTTCCGCAGCGGCTATCAGCGCCTCGACCACCTCAAAATGTGCCACAGCCGGATATTCCGGCATTACATAATCACGGCTTGCACCGTCAAGTCTCACGGCACCGGTGGAAATAATAACGTCTCCCAAATGATGCTGTTTTTGTAGTCCTCCGGTCGTTCCTACACGAATAAATGTATCAACACCAACGCGGGAAAGTTCTTCCACGGCAATAGCAAGGGAAGGTGCTCCGATACCAGTTGATGTACAGGAAATAGGCGTCTTTTTATATAGTCCCGTCATCGTATGATATTCCCTGTGGTTTGCAACTTCCTTTGCACTATCCCAACCGGATGCAATTTTTTCAACCCGTGCCGGATCCCCTGGGAGAAGTACAGATGAAGCGAGATCTCTTTGTCCGCAGTCAATATGGTATTGTTTTCCTGCAATAACCGGCGCTTTCGCTGAAACTTTTTTCGGCATGTTATTCTCCTTCGGCAAGCGTGACAGGTTGTGAGCCGTCAGAAACCAGATGATCCGTAAGTGTTCCGAGTGTTTCATTGAACACCTGCACATTCGTATACGTGTCACCGCTTTCTCCAACGATTTGTGTTACTGCACCAGATGGCAGTTCTGGCGTTTTTGCTTTCGGATCACCTTCATGCATATTTCCTCCTTATATACCTTTCATTATTTATATATCCTGTGACATCGTTCACACACGGCAATGTATTTGTCTGCAGCTCCGACTTCAATAACTCCTTTTTTACCTCCCATGCGCTCGCTGTGTCTAGCAAGACTGCCACATTTTTGACACACTGCCATAAGCTCAAGATATTCATCAGCCAACCCTACAAGGTCTGGTGTTGCCCCAAATGGCTGCCGTTTATAGTCATACAAAAGTCCTGCAGCGATGACATGTATTCCCTTTTTCTTGAGTGTTACGATGACGGATTTTATTTTTTCCCTGTCAAAAAACTGCACTTCGTCAACAATCACTTTATCCGCACCCGTTGCCAAAATTTTTCCCATCATCACTGCTGTTGACTCGCTGTCCAGCACTAACGCCTTTGACCTTTTATGATCATGACTATGAATTTCTTTTTTTCCGCCGTATCTGTTATCAATTTTCGGTTTTACCGTAAGCACTGAGTGTCCCATGCGGGTGAAAACATCAACGAGTGCAACCAACTTCCCCGTTTTCCCAGAAAACATCGGACCTGCGATAACAGTGAGCTTTCCTTTTGTCCGTTTATGAAGTTTTTTCACCATACATATATTATGCAGGCAGAATCTTTTTCCGTTTCAACACAGCAAGTATTTTTTGATGAATTTCTTCCTTGGAAAGGATGGCGCCGTTTTTGGTGCAATCAATCGTAATCCAATGGGGAAACCGTTTGGCCAGCCTGAGGTATACCTGCTCCACCTCCCGCATTAATGCGTCATTAGATTCGTGAATGTCTTTCTTCTGGGCGTTCCCCATATATTTTCGGCTGTTTTTCTGCTCAATCAGTTTTTGGGAAACTGCGTGCGGTACATACAGAAACACCACAATATCTTCCCTCGGTATACCAAACGCATCATATTCCACACTGTACGCCCAATCAATAAATTTCATCTGCTCATCCCGCGGTAGCCTCGCCGCCTGATAGGATGCGGAACTAGTATATCTGTTGCAGATAACAATCTTCCCCTCTTCGAGCGCCCGCTCCATGTCAGGTTTTGCCTGCCACCGATCAGCAGCATACGGAAACATGACAATATACGGATGATTGCTTTCAATGGAGCCGAAATCGCCTTTCAAAAAACGTCCGATCCACCGACCGAAGATTGTTTTGTAATATTGGGGAAAATCAAACAATGCAAACGGAACGTGATTTGTTTTGAGATATTCCTGCAGAAGTTGTGACTGTGTTCCTTTCCCTGATCCGTCTGTTCCCTCTATTACCACAAATTTCCCTTTTGTTGCCATATCAAGAATATACTGTTTATTTTTTTTGTTGTAAAGAAATCAATTTTGCCCATTATTGTATCGACGGTGGTAAAAATTGTTTTGCTAATTCCAGATAATGATCTATATAGTGCTGTGGATCTTCGTACCCTACAGTTTCACGCCGCACCCAAGCACTTTGTTGTTTTTCATCATCATATCGCGCCCCACGAAGATACGGACGGTATTTATAATGTGCTGTTTCTTTTTGCCACACGCTCACAACACCAATAAGCGGATTTCCGCATCGGTCATACATAACCGTCGGCCACGTTTGCATTTCTGCAAAATGATACCGTTTTAAATATCTCTGCAACCTCAAAAATCGTGTGTGTCGTGCATATCGTTCAAAGAAAAAAGAATCAATGAGATATTTGATATGTTCCGGATCCTCGTCCCAATCAGCTCGCATTTTTTGTTCTTTCGACAATTCACCACTTTGCGCTACTGCAAACACATCATGTGGAAGCCCTGCTTCTTCATTCACTCTATATCGCACTAACCATTTTTGCTGCCATTGTTCAAGATGTTGACTCGTGTATTCCGGAAGATATTTAAACGGAAAAAGTGACAATTCGGAATAATGAATGGGTTCTGCAATAAAAATATATCCCTTGGGACGAAGAAACGCATCAGCAGTCCTGATGGTATGACAAATATCTTTGTCCACCAGCATATTTGCAAACAACGCCTGTATCAATACCCCATCCTGTTCTTCTAAAAAAAGATAAAACCCGCCTGGTTTTTCATCACCTTGTCCTATTGAACGAACATCTCCTCGAAAGACAGGATTATGAAAATCTTCATACGACAAATCAGACGCTTTTGGATTCAGTTCAATACCATATGCACGAATACCACGATCACCTAACGCTTTGAGTTTTTCTCCACTCGCTGCTCCAAATTCAACGACAAGACTACGAGGTGGACAAAAGGAAGCAATCAAATCAGGTGGAAAATTCGCGCCATGAGCCAACTCGTACTCCGACGCATGCTGTAATGCGTTTTTTTGCATTTGATTCAATGCTTCTGGGCACGTCGGACGAAGTTCGCCTGCAAACATAAATTACGCCCATTCTAACAATCTATATCAAAAATAACAATGTGCATTTACAGCGTGTGCACAAAGGCCTTCACCGTATCGACCAGTTCTCGTTGTGCACGTTTGCTGGTGACAATATTGAGATTATCAGTATGAATCGTAACAACGGGGATATCTTTTTGGTCACTAAGCCATTTGTGATTGAGCATATCCAAAAGCTCCAGATAATTGTCAGGGATTTTCTGTTCATATCCCCGCCCGCGCAATGCTATCCGGTTGGAGATGGTGGAAAGCGTTGTCTCAAGATAGACGATACAGTCAGGCTTTGGAAATTGCGGCTCAAAGGAAAAATAAATTTTTTGATAGAGTTTCCACTCTGCATCATCGATGTTTCCCAACACATGTTGCGCTTTGGCATAGGAAAACGCATCCTGTTGAATCGGCGTATCCTGAATAATGGAATGTGTTTTCAATAACGCACATGTGTCCATCATTTGATGTATTTTTTCCATCAAAAAGAATGTCTGAGAATGAAACGCCCACCGCTTCATGTCACTGTAAAATCGGGAAAGAAACGCATTTTCTCCGAAATTTTCCTCAAGAAGTCTGCATTTTAGAGACGTGGCAAGCAGTCGGGCGGCGGTTGTTTTTCCGCTCCCCATTGTGCCCATGACAGAAATATAAAAATGTATGTGTGATTTCACTTGTTTATACTCCATCAAGGGCAAGCATACCGGTTCTGTGCAACCGGTCACACTGATTATCTACATTTTCCGTTGACACATACCCCACAGCATTTTGTTGTCGCACTACACCGACTACCCGCGCTGATACAGCTCCTCAGTTTTTTCGTCGGGACTCTCGTGGGCACTCTCGTCGGTACTATCGCAGCTTTTTTTTGCGTTGGTGCATATGTTGTCGACGTCATCTTCCATGACATCGTCGGTTTCACCGAAGAAGGAATTACCCGCACCCATTTGCAGCAGGTTTTTTTTGAAATATTTAATTCCCTGCCGCTTTCACACTGCATCGTTTCGATAGTACTGCCATCAATGATGGATTGTTGCAATTTCGCGGGAACGCAGTCATATTTTTGATTCGGATTGGATCCGGCTCTGCTTCTGATATCCAGTCCGCCTTTCATAAAGGCAATATAAATAACAACAACTGCCAGAAACGTGAATGCGATGCCAATTGCTACGATAAAGGGTTTTACGTGGTCTTGTGAACGACCTGTGGAAGCAGATTTTTTCATAATAATTTCTCCTTACTATCTACTATTTCACGTTCCTTCCTGTCCTGTCAAATAGTTTGACAAACCCCTTCCCGCTCCCGTACGATACGGATATCTATGTGCGGAATATTCGGATATATCGGAAAACGGACTGATGCGCAAAAACTCGTGCTTACCGGCCTCAAAACACTCGAATACAGGGGCTATGACAGCTGGGGGGTGGGGATGGTACCAATACATACCAATAAGCCAATACATACCAATAAAATAATAGTCAAAAAAGAAATCGGCAAGATTGGGAATGCGAATGTTGATGATATGCCTGACAGCTCTCTCGCATTCGGCCATACCAGATGGGCAACACATGGCGGCGTCACGAAAGAAAATGCGCATCCGCACCTTGATTGCACAAAAACTATTGCGGTCATCCATAACGGCATCATCGAAAACTACGAAGCATTCAAAACTCCGCTGCTTGCAAGCCACACATTTATCTCGGAAACAGACAGTGAGGTGGCTTCCCATATGATCGAGGATGCGGCAAAAACTCTACCGTTTACTGAAGCTGTACGTACCACATTTCTCCAGTTTACCGGCTCCAACGCCATCATCGCCATCAAATATGACGAGCATCAAATTGTCGCGATCCGGAACGGATCCCCGCTCGTCGTCGGATACGGCGACCATGAACAGTTTGTGGCAAGTGATGCGGCAGGCCTCCTCCCCTACACCAAAAAAGTGCATTTTTTGGAGGATAACGAGATGGCGGTACTGACCGATGAAACAATAAAAATCTATGACGCCATCACAGGCCAAGAAAAAAAAATACAACCCACAACATTGACATGGGATGTAACAGCAGCAGAAAAAAACGGCTATGAAACATTCATGGAAAAAGAAATTCATGAACAGCCAACCATTCTCGAGGAGCTACTTACCCGTGATGATATCCATACGCCAGCGGCAGCAATTCTGAAAGCGCGGGGTGCGTATCTTATCGGATGCGGAACGGCATATTATGCGTGTCTTGCAGGGACATATTTGTTTTCAGCGGTCGCAAAAAGGCACATCAACGCCTGTGTTGCCAGTGAATTTACGTATCAGGAGGAATTCATAAACGAACAGTCGCTTCTTGTTGCACTTTCCCAGTCCGGCGAGACTATGGATCTGATTGATGCGGTCAAACGAGGCATTTCTCATCACGCGACCATTGCGAGCATTGTCAATGTGTATGGATCAACATTGTGGCGATTATCAGATACCCCTGTTCCATGCGGCGCAGGCCCTGAAATCGCCGTTGCCTCAACCAAAGACATGACAACCAAACTCGGTATACTCCTTCTCACTGCATATGACATAGCAGGAACCATTGATGAAGGAAAAAAGGTACTGACGGCGGCAATCACTGTAACAAAAAAACTGCTTGAACCCCAATCAATCGCTTCCATACAAAAACTGGCGGGACAGATAAAAAACCACACACAATTATTTGTCGTCGGACGCGGTACCTCATACCCTGCCGCACTTGAGAGCGCACTCAAAATAAAAGAAATCAGCTATATCCACGCGGAAGGACTGGCAGCGGGAGAACTCAAACACGGGGCAATTGCTTTAATTGAAAAAAATACGCCCTGTATCGTCTTTTTGCCGAACGATGAAACCTACACGGCAAATCTCGCGGCGGCAATGGAGATGAAGGCCCGCGGCGGCTTTATCATCGGTATCTCCTATACACCAAACAGTATTTTTGATTCATTCATAGAGGTGGCAGATGCAGGAAATGCCACCATTATTCCCAACATCATCGCGGGACAACTTCTTGCCTATTATCTGGCGCTCGCAAAAAATTTGGATCCGGATAAACCACGAAACCTCGCAAAAAGTGTCACAGTGAAATAAAAAGAATTTATTCGAGGTCGCGCGCGATTTGGGAAACGACCGGCGCATTCTGATTTTTATACTTTGCAGTTTCCCTTGTCAGATACGGATGCTGGGAATCCGAAGTAAGCTGCTCAAACGTAAATGAACAGATACGCATGCCGCTGTAGAGAGCAATCGGCATTCGTCCAAGATTGCCAAGCTCCAAAACTGCAACCCCATGCCACCCCGGATCAAACACGGAAGCGGTAGAATGAACCACAATTCCAAGTCTGCCTAAACTTGAACGACCCTCGAGACGCGCAAGTAAGTTGTTTGGCAAAGTCAATGTTTCCATGGTGGTTGCGAGGACAAAATCACCCGGCTGCAAGATAAACGGCTCACCGTCTTTTATCTCAACTTCCGTCATCAAATCGTTTGTGACGCTAGGTTTATTGGTATCAATCAAAGCAACTTTACTGTGGTTGAATACGCGAAACTTCGTACCGAGCCTGAAATCAATGGAGCAGGAACCGAGCTGCGTGGCAAAATCAGGATTGGGATCAATAATAATCCGTTTTTCTTCAAGTGCTTTTTTTATGTCGCCGTCAGATAAAATCATATGAGTAAGTGGCTGCACACACGAAGCCTTGGCGTAATGTGGGTGACGATGGAGTCGGACCATCCGCCTCTTTCTTATCAGGAAAGCGTTCTACCGATGAACTAGTCACCCTCTATGTATTTGGTAAAACTAGTCTTGCTCGCCGATGTCAGCCAAAGGCTGATCCACCTTTGGTGGAAACTAGTCACCCTCTATGTATTTGGTAAAACTAGTCTTGCTCGCCAATGTCAGCCAAAGGCTGATCCACCTTTGGTGGAAACTAGTCACCCGTCAACACTGACGTATTGTATCACAAGATTTTGCTTCAATTCCACCTGAAAAGCTTACTGTTTTGTTTGTTTCTTTTGTGTCATCCACCAAAAACAGGTTGGAAGAAGCAAAACAAACATCAGCACAGCAAAACTTCGAATGAGCCACCCAATTCCGACGGAATCAATAATCATCCCAATATTTGACGCGACCAAAATATACGGAAGTCCACGGATGATGGTGATTGTTGACAGAGTTGTTGCCCTGACCCGTGATGAAATCATGCTGTTCCACAGCCCTGAACTTTGTACATCAGCAACAACTGAAAATGAGGAACGAAGAGTAAGAAGTATCGCACCGATTATTCCTCCAGTTACTCCTGAAACAAACCAGAGTACTGCCCAAATAACTGCAAACAACAAAATCCCGCCAAACGAAGAAAATTTTCTGGTTATTTTCGTCGCGTACCACGAGACGAATGCCAGACAAAGATAGGTTGCGGTAAGCAGCACACCGAGTATTTGACTGGAAAACCCATACTCAACTGCCTGAATGTCCCAGAGTCCTGAAGAATCTGTTGTAAAAAATATACCAATGAGTAAAAGAGGAATACTAAGCCTCCAAACATCTTTTCTAAACAATTCTGTTATTCCCTTCCCTGCTTCGCGTAAAAATTGCGGGAATGAATCATGCGGTGTTTCAATGCGCGGTTCCTTGAGCGTGAAAGCAATAAAGAATGCCAGAAAAGACATAACTGCTACACCAAACCATGGAAGCCGGACATCGATAGTATAGAGATATCCTCCAACGAAACTTGCAGCTGCGCTAGTAAGCATACGTACAGTAGTCATCTTTCCCCATATCTTTTTATACTGTTCTTCCCGATTTTCCGTTTTCAAAAAATCGTATAACAACGCCTCAAGAGATGCGGTAAAAAGACCGCCGGATAAACTCATAACGCCAATACCGATTGCAACAGAGACAAATGAACCGGCAAACCCTACGATAGAAGCACCAATGGCATTCACAATGCTTGCAAAGATGAGCAGCCGTTTTCTTCCGAGATAATCAGCCAAAAGTCCTCCCGGAACAATCATTGCCAAAAACGCAACCATCGACAACGCTTCAAGTATTGCAACACCTGAATAATCGGTAAACCGCTTATAAAAAAGCACCCAGATCGGCACCCAAAACCACGCGTAATGAAACGCGGCTATGACTGCTATTTTCCGCACTGTCGTTTTTTGCTTCATATATATACATAAAAATACCCCAGAAGGGGTATTTTGGAGGCGCGTGCCGGAATCGAACCGGCGCATAGAAGTTTTGCAGACTCCCGCGTTACCTCTTCGCCAACGCGCCGCCCTGTACTTGAACGTTCCTATTGTATCATCTTAAAAGAGTTATTTCCTAAATAACTGTCCTAGTTCCTGCAGTGTATGTCATTTTTTAACAGCTCAGAAGCGATGATATTCGCCGCTTCCACATACCCAGCTTTTGTGAAATGATTATCATCGACAAAATATGCCGCACCAAATGCTTCCTCAAATAATTTCTGTAGATCAATGACCGGTATATGCCTCGCCCCTGCAACACGAAGAAGCAGTTCATTATATATGGGCACAAGTGACCTCCAGTTATACGCTGCCGTATCGGTAGATCCCATGATCTGGTTTGTAACATAGGGACGTGTCACAAACACAATCTGACTCCCGTTCTTTTTTGCGACAGCAATGAATTCCTCTAAATTGTCTTTGTACTCTTCAAGAGACACGCGGGGAAAATATTCATGCTCTGCGGGCAATGTGGATTGAACAAATGCATCCGAATAATATTTGATGATACGAAAAAGATTTGATTTCATCAGCAAAGAGGATGTGCGCATAAATGAAGACAGATATATACTAAACTTTTTGTCTGACACCTGCATATTGGGGGTCGCATCATTCCAACCAAAGGAAACGAGAATAATGGAATGGGAATACTGAGATGCTTCACTTTTATACCTACTAATTCCCTGATAAGACGAATACCCCATAGTCCCGACATTCATAACCTGAATGGGAATGTTCCGCTCCACAAATAGATTCTGTAATTCAGCCGGCCAAGAGCCGCCTATTCCTTGTGTATTGGAATCTCCATATGTAAGCATCGTACAAGAAGCTGTCGCAGGAAGCGTCTCTTGTGATGAAGGGACAGATGCACTCCGTTTCCAAAAAAGAACCGGATCAAACACAAAATTATGCTCATTAAAAGACATGGTAAGACGCCAATCTTCTGAGTCAGCATGCTGCTGAATAATGTCTAACGGCTGATAATACTTCACTGCATGGTTCGCAATTAATAAACCCGCTCCAAATTCACCAAAAACACATAAAGAAATAAACACAAAAACAGATAAAATTATCGGGGCGATTTTCATGTATTTTACATAGTATACCCTTACACATTATTGTTCCACAAAAAATCCCGCGTGCAAAGCGGGATAAGGAAAAACAGTAAATACTTGACGAGCTAGACGGTGACAGGAACTAGGGTTTTTGAGAGAACTATTCTGCTCGAGAATAGTTTTACTTACGTACGCACTCTCTCAAGAGATGCGTGTCAAAATCTAACGACACTCTTCATATAGTGTAGGCCAATGGCCTAGTGTATGCTTTGTTGTCTTCGATTTTTTAATTAGAAAGGAGGTGATCCATCCCCAGCTTCGGCTAGGGATACCTTGTTACGACTTAGTCCCCATCGCTGAATTCGGCTTAGCTCCCTGCTTTTAAGAAGGGCTCTTCGGCCGCCTCCAACTTTGTTGGCTTGACGGGCGGTGTGTACAAGACCCGAGAACGTATTCACCGCGGCCTTCTGATCCGCGATTACTATCGATTCCGACTTCATGAGGTCGGGTTGCAGACCTCAATCTGAACTGAGGCGAAATTTACTGGGGATTTGCTTGCCGTTGCCGGCTTGCATCCCATTGTTATTCGCCATTGTAGGGTGTGTGTAACCCAAGTTATAAGCGCCGTGCTGACTTGACGTCGTCCGTTCCTTCCTCCCTGGAAAAGACCAGGGCAGTCTCCGATGACACTTGTAACATCGGATACGGGTTGCGCTCGTTCTCCAACTTAATGGAACACCCCACGGCACGAGCTGACGACAGCCATGCAGCAGCTGTGCTACCATCCTTGCGGATAGCCCACTGTTTCCAGCGGGTTAAAACGGTAGCATGTCAAAACTTGGTAAGGTTTTTCGCTTTGTCTCGAATTGAACCACACGCTCCACCGATTGTGCGGGTCCCCGTCAATTCCTTTGAGTTTTAATCTTGCGATCGTACTCCCCAGGCGGCCTGCTTAACGCGTTAGCTTACGTCGCCCCGAAAACTCGGGGTAACTAGCAGGCATGCGTTTAGGGCTAGAAATACGCAGGTCTCTAATCTGCTTCTCTCCTCTAGCTTTCGTGTCTCAGTGTCAGGAATGACCCAGAAAGGTGCCTTCGCCTTTGGTGTTCCTCATGATCTCAACGCATTTCACTGCTCCACCATGAGTTCCCCTTTCCTCTATCACCCTCGAGTATATTCATCTCGCACCCAACGCCGAGGTTGAGCCTCGGGCTTTCAAGTGCGATGCAATATACCACCTACACGACTCTTTACGCCCAGTGAATCCGGATAACGCTTGCACCCTACGTATTACCGCGACTGCTGGCACGTAGTTTGTAGGTGCTTATTCTTATAGCCTCGACGGCTATATAAAAGAGGTTTACATCCCGAAAGACTTCATCCCTCACGCGGCGTCGCTCCGTCAGGCTTTCGCCCATTGCCGAATATTCCCAGTTGCTGCCACCCGTAGGTGTATGGCCCGTGTCTCAGTGCCATTGTGGGGGGTCGTGCTCTCACACCCCCTACCCGTCGTAGCCTTGGTAGGCCGTTACCCTACCAACAAGCTGATGGGAACAGGGCCGCTCTAGAACCGATCTTGCGATCTTTAATCTTGCGATCACATACCGTATTACCCCGTCTTTCGACGAGCTATCCGATAGTTCAAGGTACGTTCCCTGCTTATACTCACCCGTCCGCCACTAATCAACAATCTGTCTTGCGACATCTCATATCTTCGTCCGACTTGCATGCTTAAGGCACGCCGCCAGCGTTCATCCTGAGCCAGGATCAAACTCTCAAAAAAATTTCCTATCACCGTTTAATTCACCAAGATATTTACTGTACTGACTATACTGCTTGCAAAACTATGTTAAGGAGCAAAAAAGAGAGAAAAAAAAGCCCGCCTTGTGTGCGGGGTTATCCCAATAACACGAAGCGAATTGGCTTACTTTCTCATTGCAAAGGTTAATTATACGGGAAGCTTATCCCCGCGTCAATCCCCAATAGGCGTTTGTTTTTTGAGGAACTATTCGATTATAATAATTTCTGTATGTTTCATTCGATAAAACAGCTTATCGTCTTGGCGACACACTCGAACAAAATCTGGATTATTCCTGTTATCCTTTTTCTCATCATCATTGCGCTTCTTGTTGTCAGTGCACAGGTGAGCCCGCTGCCCGTCTTCCTGTACCCGATTTTATGAAACTTGTCAAAAAGCTAAACACGGTATTTATTTCACTCATTGTCGGCATCTTCTATATCTTCGCGATTGGCATTGCATGGATGTTGCATAAAACAACCGCGCACACAACATTGAAAGGCAACAGTTATTGGAAGCTACCGCAGCTAAAAAAGTTGCCTAAACACTATTTCTCATCACCCTATTAATATGATCATTCTTGGCATATCAGCGTTTTATCATGACAGTGCCGCAGCACTCATTGTCGATGGCCGGATCATCGCAGCTCTTGAAGAAGAACGGTTTACCAGAATCAAACATGACAACCAGTTTCCTCTGCAGGCAGTCACACGGGTACTGCAACTTGCTGGCTACACAATGGACGATGTCGATGTCATTGCATACTACGAAAAGCCGCTCCTGAAATTTGAGCGAATCCTTGAAACATTTGTTGCCACCTACCCGCGCGGAATCAGACCGTTTCTCACATCCATACCCGACTGGCTAGGATCAAAACTTGCAGTCGAACACACCATACGAAAGGGGCTCCATTTTAAAAAACAGATTATGTTTGTTCCCCATCATCTTTCCCACGCGGCGTCTTCTTTTTTCACATCTCCATTTTCTCATGCTGCAATCCTTACTGTAGACGGTGTCGGAGAGTATGAAACAACCGCATTGTGGGCAGCAAACGGACACGCAATCACGAAGCTCGGTTTCATTGATTTTCCGCACTCCATCGGACTTTTGTATTCCACTGTGACCGCTTTTTTGGGATTTAAAATTAATGAGGATGAATATAAGGTCATGGGACTTGCCGCGTATGGAAAACCAACATATGAGGCTGAAATCAGAAAACTGATTGACGTCAAACCCGATGGCAGTTTCCGTCTCAACATGCGGTATTTCGGATTTGAGACATCCTTCTCAATGTGGAATAAACGCTTTGAAAAACTTTTTGGAATTTCCAGAAAACCACATGAACCGATGGAAAAACGCCATAAGGACATCGCTGCAAGCCTCCAAAAGGTGACGGAGGAACTGTTGATTGCAGTACTCCATCATCTGTACTCAATCACAGGCGAAAAGCACCTGTGCATGAGCGGGGGTGTCGCGCTCAATGCACTCGCAAACGGAAAACTCTACAGACAGACACCGTTTAAAAAAATTCATATCTTAGGAAGTGCAAGTGACAGCGGTACGGCAATCGGTGCGGCGCTCTATGTGTATTACAACTTTTTTGGATCAGTCGCAGTTCATCACAAACAACTTCCCACCCTCGCACTCGGCACAAGCCAAAGTGATGAAGATATCGAACGCGTGCTGCGGCAATATCCGCACCTTTCCTATCAAAAAATTGACGATGAAACGCTCTTGGTGAAAAAAGCTGCCGCGATGCTCGCCGCCAAAAAAATCATCGGCTGGTTTCAGGGGTCCATGGAATTTGGTCCGCGGGCACTCGGCAACCGTTCCATACTTGCGGCAACCAATCCGAGAAGCATGAAAACAAAAATGAATATCATTAAGCACAGAGAACAGTTTAGACCGTTTGCGGGATCAGCGCTGCAGGAAACCATCCATGACTATTTCGACGTGCCGCAAAAAAAACATGCGTCCCCATTCATGAATTTCTGCTTTCAGGTAAAAAAACACAAACAGCAGAAACTTGCGGCAATTGTCCATCAAGATGAATCCTGTCGCATACAAACTGTTGCTCCGGAAAACGGAAGATATTATCTTCTCATCAAAGCATACGCAAAAAAAACACACATTGGATGTATCATGAATACCAGCTTCAATCTGCAGGGAGAACCAATTGTGGAAACGCCGCGTCAGGCAGTTGTTGATTTCTTAAAAACGCCGATGGATTATCTGATTATCAACAATTATATTGTGAAAAAAAATGGTAAAAAACTTTTGTAAAAGCGTGCTTGGCATTCTTATAGTGAGTATTCTCATAGAAATTCTTCTTCGTTGTATCACCCCATTTTCTCAACCGCTCCGTTTCTACACACAATATGCTAAAAAGACAGAGGTTACCTCCCAATCTGACAACACAGCCGATTGCCAACTCATACCCAACACATTGCTCAACGGATTTGTCATAAACTCACAGGGAAATTACAGTCCTGAATACTCTTTTATAAAACCGCCAAATACAAAACGAGTCGTTGTCATTGGGGATTCAGCACTCACTGCGACCGTTCCGTATGCCCAAAGCTTTATCAGAATAATGGAACAACAACTGCAACAAAAAACGGACATGCAGGTACAAATCATCAATCTAGGTAAACCCTGTATCGGTCCACTAGCGGAAAAGAATATTCTTGAGGAAAAGGGTAAAAAATATGATCCCGACCTCGTTATGCTTGTTCTCTCTCTAAGCAATGATTTTTCCGACGATCAGATCATCACTGAAAGTGAAACACAACGGCCAACATATAAAGCGATGCTCCAAAAGTTTTTTCAAAAATCATATCTCGCTTCATTCTTAAAAACATATTATCTTCAGATAACCTCTCACGAAGCAACCACACAAAACGCTCCTCAATATGCGCAATCCGGAACATATATAGGCGCCGAATATGATCCGATCACTCCTTCTTTTTCAGAATCCGAATACATAGACCTGACAAGTAACCTAGCCGATATTCTCATCCCTAACACCATTTCAACAACACAGTTGCAATCTGTACAACATGCAATACGTGAAATGCAGAATGACGCTTTGAATATGAATGCCCGTTTTTTGGTTGTGCTGATACCGGCGGAATTTCAAGTCAACACAGAACTGCTCGCATCAGCAGCACTCCGCATGGGTCGTTCATTTTCGGAATTTGACATAACCACCCCGCAACGATTACTCACAACCTATTTTGATCAACTGAATATACCATACGTCGATATTCTGTCGTTATGGTTGGAAAATACAGACAATCAGCAGTATTTTCATCCGCGGGATACACATTTAAATGTAAAAGGAAACGAATCGGTGGCTTCTATTCTTCTGCCGATACTCTCACAGGCGCTGCAAATTGAAAATCAAAAATAACTGTTATCTGGTCTTACAAACAGAAAAAAAAGTAGTTCTCATCTTCTGAAACAAAAATGTTGCAAATTCAGCATGCCCCTCTCGTGACGGATGGTAATCCGGAAACGCGCTGTATGAATCGGGAATAGACGGATAAAAATATGCATACGGATTCTGTTGAATCATGAGCTGTAGTGTTTCCCTGATGTCTGCAGGAAGCGTTTCCAAGGAAAAAACAAGCAGCGGGCCAGTATAACGTGTAGCGAACATCTGAAAGTACCCAAGTTCTTCATCTATCAGTTCCTGACGTATATGACGACGGAAATATTCTTCAACAAGTACGGTCAACGCGGGGTAATAATCTCCCTTATCCTTATACATCTGCACTTGTGCTGGAGCTTCGGTATCAGGATCATATTCCTGTGCAAATGCACCGAGTTTTTCATTACTCTCTGTATAATCATTTTCATTCGTCCAAAGAATGACCAGATCTGGATGATACTTCTCCCCTTTTCGTATAAACCGTTCTAATGAATACTGCATATCATACCCCTCTACCCCTAAGTTGATGACTTCAAAACGCCGTATCCCCGAACATGAAAGTTGTGCATTCAACATATCCTCTAGCACTTCGGAATATGTATCCTTTGTATCAACAAATGCCCCTTCAGTAAATGAATCACCGAGGGAAACAATCCGAAACACATCTTTTTCTTTCTCTAGCGGATAATCAAACCGTTCATTCAGGCCGTCCGCATTAAACGTATGCGTTATTGTTTTGGATATACCAATATACGACAAGTCTTCCTGTTTACTGATATTTGCTTTCGGCTCGGAATAAAATTTCAAATTCGTATCCTGAGGAAAAAAAAGATATTCTTTCTGTATCGGCATTACTTGTATACGAACAGGAACATGCGTCTTTTGATACCAAAATTCATAACAAATGATGACAAGACACACGCATTCAATTAACACGATACTTCCCCATAGAAGTCTTGATACAGGTTTCATACTATATTAGTGTATATCACAAGAAATTATGTCGTTTTTCATCAACTGATCATACATAAATTGCGCAAATTGTCGATGACCCTCTTTGGATGGATGACCATCGGGAAACATATCATAGTCACCAATAGTAAACAAAAATGTTTGAGGACGTTGATTTTGAACGAATTGTAATTCCTGCAAAATTGATTTGGATGTACTTTTCAATGTCGTTATAATAAACGGACCTTCATAGGTAGCTGTGATTGTTTTTAGACTCTCGGCCGATTGTAATATGATCTGTGTAATATCTCCGTTATATGCTTGCAGTATCTCCTGAGACGCCAGCGTCCAAGCTTCATAAAAATCTTTTGATGTATCAAATGTTTTTATTTCGGCAATGGAGGCTGCCTCTAATTCCTTTTGGATCTTTTCAACAACTGGGTGAAATAGTTCATTTGGTTGAATAAAGTCATCTTCCTCAGTCAACAAAATCACAAGATCAGGCTGATATTTTATTCCTTTTCGCTTCCATCGCTCAGCGTTGTATTGCATATCGTACCCTTCAACCCCGAGATTAATAACGTCAAAGTGAATCCAATTTGCACAGCGCAACGAAACATTCAGTCTATCCTCAAGAAGTTCCGTATAATTATTTTCTGTATCCACAAACATCCCTTCAGTAAAAGAATCACCCAATACAACTATCCTGTATGTATTGTCCGGCTTGGGAATTTGATAATCATACCGTTCGTTTAACCCGTCTTGATTTATCGTATGTTTTACCTCACCTGACAAACCCAAAAATTCAAGATCTTCATATTTCACACTATTTGGTTGAAGTTCATAATAATATTGAAGTGATGAATTTGTCGGATAAAATATAAATGTTTTATCTATTGGAGATAAAGAATACGTTCCTAAAACCGAAGCGTGATTTTTTACCGCCCCATAAATAAGCAAACTAATACATATTAATTGTAAAAAAACTATAGAAAGAAAAACTGTTTTTTTAGCCACAAATTTTAACGGATACTCCGCACGACGTCATATAATACAATTCCGGTCGTTACCATGACATTCAGTGAAGTATTTATGCCAAACATCGGAAGTTCTACTATCGTATCAACACGTTCCAGCACTTCCTTGCTTACACCGTATGTCTCGTTTCCCACAATAATCGCAATTGGCATTGTATAGATAACATCCTGAAATGGAATGCTCTTTGCATCTTGTTCCACAGCGATAATTTTCCCGTCAGGATGAGTTTTTTTAAAGTCTGCAATCCCATCGAGTGTCGTTTTTACATACTGCCACTGTACCCACTCGCATGTATTAATGGATGCTTTTTTAATCCGTGTATTCGGTGGCGTTTCCGTTGCCCCGCAAAGATACACTTTCTCGGCAGCAACCGCATCAGCAAGTCTAAAAATAGATCCGATGTTATACGTATCAAGTACGTTATCCAAAATAATGGTAATAGGATTTTTGGCAATTGCTGTGGCAACCTCCGTGTCCACCGGTTGCGTTCGAAGTTGAGCTGCATTCATTTTCATCTGTTTATTATACAATGAAGCACTATGATCTGCGATGCCGTTGTTTCTTTCGAATGTGCACGGAATGAAGCGTGCGCTTTTCTTTTTTCCCAAGCTTCACCTTTTTTTGCTTACCGCTTTGTCTATGCCAAAACACGGTACCATACCCGATCAATAACCCGAGTGCTGCTCCTGCAAGCACGTCGCCCGGATAATGATATCCCAAAAAAATGCGTGAAAATCCGATCAGTACAGCCAGCAAAAAAAACAGACGTTTGAATTTCGGTTCTTTATAAGAAAGCACAACGGCAAAAGCAAACGCGAGAGTTGCATGGGAGGAAGGAAACGAATATCCGTTGGGGATACCTACCGTTATGACATGATCAAGTACATTGGAAGGCCTGATTCGGGCAACAATGGATTTTATAAGTACTTCCGATACAAACCAGCTCATACCCCCTGCAATTCCCAACGGAAGAAAAAACCGTTTATCCCGTTTTTCTTCACGGGCAATCAGCCAGATGCCGATCACTAACCAGATAAACCCGCTGTCACCAAGACCGGACAGCATGCCAAAAAATCCGTCAGAAAGCCATCCGTGCGGAAGATGATTGATCGCATAAAAAATTGCCGTATCAATAGAGCCGATCATGTGCATACCATAACCGTATCAAATTAATCCGTTATCTGCCAGATGGAATTTTGGGTGCCGCTGATGCTGATGCAGACAATCCAGCCATCGGTGTAGGAGAAACGAAAATGATCTTAATTGATCCCTCCGCTGGAACCGGCGAGATAACCTTTTTGGAAGACACCATGATGCCGACGACGACAATGATAAGAACAACTATGCTGACGAGTATGGTTACAGCCGCGATGGTCTTTGTCCGTTCTTCCATACATTCATGATACTACTTTTATCCTATGTATTGATATGTATTGGTCGAATTGATGTATTGGTATTTATTGGGTTATTAGTATTTATTTTATATCTTCTTTCTTCCACGCGGCAAATGTACACGCAGGATAGTTACTGCATCCGTAAAACGTTTTTCCGTACCGTGTCTTTTTCACCACGATGTCTCCCCCGCATTTCGGACATTTCATATCAATGGTTTCCAATTTCTGCCTCGTGTATTTGCAGGTCGGGAAATTACTGCATGCAATGAATTTGCCGAATTTCCCCGTTCTAACGACGAGCGTGTTGCCGCATTCAGGACATTGCTCATCCAGTTCCTCGACAGGCGACTTTACTTTTTCCGCCGTTTCCAAAGTTCTGGTTATTGCTTCTGAAAACGGTGCGTAGAAGGCTGCAAGTACCGGCGCCCACTCCTTTTTTCCGTTTGCTATTTCATCCAAACTGTCTTCCATGGCGGCAGTAAACGGCAAACTCATAATCTCAGGAAAATACGTCACAAGAAAGTCAGTCACTTGATTCCCAAGCTCTGTCGGTTCAAACTTTTTTTCGATCTTGGCAACATACTGTCTGTCAATGATCGTTGACAAAATCGGCGCGTAGGTGCTCGGTCGGCCGATATCTTTTTCCTCCAACGCTTTGATCAGGCTTGCTTCGGTATACCGCGGAGGAGGTTGTGTCTCATGTGGTTCAACAACCGCAGATTTGAGTTTCAGCATCTCTCCAACTGCCACTGCAGGGACTATCGCATCATCTGTTTCATGTCCGGTGATTGCCAAAAATCCGTCAAATTTGATCACAGACCCCTGTGATTGGAATACATAGGCATTCCCACTGGTAATGGTAATCGTTGTCGAATCAAATATCGCTTCTTTCATCTGGGAGGCAACCGCCCGCTTCCAGATCAGGTCATACAGCCTGAGATGATCATGATTGAATTCCGTATTTGTTTTCAGTTGTTCATCCCGAACTCCGACACTAGTTGGCCGTACCGCCTCATGCGCTTCTTGGGCGACTTTTGATTTGGTCTGAAATGCCCGCGGTTTCTCCGGAACATATCCCTCACCATATACGGATGTGATGAATGCCCGTGCTTCACCGACAAACTTTTCTGAAAGGTTCACGCTGTCGGTACGATGATAGGTAATAAGCCCTTCCTCGTATAATTTCTGCGCAAGCTGCATGGTTTTTTTGGCGCTAAAATAGAGTTTTCTTCCCGCATCCTGCTGCATGGTGCTCGTCGTATATGGAGGTTGCGGTGCACGCTTCGTTTCTTTCCTGTCCACAGCGCTTACAGTAAACGGAGCGGTAATATCGGCAATGATCGTTTTTGCCTGCGCTTCAGACAAGATAGATGTTTTGGTGGTCGTATATTTTCCGTCAAACAATTCAAGTGCTACCGTTTCTTCATATTTTTTACCGTTATGGGACACCAAATGTGCTGCAATGTCTGCAGAATCTGCGAAATTCCCCAAAATCGTAAAATATGGCTCTTTTGCAAACCGTGTGATCTCCCTTTCCCGCTCGACAATAAGCCTGACGGTCACGGACTGCACACGACCTGCGGAAAGCCAACGTTTAGAGAGTTTCTGCCAAAGAATGGGAGATAATTTATATCCCACTAACCGATCCAAAACACGCCTCGCTTGCTGTGCTTCCACCAGTTTCATATCAATAACCCCAGGGTGTTCTAACGCGTGAGTAATGGCTGCCTCCGTGATTTCATGAAATGTAATGCGTTTATATACTGTAGGTTTCGTTTCCCTTTTTTTTGATCGCTTTGCATCCTTTGAACGAGGTTTTGCTTCATCAAGGATGGATGCAACGTGCCATGCAATCGCCTCTCCTTCTCGATCAGGGTCTGTAGCAAGAATAATGTCATCTGCTTTTTTCATCGCCGTAACCAGTTCACCAACCTGTTTTTTCTTGTCCTTTGGAACAATGTAACTCGGAGTAAAATCGTGTTCCACATCCACACCAAGCGTCGACTTCGGCAAGTCCCTGATGTGCCCCATGGTGGCAAGTACGGAATATTTTCCTTTTAAAAACCGTGTCAGTGTTTTTGCTTTTGTCGGTGATTCAACAATGATTAAGGGCATACACATTTCCTCCAAGGTCTTTCACACGTCCGCCTAATTCTAAAACGGTGATGGTAGCAGTAACAACACCCGCTGTCAAACCGGTCTCCTGAATAAGTGCATCAATATGCGTCGGTTCTCGGTTCAGAATCGCAAGAATATTTTGCTCATTGTCGTTTCCTGCAACAACACACGTGTTTTTATTGTTGTCCGAACGCCGCATGTTTGCAAGTCCCAAACTGGAAAGCACATCACCTGCCGACTCAATTATCTGCGCACCGTCCTTCATCAGTTTTGCCGGTGCTCTACTCATCGGGCTCATGATGGATCCAGGCACTGCAAACACATCGCGCCCCTGTTCCGCCGCATATCGCGCGGTAATCAGCGCACCGCTGTCTTCAGCCCCCTCAACTACAACAACGGCACGGGAAAGTCCGCTGATAATCCTGTTTCTGGCGGGAAACAAGCCCTTATTCGGCCTGAGCCCCAAAGGCATTTCAGATACGGCTGCACCGAACCCGCCGGCAGTAATTGCATCATAGATGCCGCGATTCTCCGCAGGTGCACACACATCAACGCCGCACCCTAAGACAGCAATTGTTTTTCCATTGTTCGCAATTGCTGTTTCATGTGCCACCGCATCAATACCATAGGCCATACCGGATACAATGGTGCAACCGGCTGCAACAAAATCTACTACCAAGGTCTTTGTGACATCTCTCCCATAGGATGTCGCCCGCCGCGTCCCCACAATTGCAATGGTGTGTTCCATGTCAACAGGTGGAGTGGATTTCCCTCTGACGTACAGCACAAACGGCGCATCAGAAATTTCTTTCAGCAGTTTCGGATAATGTGGATGGATATTGGTAAGAGCAATGACGTGATTCGTATGGAGCGAGTGGATATATGCATCAATGGAAAACGTTTTTCGAAAAGCGGAAAATGACATAACGAGGGGTGACGGCAAATGAACGGATGCCAAATCATGTTCCGAAGCATGCCACGCGGCAGCCGCGCTGCCAAAATACGAAAGTAAAAGTTGAAAACGCACCGGTCCGATGCCGGGGAATACACTGAACCCGATGAAGTACCGACTTTCCTCATCCATGACTCACTTCTTACACTATCATATTCCCGTATAGTTTTACTCTCTCTTCCGGATTCTATATACTACGCACGTACTATGATGTCTTGCAGAAAACGGCAACGCCCGTATCTTTCCGTCATTATTGTCACTTGGAATTCCGAAGCCGACATTGATCCCTGTCTTCATGCACTAAAAACCGCATTGCGACAATACACACATGAGGTGTTTGTTGTAGATAACGTGTCTTCCGACGCGACGGTTTCTGTCGTCAGGAAACACCATCCTTGGGTAACGCTATTGCCGCAGAAAACCAACTGGGGATTCGGGCAGGGAAACAATATCGGACTAAAAAAAGCAAGGGGAACATACATCTGGCTGTTGAATCCGGACACAAAGGTGAATGAACAGGCAGTACGGACAATGACGGATTTTCTTGACACACATCCGGATACCGGTGTCGTCGGACCAGAACAATACAATGCCGAGGGAAAACTCATTCTCATGAAAAGCAGGACGTCTGTGCTGGGACTGTGTGAATATGTTATCGAAAAGATAATAGCCTTCCTCACGGGAACAACCACAGTTCTTTTTCCGTACCCGCACAGGACAACAATATTAAATGCCGGATGTATTCTGGCAAGAAGTATGCTCCTTCCGACAAAGCAGTGGTTTAATCCGGACTGTTTTCTCTACGGTGAAGAAGAGTATTTGTTCAGGCGCGTCAAAGCAAAAAAATGGAAGGTTTTCTTCCTGCGCAATTGTTCCATCATCCACTATAGGGAAAAAAGCATCGGCCCGACAGGAAAAAAACTGCAATTTGCACTGGACAGTTTTATTCTTCTACCGATCCGCTCGGCAGTTGCAATGTGGAGGAAACGGCATCAACTGTGAGCATTCGCCCACTCCATGCCGCTCATACACGCGTGATCCATATTTCCTTTTTCATATTTCCACGAACCAAACCGACCCAATGAACTGATGTTGTGCTGTTCAAGTTTGGGCAAAATAGCTGCAAGAACTGCATCCCGTCCGATAGTGGGAATCGGATAGGCAACGGGCGCGGCAGTAAAAAATGTGTCAACAATTGCTACAGTATCAGGAATACAGCGGATGCGTTTTGCTGCGCGAAGCACCTCCTGAATACATGCGGCTTTATCCAGCTTCTTTTTTCCATCATAGGATACTTCAAATAACAATGACCATGTCCCATCAGGTGCGTTATGCTGTCCATAATTGGAATACACGCTCACGCGGAAAAACGACACGCGAGAAGACGGCACATACATCCAATGCAAATCTTTATACTGTTCTGGCACACTTCCCCGTATGCCAATGCCCACCACGTAGACGCCACAGGACCGCAAACGGGAGACGGAAGGCAACGGACTGTCTATCATAGCAACAAGTGCTTTGAGCGATATCGTCGAAAGCAAATGATCATATCGCACTTTTGATCCGTCCTGAAACGTCACGATATGTTGTCTTGCATCAATTGCTACTACACGTTTTCCGGTGGTGATATGGTGTTTCAATGCTTTCCCCATTGCAGTCCACAGTGAACCGATACCTCCGGTTGAAGGAACAGAAAAATGTGCATTCCTCCCCCATGCAGTTCCTTTATGTTTCTCATGCGCGGTTGCAATGCGTTCGTCAATCCATTGCCACTGCATGCGGGTAATAGGATATCGCCACATTTTTTTGTTGTACGGAAAGAAAAAATATTTTGCCATACCGCTGCCGAAATTTTGCAAAATCCAATCTGCAAATGAAACAGGTACTCCTTTTGTTTTTGTCTGTTTCAAGCCGGCCAAACATGCATCTCTTATCTTTTCAGGAAGAAACGGGATACTATATTGAAACGGGTACGGAATCATCTGATTACCGATAAGTACACGCGCATTTCTTGTATAGGAAATATACTTGTTACCAAGAAGTTCCGCAAACACATGTTGCATACGTATATCATGCGCGTGAAAAACATGACCGCCGATATCCCACGTAAAACCCTTCTTGTCCGTTATCGAGGAAGACAAGCCGCCGACATGATGTTCCGCCTCATACACATGAAACGACGTCACTCCCCGTTTTTGCAGCTGCCAAGCAGCACCGAGTCCGCACGGGCCTGCCCCTAAAATAACGATGTGCTGATGTGTCATAACTCTATGATGTTACCGTAAAAACCACGCTTCAAATATTTTTTTAGCGATAGGCGATGCCTGATCACTTCCTTGTCCCGCGCCTTCAATTAAAACGGATATGGCAAGTTCAGGATCACCGGAAATAACTTTTTTACCGACATCAATCACTCCTTTGTTGTAGTGTTCAGGAATCGGCGCAAATGCGGTAAACCACGCATGAGGTTTTGTGGCCGCATCACCAAACTCAGCCGTTCCTGTTTTGCATGCAACAGGAATAAACGTGGCTTCTGCTGAACCGGATGCGGTCACATGAAAATCAAACAGCGGCCAACCGGTTCCGCCTGTTGTACATGCTTCGTCCATACCGGTTGTAATTGTTTCGATGGTACGTTTATCAATATGGAGTGTTTTACAGGAGGCACCCGAAAACCGGTTGTCCGTCACTTTTTTGATGGTGGGTTTACAGAAATTGCCGTTGTTTGCAATCACACTAGTCCATGTATTGACCTGTAAAGGCGTTGTCAGCAGATATCCCTGTCCGATGGAAACATGGTACGTGTCTCCCAGATACCATTCATTATTCCGCAACTCCAAATCTTCCGGTGTTTGGAACTGCGTGTTTTTCCATTCTGGATCAGGCATCAATCCGCCCGCTTCACCAAACAATTCAATGCCGAGTGGTTTCCCGATACCAATCTTTTGTGCCCACTCTGCAAGTTTGGAAATACCCAACCATTCCCCCGCCTTGTAAAAAAAGATATCGTTTGACCTTTGGAGTGCTTTAGCAACATTTACCAAGCCATCCGTTTTTCCGTATTCAAGAAAATACCAGTTCGGAAACTGGTACGGACCGATGGATATCACACCTGTATCTTCAACAGTGGTGTCCTTGTCAATCGCTTTTTCTTCCAGCGCTGCTATGGCCGTTACAATTTTAAACGTTGAACCGGGGGGGTACACACCGCCGATGGAACGGTTAAACAACGGCAAATCCGGATTGTTTACCAGTTGCGTGTACTCTTCAGCAGACATGCCGGAAGTAAACAAATTCGGGTTATAGGAAGGACTGGAATACAGCGCCAAGATTTCCCCTGTTGCAGGTTTTGACACAACCACTGCGCCTTTTGCATCGGTTGGAAACGCTGTCTGCGCAGCAAGAGAAAGACCGATATCAATAGACAGTGTGATATTTTCTCCGGCAATTGCAGGGTCGGATCCAAGCACCCGTAGGATTTTCCCTGTCGAATCAACCTCGACCAACTCTTTTCCATTTTTTCCGCGAAGCCGCTCCTCAAACACTTCTTCTGCTCCCGTTCTTCCGAGCCTGTCGCCAGAACCGTAACCCCTGAGTGCATAATAATCATCATGCACTTCCTCCTCGGTCAATTCATTGATATACCCGAGTATGTGGGCAGTTGCCTCCGGATACAGATACACCCGTTTATAATCGACTTCCAGAAAACTCCCAAGTGGAAGTCCTGTTGTTTGCAGTCTGTTCCCTTCTTCCTCTGAAATGCGTGTGGTGCATTCCTCTGTCGCATGCTCTCCCTCACACGGACGGATCAACCGGTATTCAGGAATATTGGCAACGAGTGGCTTTCCGGTTCGGTCAAGCAATAGACCGCGCGGAGCATGGCGAATCAATGCCCGTGTCCTGTTTCCATCCGCAAGATTCCGGTATTGGTGTCCCTGCACCACAGTAAGATCAAACAACCGCCAAAGGAGGGCAAACAAAGAAAGATACAGCAATGAGACAAATAATAAAAATCGTCCTGAACCGCTCCACCATGAATCTGTGGCATTCCGGAACAACCGCTTGTCCCGTATTCCGCCGCCGGTCACGTTTTCTGAAAATGCCTCCCCAAGTTTCATACAGTTTTAGTGTGGAATATATCCGAATTGAACGCCGACATACCCGACAATCAATCCAAATACCATTCCAAGGAGTACCTGTCCCACTGTATGCCGCTTCAGCGTCACACGTGACCAACATAACAGCGGCAATATCAAAATAAGAAGATTCGTCCACCCACCAAACCACGAAGAAACGCACACTACCCAAATGGCCGCTCCCGTCAGATGTCCCGACATTTTATAGACAAGCGTCACGGCAAAAAAGAGCAGAAATACACCAAACATGTACAGGAAAAAATGAGTAATGATTGGAACGCGGAATAAAGAAAGCAACAAAACTCCGAAAGCAAAAATACCGAGAAATACGGCAAACGCACCCACGCGCTGTTCGCGGTCGCTCATATCCCAATTGGAAATTTTCTTTTTTTTCAGCGCGCGGAGAAGCAAAACAATCGGCGGCACAATCATCACAAACAGAATAATACTTGCCTGCCACAATGCAGTATTAATAGGTACATGAGCCCGCACAAAGACCATCACAAGGATAAACACAAATAATACGAGAGGTTCAAAAACGCGAGAAATACCTAAGGCAAATGACATACGGATGAAATAATACTCGATCGCATTACACTTTTTTTTGTGCAACTTTTACATGAGATAAAAGTGCCGCATCATCAAGTAATATACCACACCCGCGGACAACGGCGGTTTGCGGATCTTCCGTGATCCATACAGGCATTTTGGTTTCCGTGGCGATAAGCTTGTCTATTCCACGGATCAGTGATCCGCCTCCTGCAATGACAATGCCGTGTTCGAGAATGTCACCGACCAACTCAGGCGGCGTTTCTTCCATAGTTTCACTGATTGCTTCAACGATTTCCTGAATCACCGGTGCGAGTGCCTCTCTGACTTCCGATTCGCTAATACGGATCGAACGCGGCAATCCTGTTTCAATATCGCGACCGCGCACCACTGTCTGCCGGTCACTCTTGCCGACAGGATATGCGCTGCCGACGGCAATTTTTACCGCTTCGGCCGTCTGATCACCGATCAGCATACCGTATTTCACACGGACGAATGTCTGAATTGCCTCATCCATTTCATCTCCTGCAGTTCTGATACTCCGGTTCACGACAATACCGCCCAAAGACAGCACGGCAATTTCCGTTGTACCGCCGCCGATATCGCAAATGAAACTTCCGGCTGAATCCTGAATCGGCAATTTTGAACCGATCGCCGCAGCCATCGGCTCTTCAATGAGATACGCTTCACGCGCACCTGCCATCAAGGCTGCTTCCTGCACGGCCCTGCGTTCTACTTCCGTCACTCCCGAAGGAATACCAATCACCACTTTGGGGCGGGGAATGTTCGGTAATAATCTGGTTTTCGGATGTTCATGGACAATGCCGATATAATACTTCAGCATTGCAGCTGTCGCGTCAAAATCCGCAATCACCCCATCTTTCAACGGACGTATCGCATCAATTGTTCCGGGAGTTTTCCCGAGCATTTTTTTGGCTTCTTTACCGATGGCAACCACCTGCTTGGAACGTTTTTGTCTAGCAACAACCGACGGTTCACGAATAAGAATACCTTTTCCTTTGACATACACGAGCGTATTTGCAGTACCGAGGTCGATACCAAGATCATGTGAAAGTAATCCAAAAAAGAAGTCAAACATGGCAACTTGCATTCTATCACAAAACAATCAAAACCAACTATGCAAGGAGAGGGTCTGACCCTCTCCTGAAGCTATTTTTTCGAGGGTCTGACCCTCGCTAGAGAATACACACAAAATGATCAGAGCAAACAATATGCTCACATACAAATATATTAATGATCTATGTTCTTCAAAAGACTATCGACATACTGCTCTACATCCACGCCAAATGATTTTCCGCGTTTTACCAAATTATTCCATTCGGATTGTTCTTTCATATATTGGACATTCTGTTTGGTAAATGGCGTCACGGTTGAAGAGCGAACCTGACTCCAAAACACAAGATGATTTTCTTCTTTGACAGCATGGACAAGAAATGCACGTAAGACGTCGTGCGTGGTAAATTCCTTAATCGTACCTTTGTGATCACTATAGCGAGGATGAATAAATCCTTTTTTGATCAATATGTCAACGCGAAATCCCAGAATTTCCTCCACCTGAGATTGTGTGATATACGTTGGGTTTTTCTCTTCCCACACTTTCATTTTCGGTTCGAGTTGATTGGGAAATTCCTCACCGGTAAACGCAGACTGGCTCGCAAGGAGAAATTTCTTTTCATCGGCATCGTTTGGATTAAAAACAGTGGGAGAGGAGCCATTCTTATATACTTCTATAGTAATCGGCTGCATGCCCGTTGGATTGTTTTTCGTAAAATAAGTACAGGTAACAGTCGCCCCGTCAGGAACGGTTACTTCTCCATTCGGAATAGTTGTTGGTTTTTCTTTCCCAATCTGCAGAGAGATTGTTCCCTGTGCTTTATGATCGGGCTCTGCTGGATCAATAACCGGCGTTGTACGCTGCCAGTTGTTTGGTTCGTACTGAACAAATACATTCCCCCAACCTTCAGGGATTATTTTCACCGGAGCATAGTTGATATGATTTTTAACATTGAAACTACCGCGTTCCAGATTCATATGTTTACAGGGTCAGACCCTCGTGAAATTACGTTTTTACACCTTGTAAAATACTCTCTTCTCTGCTCACAAATGAAACTCATTTGTGAAAAGGAAAAAGAGCAGGTACGGTGAAATAAGAAGACCAAAAAATGGTCAAGCAAATTTCACCATACCGGCTCGAACCTAGAAAGAAAAATCGTGACCGTCTCTACAGACAATCAATGACTTTTTGACCTTTCAGGCATCCTGTTTTTGATACAGGTTGTGAATGAAGAAATTACGCCGCTAGAATCCATACGGACAAAAAAACCAAAGCGGTATTGCACAGTCTCGGAAGCAGGTATTCTGCCTGCTGTGGATATTTATATCCGATCCCGAAAGCAAAAAACTGCAAAACGCCGATGATGATAAGCGCCAATCGCGGGGTTCCAAGCAACCAGAAAACAAGCACTGCGATAAGGCCGAAACTTACCGAAACCCAATTCCTGTTTCCCGTTTTCTTGACAGGCGATTGCTGACGATCTTGGGAAATTTCATATTCCTTTTTCGTCATAACGAACGTCCAGAACCCAAAACACCAGGCAACCATGGCGCAGGTTAAAATCCCGTGGGTATAGGTAGTACTGGAAAGTTTTGGGAATATCGGAGGAGCACCGTAGACGAACGTGATTAAACTAAAAATCACGATGAATAAGGCTCCCCACCAATATTTCACCAAGCCTTTTATGAATTCGCCCGACTGACGAATCCATAATATGATCGCATTTTCAATCCGGTTTTTCATGTGTGTCTCCTTGATTGAGTAACTGCGTCAGGGCTTTTGATGAATCATCCCCGATCACAACTGTTTTTAATCCGCCAGCAACAGCGCCGTCGGCAACAGTGTCATGCAGCGTTTGCAATGTCTGAAGCGGCAGAAAATCCTTGCCTTGCATTGCTTTTTTCTGTTGATATGCGGTATTTTCAGCCGCTGTTTTTACCAGCAATGCTTTGGCTTCGCCTTCTGCTCTCATGATAACAGCTGTCTTTTCCAAGACGGGCTTTGGCGGATACACCTTTTGAAACACATACCGATCAATTTGAATACCCCAGTCGGCAGCAGCATTGACTAGCCATTTGTTGCTAAGGTCATACATGCGTTGTTTCCCCGAGGGAGAATCAAATGGGTTGACCCGCAGTTGGTTGAGTGCCATGGTGAGCGAACCCTCGACAAGTGTGACAATGCCATCTGTTAACGTACCGTTGTATTTGAGATACCGTTTCATCGGATCAGTAATATGGCAAAAAACCTGAGTATCCAGATTAAACGTCATATTCTGTGTACCGATGACTGACATATCCGTTGACGGTATTTGTACTTGTATCTGTCGCGTGTCGTCTATTTTTGCCGACTCCCACAGCCAAATGTGGTGAATTCCCGGTCCAAGCAGTCGGACGAATCTTCCAAAACGGAAGACTCCACCGATTTTTGTCGGACCAAAAACTTTCCAATTGGGTGGGTACAGCATCGCGATAACTACAAACAGTCCAATTACGGTAAAAACAATTGTTACCGCCATGGGTTCCATCCTTTCCAATTCTCTGTTTCCGCTTCATTTGATGAAACGGTTTTTGGTAAATCAGGAAGTGAATCAACTACTGTTGTTGCTGTTGTTCGTAAACCCAGTGTTTCCTGAATTAACTGACTCGCATCAGATAACTCCAGCGCATGCGCATTCAGTGCAGCCACAATGCTTTCTATTTTGCGGGCAATTGCCTCATCAATCCGGGCTCTGGAATTCCTTTCCAAAGCGTTTTCAAAATCAGCCATGTTGATCGTTGTTTTGCTATCGGTCGGAAGACCCAATTCAAGCATCAACTCTCGCGTAACCTTTGTGTTTTGAACAGGCTGATTTGCCAAATCTCTTGCAAATTCTTCCGCAACATGTTTGGGATGATTGCGACGGTGATTACCTCGCGCAATCAAAAACAAAACCATCACCCAAAGAACAACAGAAACACTTCCCCACCAAAAGGATTGACGTTGATAGATCAATTCAATCAAAACAGCAAGCTGTAGCAGTATGAAATTCACAACAAAAAGCAACGTCCGTTTTCCATACGCGACAGCCTTTTGACCGAACTTTTCCTGAACTTCCGGTTTAATCTTGGTAATTGCGACAAGCGTCACAAACCACCAGATAAAACTGAGCACCGCCCAAACGTGGAGAAATGGAAACAATTTCTTGTAGATCACATAGCTTCCTCCAATGGAAACGGCGACCCAAAAAATAAACCACAACACGCGGATAAACCACGCGTTTTTTTCGTAAAACGTTTGTTGTGTCACTGATCCCTCACATTCTCAGCGTTTTGCAGGTGGCGTATCAACGTGGTTTTCCACAGTTACCTGATACCCGCCAGAAACATGACCACCAAACGGATCGTCAATCGTCACTTTGTTGCCAAATGTGACAGTCTTGTGTTGTCCGTTGTGCGGTTTGCCGGTCAATGCATCCTTAATAGCTTGGAACATCGTATCCCATGGTGTTGCATCGTGCTGAACGTTCGTTTGATTAGACATGATTTTCCTCGTTTTCCTTTTCTGGTTGATTTAATTGGTTATCTGACAACGTCTGTGTATCCTCACCGAAAAACATATTCTTTTCCGGATAAAGACTGACACGTGTCAATGTTTTGTTTAAATCATGTGTCAGCCGTGCAAAATCATCAACTAAACCCTTCGGTAACATATTCGGTATCACTTTCTCTCTCCTCTACGATTAAAATGTTCTTCATTCACTTGTAAATGTTCAAAAAACTAGGCTGTATCCGTATAGATCATGAACGAATTCATGAACAACAGACAAAGCGTAGTTATAAACAAAGATAAATTGCTTTATCTTTGATAATTTTTGGTCGAATATCTACTCCTATGCGTCTCTTGTAGGGCGGCAAAACCCTCCTTAATGTGTACGAAAGGTTTAGCTGCCCCGCAAGGCCACAAGTTTAAGAGCTTGATACTGTACAAAAAACACCTCAAAAACGGCCAAAAATGCCTTTTAAAGGCAAACGAGCCGTATGAGGGTTATATCCTATAACATTTAGCCTCCTAAGTCAAATCTGCTCCTTCCTATGCTATACTTACCAGTGTTATGCAAAAAATCAGTACTTTCGCTGACAAAATAATCCACATCGGCTTTTCACTTCTTGCCCTCCTTGTGCCACTCCTCCTCACCCCAGTCAATTATGAACTATTTGAATACAACAAAATGATGGCGGTCTACGGAATAACTGCAGTAATTGCTGGTGCATGGGTGAGTAAAATCCTTGTGCAGAAACGGCTCTCCATCACGAAAACACCGTTTGATATTCCTATAGGTTTATTTGTCCTTTCCCAACTCATAAGCACCTTATTCTCTATGGATCCGCATGTATCATGGCTTGGATACTATTCACGGTTTAACGGAGGCATGCTCTCAGTGTTCTGTTATACACTCCTCTTTTACGCCTTTGTTTCCAATATCGAGAAGGAATTTTTGCCAAAACTCGCTCGTTTTCTCTTCGGAACAGCGGTCATTGTGTCGCTCTACGGAGTCCTCGAACATTTTGGCATTGATAAACACTTGTGGGTACAAGATGTGCAGGCGCGTGTCTTCTCCACCCTCGGACAGCCAAACTGGCTTGCAGCGTACGTGGTAGCACTGATTCCAATCACCCTCAGCATTGCCTATGCAAGGAAAACGCACTGGCCACACACCATCCTTCCAACAGCAGTCACCTTCCTCTATTTTCTGACACTTCTCTACACAAGGTCACGCTCCGGACTGATTGCGTTTCTTGTCATCGACATCATATTTTGGGGTGTCACATTTATCTTATCCTCACGCTCCAAAGAAAATCAAAGCTTAGCTTTAAAATCAAAAATTGCCCCTGCGGTTGTGTTTCATCTGATTCTTGCGATATTGTTCTTTTTTACCGGCACAAATAATCCGACAATTGACCGATACACAACATTTTCTGGACTACAACAGCAACTGAGGGAGCAAAAGCAGGACACGAAAAATGCTACAGAAAGTGCTACAAACCAAACACAGGAAACTGCGCCGACAGGTCCGGTATTGGAAACAGGCGGTACGGAATCAGGCGTCATCCGCGCATACGTGTGGCAAGGAGCAATACAAGCATGGAAAAATTCACCAAAAACAATATTCATCGGCACGGGCACAGAAACATTTGCGTTCGCGTTTTACCAACATAAACCGCTCGGCCATAATCTCACGAGCGAATGGGATTTTCTGTATAACAAAGCACACAATGAATATCTCAACTATCTCGCAACTACCGGTCTTTTCGGACTCGGAACATATTTTGCTTTTCTGTTGAGTGTGTTTATCTGGAGCATACGACACCTGCCGAAACAAAAAAATCAGATTCCTTCGTTTGGCATACTGCTCGGATGGACATCACTCCTCATCACCAACTTTTTCGGATTTTCCGTTGTTGTCACACAGCTCCTGCTTTTTCTCTTACCGGCAACATTGTTTTTATTGTTGAAAAAGGAAACGAAAACATGGGAGCAAACGACTGCACTCTCTGCGCGTTGGCAACAGGTATTTCTCACAGTAACAGCTAGCATGATGGTTCTTATCCTTGCGTTTCTCACCCTCGCATGGATTGCAGACAAAACATTTGCCACAGGATATCGGCTTTCACGGGCAGGACAATATGCATCCGCCTATGCCTCACTGCAGACGGCGGTTGTCTTGCGTCCAGACGAGCCGCTGTATCATGACGAATATGCAAATATACTTGCGTCACTTGCCGTTGCGGCAATGGACAATCAGGACGCGACGCTCGCAGCAACGCTTGCAAAATATGCAGTTGCAGAAAATGAGGCGGCACTCGCTATTTCACCAAATAACGTCAATTTCTGGAAATCAAAAACAAAAATATATTATGCACTTTCAGCGCTTGATGAAACAATGATTACGCCTGCAATCCAAGCACTGACACAAGCACAAACCCTCTCACCGAAAGACCCAAAAATTGTATACAACCTCGCTATCCTTTCGGGACGCACGAACGATGCGGAAAAAGCCATCCAATATCTAGAAACAGCCATCAAGCTCAAACCGAATTATCGGGACGCCTACTATGCTCTTTTCATTTTCTATACAGAAACAAAACAGACAGATGCGGCAAAGGCGATCATCACGACGTATCTCACCACAGTCGACAGCCAAGACATGGAATTCAAAAAACTGGTAGAATAAGGCTATGTTGTCAGTCGTGCATATACCAAAGCCTGTCCTGTCTACACCCGCCAAACGGATTACTTCCTTTGATAAGAAACTCGTGGGAATTGTTGAGGATATGAAAAAAACACTGCTTTCCGCAAGAAACCCCAAAGGTGTGGGGCTTGCCGCACCGCAAGTTGGACTTGGATTACAGCTCTTTATCATTCACCCCTCACCAAAAGATCCAATATCCGTGTTCATTAATCCGGAAATTGTTCATAAAGAACCACTGACAGAAACAACCAAAAAATCAGAACACCTCGAGGGTTGTCTTTCCATCCCGAACATCTGGGGAGAAGTCAAACGCGCCCCAGCACTCACCATTAAATATCAAGACGAACAAGGAAAACAGTATGAAGAAACATTCACCGGATTTCCTGCAGTCATTATCCAACATGAATATGATCACATCCACGGCGTTCTTTTTACCCAGCGCGTCCTCGAACAAAAAAATAAACTGTATCAGAACGCCAAAGACGAACACGGAAAAGACATTCTGGAAGAAATAAGCATATGAACATCATTTTCTTCGGGTCTACCGAAGACTCCGTCATTGTCGCACGATTACTTCACAACACATATGCGTTGTCTGCTGTGGTTACACAACCGGAAAAACCGGTGGGGCGCGACAAGACAATCACAAAAACACCACTTGAGACATGGGCAATCGGACAAAAACTGCCCTATTTAACCTTCCAACAGGACGAGGAACAGGGATGGAAATACAAACATGATGACGATGTCACCAACAGCCTTGCGACATTCAAACCGGATCTGTTTGTAACTGCTTGTTACGGACAAAAATTGCCTGCATCAACACTCGCGCTCCCAACTCATGGAAGTCTCAATATTCACCCATCGGTTCTTCCAAGATGGCGCGGCGCCGATCCTGTCCCATGGACGATCATTGCAGGCGACGCACAGACGGGCGTCACCATTTCCCTCGTTACCGACACCTTTGACAGCGGTGACATTGTGGCGCAGAAGAAAATTCCCGTCACCGACCATGATATGCCTGACACCCTCAGAACGAATTTATTTACCATAGGTGCAGAACTGCTCATGGAAACACTACCAACGTACATCAAAGGAAACAGCGAGCTAATACCGCAAAAAAAAGAAGATGTCGTCATTGCACGAAAACTGACACGCGAAGATGGCTATGTTCCCTTTTCTCTTATTGAGCAAGCGATGACGGGAACGGATGTCTCTCGAGAAGAACGCGTTGGTTCATTACTGCAAGAGATTACAGAACCGCTTCCTCAGGCTATGGTTCGCCTTCTCAGGGCTCTCTCCCCTTGGCCGGGTATTTGGACAACAATAATCATAAACAATCAAGAAAAGCGGCTTAAATTGTTAGATTATGCTATCCGAGATGAGAAACTTTTCATCAAAACTGTACAACTGGAAGGAAAAAATCCTGTTGATTGGAAAGCATTTTCCACCGCCTATCTCACGAGGGTCTGACCCTCTCCGAGATTTCACGCATATGTTTTGGAAAAATGTGCCTTTTGGACGGTATCAACCAACTAAATAAAATCGAAAGATGTTCTAAAACAATAAAACGACTATTGGTGGTGTGAAATGATACGGAAGCAAAAAATAGTTCCTATTATTCTTTATTCGCTTCGCAAAAAAATGCAAGACAGCCATTGGTGTCGCGTTTGAACGTCCAGCCACCGGCGCAGTCTTCCGCTCTCGGTGTAGTCAGTTGCGGACAGGTAAGCCCCGCTTTTGCACGGAGGTCAAAACTGACTTTATTCATTTGGGTTAATACGACAACCAGAAGAATAAACGCGAGTGTCAAAAACAAAATAAAATTCCACGACGAAAGTTCAAACAATTTTTTCTGTGGTTTGTTTGTTGCTATCCGACGTGTTTTTTTTGCCATAAATAATCTCCTTACAATCAGAGTACGAAGTTTTATAATGGCTGTCAATATGGAGTTTTCACAGGGTCAGACCCTTGTGGAATAAAAACGTGAAATAAAAAACGTTATTTGGAAGAAGCCGCTGTTTTGGCAATACGTTTTTTTTCATCAAATTTTGCACGTTTGATGCATTTTGCGCATGCACGTACCCGCGTCATAACGCCGGCAACAGGAATAGTGACAACATGCAGATTCGGCGCAAATGAACGGAGTGTCGTTTGTGCACGCTTTTTCCACTGACCTCCTGCCACACCGGTGTGATGGGTATGTTGCCTTCCGGCTTTTGTTTTTTTACTGCAAAGATCACATGTATATGCCATAAAATAAAAGAAATGCCAAATGGCCAATTACAAATGCCAAATACGAGTATTTAGCATTGGACATTTATCATTTAGCATTGAATAG
>CAZSTG010000002.1:0-78300 GCA_964609895.1 uncultured Gammaproteobacteria bacterium | reverse complement strand
ATTGTAAACCTCTCAAACAATGCGTTATACTATATCACATGCTGCTATCTCACTTCAATAACCTGTCTGAATTCCTTGGTGTCATCATCGCGTTTGTATTTGCCCTCACAATCCATGAATTTGCCCATGCGTGGATTGCCGACCGTCTGGGTGACCCGACCGCCAGACTCAAAGGTAGACTGACACTCAATCCAAAAGCGCATTTGGATCCGTTGGGAACACTCATGATTCTGTTTGCCTCTTTCGGCTGGGCAAAACCCGTTCCCGTGGATACATTTAATTTCAGACATCCTCGCCGCGACACCGCCATTGTTTCTCTGGCCGGGCCGGTAACCAATCTTCTGGGCGCGGGGGTCGGCGCAATGCTGCTCCGGTTACTGCTTCTGATACCTGTGTCATCCGTTGTGCTAGGTGGAATCATAACCTTTCTTGTTACCCTGCTCATGATGTTTGTTGTCCTCAATGTGAACCTTGCCGTATTTAACCTCATTCCGATTCACCCCCTCGACGGGTTCGGTATTGTTGAAGGATTGCTACCCGAACGGGAAGCCAGACAGTGGGCAACATTACGGGGATTGGGCATCTTTATGATCATCCTGTTTGTCTTTCCGGTATTCGGCGGTTCCTCTCCTGTTCTCCGATTTATCAGTCCGATCGTGACACATATCATTTCTTTCTTGCTTCCATAAAACGCCCGAGTTACAATACGCGTGTAGACAGACGATAGTCTTGTCTTTATTTTTTTAAAAAAACTCATGGAAAGGAATATGCATATGCAAGCGCCGCAGGAAAAACTGACAAAACAATCTCCACTGGAAGTTGCGATTGCCATGGTTAAAAATCTGCATGCAGGTGATCCGGATCTTGTTCGGGAAGGCGCAAAACACCATGGAGTGCAGGTCACAGAAGGAAATCTGTTGACACCCATTGAACACCATGCATATAATTTCAGATCACCGCAAGGGTCAAAGGAAGAAATAGAGGCAATCACAAAATCCAAAAAACTTGTTGCCGGATGCATGGACTATCGTCAAAGTGATGCCATCGCAAAACAATATACAGATGAGCCGACTGCACTGTTCTTTTTCACCGCAGGCGGAGCCGCACAACCTGATGAAAAAAGGCTCCAAGCTGATGTTCAGTTCTTAGCGGAAGCGTCACGCGTGTCGGGAGCCGACATTGACCTTTTTACACACACAGGTGTGTGTGGAGGAGCAAACCACTATACACATGGTGAAATGAAAAGTATTCATGACGGAGAAAATGGTATTGTGGCTGAAGAAAACCGTATGGATCAATACGGGACACAATTTGCACATGCACTCGTTGAACAAGGCGTTGCTGCAGGGAAAATTCGTCTGAACCGAGTTGCAATTACTGAAACGAATGAAATCTCAGTAATCGAACCGGTTGCGTTTACCTAATATGCGTGCTTATTTCACCGCATCAATCGTCGGAAAAAAGTATCACCTTAACCACTACAAACGGATTATTGAACTCCTCCATAACAATGGTGTTGAGGTGGCAGCGGATCATATTTTAAACACCACAGAAGAACAGATCCATTTTGAAACACGCGACGAGCGGCTCAGGATGCAAAAAAAATTCGAAGATTGGATCAATGAGGCGGATTTTGTCGTTGTCGAGGCATCGTTTCCCAGTATTTCCGTAGGGTATGAAATTGCACTTGCTATTCACAGGGGAAAACCCGTGCTCGTTTTATACAGTGAGGGTGACCCGCCGTCCCTCATCATCAACAATGAGGAGGAAAAGCTCATCGTCGAAAAATACACCGATGAAAACCTACCGGAAACCATCCGCGATTTCATCAATTATTTCCGCGGAGAAAGCGATATCCGGTTCACCTTTTTCATCACCTCAAAAATAGCCTCATTTCTGGCAAAACAGGCAAAAAAAAACAAGGTGCCGAAATCAGTCTATCTCCGATATCTCATCATGCAGGACATGAAGGCAAAAAACAAATGATACGCTCCCAGACGGGCATATGCATCACGGTGATGCAGTGACTATCTGTCGCCTCTTCTCTATACTCGTTCCATGAAAGGGGAAAATTTCCTTCATCATGTGTGGAATACAAACCGCCGGTTTTGGACGGAATTATTACCTCGAGCGTGGAACAAAACACCATTGGACGGCAAACTCGCGTGGATCATGATCGTCACCTATACCCTCTGCGTTCTTACCCTTATTGAAATGCTCGTACTGAAATAAATCTCCAAGCTACCTTTCCCGCAGAAAGCAAATGCAGTATGATACATGTGACTTGGAAACACTGTCTGCAACATGTCGTATGGTAAAAAAAATTACGGCCGCCCTTAGGCGAATCTATACAACAATCCGCTCCGCGTCCAATGAAGAAAAAATGGTGATGCTCTTTTTTTTCCTTCTGTTCTTGACCGTCTTCTTGGGAGACGGAAAACACCAAACGATCGATGTCTATATCTCGGGGTATGTGTTGTTCCTCGGTATCTATTGGTGCTTTCTCACCAAACACCGACAACAGATGATGCCGAAACCAATACTTGGCCTCTGGTGTGGCATCATTCTCTACACACTAGTTCTTTCCCTATGTTCAGACAGTGTCGCCTATTCCATCTATGCGGTAAACCGGTACATTATCGGATTTTTTGTTTTTTATTTCTTTCAGGCAATAGCAAATAAAAAAGTCCTTGTTACCTGTTATTACGGCGTTCTCTTTTTATCGGCAGCAGCAGCTGTTTCATCCCTCATTGTCAATCTGTTTCCTGAGCTAGGTGCATCACTTCCGGACATGAATTTGCTGTTGCCAAAATACGGACATAATTATCTGGCGCATCTCATAATATTTCTTATCCCTATGGCGACGGGGAACGTCATACACCGCAAAAAATGGCAGGACTACGTCATTTTGTCGGGCGTCATCATTGTGCTGATAGCGACATTTGCGAGAGGAGCATGGATACTTATCGCAGGCTACAGCATCTATACGATACTGTCACGAAGAACACTGCTTCTTAGAAAACAGAAGCTGCTGTTTATCGGAGCGACTACCCTATTGTGCATGCTATTTGTCGGTCTGTTCCATTTCACCGGACCGCAGCTTACTGCCACCGGCAATACAAAGCAGCTTGTTCAACAATTTCTTACCAAAGAAACGCCGATACAAAACCGTCTGGAATACTGGAAACAGTCTGTCATCGCCATACGCGAACGCCCGATTGCAGGCAGCGGTCCGGGAACATTTTTTCTTCAATCGCAGCGGCTGCAGAAACGTCCTGAAACATATTCATTATTTGCACACAGCTTTCCCCTGCAGACAATGGTGGAATCCGGCCTCATCGGCGCACTTGGCCTGTTCATACTTCTCTTTCTGCTCTTTCGCCACAGCCTGCGCAATCTTCAGTCTTTGGATACCAAAACGAAATACTATGCTGTGCCGCTTGTTGAAGGCGTCGTGCTGACAGGACTGTACAGCATCTATGAATTCAATTTGGACTTCATTATCATCTGGATATTGTTCTGGGCCATACTCAGTGTCAGCATCGGCATACGAGCAAAACAAACAGATGGTACTCGCCGTACACCGCTCCTTGTCCATGCTGCACTTTTGTGGCTCCTTTTGTTTTACGGCTTGTCACTCACCGGTTTGGTACTGCAGTTTTTGTCAAAAAATACAGCGACGGTTGCCGTTATACCATTCCATACGCCGGTTGCTGCAGACTATATCCAAAAGCAACAGCAACGCGGAGTGCTCCTATCCAACCACCAAATCCAGATGCTGTCCTTTTTCCATAAAAACGACCACCAAATCATCGACGCAATCCTGAAAACAAATGAAGCTACATTGTCAGCCGCAGACAAACGCAGTATGTATACAAAGCTTATTACACTGTATCCAAAAAATGAGCAGTATTATGTACAATACATTGATTTTCTGATTCAAGAAAAAAGCTACCAAGAAGCAGGTATACAAATTGAAACATACAGCCTAGAATTTCTCCCACCTATGTATAGAGATGCCATCCGGCACGTCGGACCATTTCAAGAAAATGAAGTCAAAGAGATCAAAGCAATGACGAGCGACCTTGCAAACGATGCTATGAATCATGAGAAACGCGTGTCGCGATTCTATTACATTGCGGGATTTGCGGACATCACCACATCTCCTGAACGCACAAAAAAATTATGGGAAGCAGCACAACAATTAGATCCTGATCTAAGCTACTATTATGTGGAACTCGCAAGCCTGACACAAACCATGCTTCATGATGCTGAAGGCGCAAGGCAAATTCTGATTGACTGCCGAAAAAGTGATGCTGCAAAGGAACATTGTATAGACGTCGAGCAACATGGACTTCCTGAAGTTGGATCACTGAAAAAGAACATTCTTGTCTTTCCTTAATCTATGCATCATGTTGCCTTCATCGGTCAAAAAGGAATACCCGCTGAATTTATCGGCACTTCCGGAGTTGAATTCTACGTTGAACAAAAGGCAGTACGTCTGATAAAAAAAGGAACGAAGGTTTCCTGCTATGTGCGTAATTGGGCAACCCCCAAACAGCAGACAACATATAAGAGGGTGAAACTTATCCATGTCCCCACAATCCAAACAAAACATTTTGACGCATTTATTCATTCCCTTCTCTCCTCCATTCATGTTTGTTTTACCTCAGCCGATACTGTCTGGTATCAGGCAATCGGTCCATCATTTTTTTCGTTTATTCCAAAAATAGCGGGGAAAAAAATACTTGTCACTATCCATGGACTTGATTGGAAACGCGCAAAATGGAACAGAATCGCACAACTGTTCCTAAAAATTTGTGAAAAAATCGCCGTAAAAAACGCGGATAAACTTATTGTCGTATCAGATGATCTCCAAATGTATTATCAAACATATTACCGGAAGCCCTCCACAGTCGATGCTCCCATCACTGAATTGCACAGAAGAGAACAACCAGAAATCATCACTAAAAAATATGGACTCCTAGGAAACGATTACATCCTCTATATGGGGAGGTTTGTTCCGGAAAAGCGTATTGAATGGATTATTGAAGCCTATCAAAAACTTCATCAGACTAACATAAAATTAGTTCTTGCAGGTGGCGCTTCCTTTACTGAATCCTATGAACAAATGCTGAGAAAATACGCACAAGATAATCCAAATATTATTTTCACCGGCTGGGTCTTTGGCAAAGAAAAAAGCGAGTTGCTTTCCAATTGTCGTCTCTTTATCCTCGCTTCAGCCATTGAAGGGAATCCAACCGTTATCAAGGAAATCACATTATATGACAGACCTTCAATCATACCAGATGATTTAAAACATGCTGTATTCAAAACGAAACGTATTTCGTTTTTTGACCATCTATCCAAAGAAAATCTATATACTGTCATAAACAATGCACTATATCGTCTATGTCTCATAAAAAAATAGCACCAATAACTCATTGGATCAAAACATACATTCTAATAAGTTGTATTTTGATATTTCTTACTACTGTCGCTACCTTTCCACTTATAAAACATTTTGGCTCCACAATTCCCGGCAACGGAGGAGACGTGTATATCAATTCATGGTTTGTATGGTGGTTTGAACACGCAATCGTCAGTCTCAAACAATCTCCGTTTACAACAAACTATCAGTTTTACCCATTAACGATTAATCTCGCTCAAGACATATCGATAATTCACGGTATACTTTCCGCTCCAATTACACACTTCTTTGGATTTTTTGCGGGGTACAATTTTATTATATTTTTTACCCACGTTGTTACAGGAATAGGTCTTTATATATTTATTAAGTTGTTTGTGTCGAATGGCCTCGCAGCATTTTTGGGATCAATTATTTTTACCTTTTCTTACTATAGATCCTTCCGTGCTATGACGGGCCATATAGACGTAGCATCAACGGAGTGGTTTGGTTTTGCGCTCTATTTTATCTGCCTGTTATTTATTTTTAATCAACACCGGAAGAAATATATACTAGGCGCATCATTTTTCCTTGCTCTGTGCGCCTATACGGAATACAGAAATTTTCTCTATCTTAGTTTGTTTATTGGAGTGATATTCATCATCAGCATAATAACTGATATCTTGGAAGCTAAAAAGGGTAATCTGAGCAACACACTGCTTCTAAAAATCAAATCTTTAGCAAAAACCATACTAGTAACTACCCTGTTTATGAGCCCGATTATTGTACTCAACATAAATAAACTGTCGGACGTTGTACATGCACCATTCTATTCTGAATTTAACGCGAATATTCTCTCCTTTCTTTTACCCCCGTGCAATACGCTCATTTCCAAAATACTACAGTATTGTTACGCTTCCCCATCGTATGAAGGAGGAATTGTGTATTTGGGCATCGTACCAATGTTGCTTGCATTACTGTTTATTTTTTTAAAACGGAACAGCACTCAAAATAAAATCTTATTCATATTTGGAGGCTGTTTTGTCATATTTTTTGTCCTATCTCTGGGTTCACAGACGCCGATATATCCATGGTTATTTGATTATCTGACTCCTATAAAAATTCTCCGTGTCCCAAGCAGATTTGTAGTGCTTTTAGAAGTAATACTGGCACTTTTTTCTTCCTATACTCTTGCATACATTTTTAATCACAGCATACACCGTACAACGAAGCTGTTGACGATCACCTTTTTATGCCTAGTGTTAGTTACTGAAGGAAAAATTGTGCCTATTTCATTACTTGACCCTCCACCAATTCCTACCCTATATCAAAAGATTGCCCAAGATAAAAACAATTACGCAATACTGGAAATACCGTTCGGATTTCGTAACGCGATATATGAAAGCACCGGTTCACAAAAAAACGATATGAGTTTTTACTTCCAAACGGTTCACAAAAAACCCATTATTGGTGGATATATGTCAATGATTGATGAAAAGACGTGGAAATATTTTTACGAAGACTCAGTAATAGATAAATTGATCAATTGTCAGGAGAAAAACCAGTGTGAGCCAATGGATGATGAGGAAATACAGAAATTTAATAACCTGTATAACATAGGGTATATTACCCTACTGAAACATACATACATGCACGTCATAGTATACTTGCGGCAAAGCTTCAATCTGCAAAAAATGTATGAAGATGATACCGTTACAATTTGGAGAAACAATTCTTGTAGAGGTTTAGATAGTAGTATGGTCGAAAAATAAAATAAAAATTTCACTTCATCATAGTATATAAACCGGCGTAGAGAAAATACGGACTCTTTTACTTGTTCAGCTTAAAGGGAAGATATGTAAAAGTAACAAATTTATCCTCGAGGTCAATATTCGTTGATAATAAACCATTATAATTATCTGCTTTGGATAAAATTCCATTTTTTTCAACATACCACCCAGGGAAAAAATTTTGATTAAGTATAAGAACATCCTTTATCCGTTTATCTGGCGTACTATACAAACCTAATGATATAACATGTGGACTCCATCTATGTAAGATGATGAATCGAGAATTCTTTTCTGTATACCACTCGCCACGATAGTTACCATTATCAGAACCCAATACTCCTTTACCTTTTGTAATTTGATCTGAACATTTTATTGTACCTATGTTTTGTCGAACTCCAATGTATTCTAATCCCCACGGTGAAAAGGTATCAGGTTTTTCCATCGCCATTGGAATTGCCGCGTTTTGATATGAAACCACCGCACGGTTTAAACCCTCCGTTTTTTGTGTGAACGACTCGTTAAAAATGTGTGAAAAATTATCATTTACAATAAGAGTTTTTGTAAAAAAATTTACATAAGAAAACGCTGTGAGGTCAACAAAAATCAACCCTATGACCACAATGGACACGGGTCTCCATGTGCGTGAATGAAAAAAGGACGTTAACCTATCAAATCCTAATCCAACAATAAGTGCAAAAAGGATAATAAAATCAAAACGGAACCTTTGCGCAACACGAAAGGATGAAAAGACTGGCAATTGTCTAAGTGCCTCATAGAACGAGGGGCTGACAGAACTCCCCAGCATGAATAGAATCATACAAATAAGAACAAGCAATAAAGACACATGTTTCCGTACTTCCTTCATATTTTTAATGAAGAAAATGAAAAAAAGCAGAACCGGCACAATACCAACATACAATGAGTTTTCATCTATAGAGAGCGAGTGATCAACGGGCAAGTTTCCCAACAGACTTTGTTTTCTTGAAAGTAAAAAGTAAAACAAGTTATCTAATGTAAACCCAGAAACATCATGAATGTATCTCGGATACAAAGAAATCAACTGAGCGGACAGTATTAGTTTTGGAGCACTAAAAATTACAAAACATAGCGTAAAAAGGACAAGTTGATAAAGATACGAAGGTTTTCTTTCAATGAAAAAATTAAATATACTATACAGTATGAAAAATGGAATGAGAAGAAGCGGAATGTGATACCCAAAATAAAAACTTAAAGCGAAAAGAAAGGCAGCAATTATTGTCCACCTTCGATTATTAAGACCCTTGTTGTAACTATAAAGAATGTATGGAGTATAAGCAAAATTGCTAAATACTACCATTCCAGTCGAAAGAAACGAGCCCGTTATTCCACTGAAAGAAAAAATGGTTGCAGCAATAATACTTGCTTTGTCAGATAACTTGTATTGTTTTGAAAGAATATAAAAACCAATAAATCCGATAATTCCGTGAACGAGTATACTTATTTTTATTCCGAATACCGTATTAAAAAGTAATACAAATAACGTTTGAATGGATAAAACACTCATCTGGGGGTTTCCAAAGTGGACTGCTCCTCCACAACGATAGGGATCCCAAAAAGGAAATTGATGAAACTGCAATATTGACATCCGCGTAAACTCACTCCATGCAAAATTTTGATCCCAGTCTTGAATTCCCAATGATCCCAGAGAGGCTAATAAAGGAAAGTAATACAAAAGCGACCCAAAGACAGAAAAACACAATACAACCAATTGTAATTTAGACTTAAACATATGTGAAACTATTGGTAATTAAATACTTCTCAAAATAGCAATATTCACAGTTTTACTTACGCTTGTTTTTGTTCACAAAATCAACTTACATTTTTCCATATTTGCCATATAGACAACGAAAAATAGTCACTACATATTTTCGACCACGAACAATGTATTCAAAAAAACTGTTTGCGGTCTTGGATATGCCATAGACGCGGGAGACAAATACATACGGAATTTCACGGATCTGATACCCGCGTCGCACACAATAGACAAGAAGACGGATAAAATATTCGCCGTAATCCCCTTGTAATCGATAGTCCTCAAAAATCCGTTTTTTTATGAGAATAAACCCGCTCGTATAGTCTGTTATATCCTTATAAAGGAAGGTGCGTGCAATCCAATTGATGATACTACTCATAACTACAGCTATTTGTTCTTTTCGATCGTCCCGCGCTCCATGAATATACCTGGAAGCAACAACAACATCGGACTTCTTCATCATCTGAAGTATCTTGGTAAAATATTTCGGCTGGTGAGATAAATCCGCATCAAGCCACCCGACAATGGATCCCCGAGCATGGTCAATACCGAACTGGATGGCACTCGTCAGGCCTCTGGTATGCATCCGCCGAAACACGCGCACATGCGGCAGACGGATGGTACGTGCGACTCGCCATGTTTTGTCAGGAGAGTCGTCATCAACAACAATAACCTCTGTAGATTGTCTGGGAAGCGCCAAAAAAATTTCCTGTATAAGAGGCGCGATATTTTTAGCTTCATTATACGTGGGAACAATAATGGAGACGCGTATATGCTTCATGGTTTCCTTGCAAGAATAAGTAGAGAGCTGCCGACAGGCAAGGACATATGCCGGAGCAGAACATTCTCGAGTTTTTCCAAACCAACCAGACCTGCGTTCAGCCAAGAAGGCAATACCTGCTCCGTATCATCTGGAGACAGTACATGATACCGTGTCAGCAGCCGTTCAAGAAAAAATAACGGAAACGACAGAAAAAATATATAGGAGCTGCGGAGAACAATAAACCCTGCCGCAGTAGTCTTGTCCACCAGTTCCTGTCTAGTGTAGCGATGTCTCGTTTGATTTAAAACGTCATGCGGGGCAAAAAACTGCTGGAATGCACAATCTGTCACAAGCAGATAGCCGCCACGTTTCAGAACACGGTGACATTCGGAGAGCACTTGGCTGTCGGAACGGATGTGGCGGTGGTACAGGACGTCAAACAGGGTCACAAGATCAAACCTATCATCCCTGTAAGGAATATGCTCCGCATTCCCGAGGTATACCCGTTTCAGCTTCCTTTTTTTGCAAAACCGCACCGCTTCTTCCGACACATCAATGCCGGTCACTGTGCCATAACCCGAAAGAAGCTGCATGTTTCTGCCTGTTCCACACCCGACATCAAGAATAGCAAGGCGTGGTACACGCCGCATGAAGGCAAGAAATGTCTGAATAAAATTCCGTTTGGCGACATACCACCAATAGGCATCTTCATACCTGTACATTTTTTCGTATTCTTTCTTTTCCATACAATTACAGAATTACTTTCATATATTCCGATATGTTTTTTACCGAATGAAATTGAGCAATCGTTCTTTGCGCATGTTCTGTTATCATATGCCGCATAGTTCCGTTATTTAAGATGCAATCAATAGCTGAAGGAAATACAGATGTACGCTTAACAATACATCCGTTCACCCCATCGTGTATTGTCTCATACACGCCTGCAAATGCATTCGTCATTACAACTGCCCCACATCTCATTGCTTCAAGGATAATCAGAGGAAATCCTTCTGTTTTCTCATCCGGCATGAACAACAATACCTTTGAACGCCGAAGGTATGAAGCAACGTCAACAACCGCATGATGCAGTTTGATATTTTTTTGAATGTGGTGTTTTGCAATATATCGATCGAGACGGGTATATTCCGAACCGTCTCCAATAAGCATGCATCGGGCATGCCTGTTGTATTTTGTACAATATGCATGCATGCATTGAACGATGCGCATCGGGTTTTTTGAAGGGACTAATCTTCCAATATGAACAATGTCAATTGTCTGCTTCAACGGCTTGACGGGTGCAGAAAAACGTGTCCAGTTACGAATGACAGTTATTTGAGACAATGGTCTAGCAAAAAATGATTGCAACTGTTGTTTAATCTCATGCGTTGGAACAATGATGCTATCCGCTTTCGGATACAAGTATTGGATACCTATACGCTGCAGTGCAGGAAATCTCATGGATTGCAGCATTGTTTGTGTATAATGATCTTCGCTAACCACAACACGCATTGCATGCAAAAACAATGTCTTTATCAAAAGTACGGGTAATGCATAGGAACTCACAAACGCAAGTACAGACGAAGGCCTGTCAGAAAGAAGCCGCATCCATATCCAAAACATAAATATGACTGGATTTTGTGATGGACTATCAATAATATGTACGTGTTTGTTTGTTATGGATGAACGTAAATCCTGCGGAGCTCCCTTTTGCAGTACTATGTAGACAGTCGTCTTTGACGAACGAAACGCATTTGCAATATCAATAATTTTGGTTGGAATACCACCGAGGAGCAAATTTGAATAAACAATATAAACTGCAGATCTCTTCATTGTGGTTTATTGTACAATAATGTTCAAGAAACTAACATCATAGGCAATATGCACGGAAAATCACTATACTCTACCATGCAATTATGAACGTCCTTTTTTTACCTGACTACAAAGAAGAGCATTGGACGAGTATGGATGTCTATGCGGACAAGCTCAAAAACGCATTGCTCTCTCTCAAAAAACCATTGTCAATTACCTCGCATGTCACACTTCCTGCCCTATCCAAGTTATTCTCGGCGCGCCACAAACAAATCAGGCAAGTATTCCGTTATATCGTTAACCCCATGGGAATTCTTGGTAAGCATGCAGATGTATATCATATTACCGACCACGCAAACGCCCATCTTCTTGCAGTACTCGATCCGAAAAAAACAATTATCACGTGCCATGACCTCACTGCGCCGTATTGGATGATGCAGTATGTTAAGCCGACGATCAAAAAACAGATAAAACATGCAATAGAACGTTGGAGAGTCGGACGGATGCGACATGCTGCAAGAATACTCGCTGTATCTGAAGCAACAAAACAAGACATCATCCGGTATCTCCATATTCCCGAAAAACAAGTTATCGTTATCCCCGAAGGGGTGGCTTCAACATTTACTCCCTGCACTGATGTACAGGTATTGCATCGAATAAAAAAGCAATACGCGCTTCCGGACACCTATCTCCTGCATGTAGGCACAACATATTACAATAAAAATATTGAGGGGTTACTGAACATATTTTTTATCCTTGCAAAACGCGACCGGAATCTCCATCTCGTAAAAGTTGGTGAACCGTGGACAAAGGAACAAGAGGCCTTCATACAGACATCACCGTTTGCACAGAGGATACGGCACTTAGGCTCAATTCCCGAAAAGGATTTACCTCCAATCTATACGGCAGCCACGGTACTTCTTCAACCCTCCTATGCAGAAGGGTTTGGATTTACCGTACTCGAGGCAATGGCGTGCGGTTGTCCTGTCATTGTCAGTCATATTCCGGCACTTATGGAAATGGTTCAAAATAACGGCATATACATCTCTCTTCCTCCGACAACTGCAGAAATGAAAACAATACAACACCTGATTAATGATCAAAAAACACAGAAGAAATACCGCAGTCTGGGCATACGACGGGCAGCACAATATTCATGGACTGCCTGTGCCAAAAAAACATACGCTGTGTATAAAGAGATTGCCGAATCCGCAAAAAAGATATGAATATCGCGATATTTTCCAGCTATTTGCCCTCAACATATATCGGTGGTGCTGAAATACTTACAGAACTAGTCGCAAAAGAATTAGTCGCACGCGGTCATACAATTACGATATATACGGGTGGGAAACAAAAAACACAATATGTGCACGGGTATTGTATAAAAACAACGCCATTCTTATATCCCGTCCCCTTTCGAACGCTCCTGCTGCCGATCCGCAGTCTCTTGTTACGGCAACATCTCAAATCTGATGCATTCCTGCAACACGCGGATATCATTCAGGCTATCGATGTTGATAGCATTTCACTTCTTTCGTATTGGAAATACTTTTGCCATACATTCGTTGCGGTCATTCAGGATTACGGACTTATCTCCCCAGAAAACGATCTGTTATTTGAACGGCAAAACGCAATTCCTCGCCCGACCGGCAAAACGAAAATCATCCGTCGGAAGGACTTTTTTATTCTTTCTCCAAAAAACCTCATACCATACATACAAGGCCAGATGAAGAAATATATGCGAAAGCGGTGTGTGTCCCATATACGATATGCGATCTGTGTAAGTCATTTTGTCGAACAAAAACTAAAAAACATGGCTCCCCACATACAAACGTCCATCATTGGAAATGGCGTTCCGAACACGTGGTTTCATATGAAAAAAACGCAAAAGGATATCGATATTCTCTATGTTGGAAAACTCGTTTGGTATAAAGGAATTGAAACATTGCTCTATGCAATTAAACAGGTGACAGCACGACAACACGTCCGCGTTTCACTCATCGGCGGCGGTGAAACCGCAGTATATAAGCAGCTGATTCAGACATTACATTTAGAACAGTCTGTACAAATTATGAGCGAACACAAACACCCGCACATGATACAGTTTTACCGCAGAGCAAAAATTGTAGTCGTTCCCTCATTATGGTCCGAACCATGCGGAAGAACGGTGATTGAGGGGATGACCTCAGGTTGTTCTGTCATTGCCACCAATGTCGGCGGAACTCCAGAATCGATCAGAAACAATACCTATGGTATTCTCATCCCGCCAAATGACGTCAATTCACTTACTGCAGCAATACACGATTTGCTTTCTCATGAATCAAAAAGACGCACCATTGGGACACAAGCAAAACGCTACGCACAAAAATTCTTTACTATTCAATACATTGCAAAAAAATATGAGGCGTTCTATCGCTTGATATTGGAAACTCGATGATGTATATATAGACCAATGAAAATCAAAAAAGCAAAAAAATTTTTCCTGCAACATCTTCGCTTACTCATCATGATATGTGCAGTATTAGGATTAAGCGGCGTTCTTACGTATAAGTTAGTCATCGTAAAACAGGAGTATATTATCGTTCGTGTCAAGGGCAGTCCTGGAAACTGGTGGTGGGTCACACCAAGACCCCCTGATTGGCTAGCATTCTCCATTAAAAAGGGAGATAAAGAATACAATAGTGCAAACAAAGCGACAGCAGAAGTGATGGCAGTTGATGTGTATGATGCAGGTGGATCTACACGGGATGCATATCTTTCCGTTCGTTTGGCAGTACAACACAACAAGAAAACAAATCAGTATCGGTATAAAGGTGAACCTGTGGCAATCGGTGATCCGATCAGCTTAGACCTGAATAATGCTTTTTTTCCAGGCATGATTGTGGCTATATATAAAGACGGCGAATACAATAAACAGTACGTTGAAAAAATCGTCCATATACGTCATAAAAATCGCTGGCCGTATGAATTTGATGCAATACACGTAGGTGACACCATTGTCGACGGCGATGGAATCGTTATCACTGAAATACTAGAAAAAAGTCGGACACCCGCACTCACCGAAGCGGCAAACAATAACGGGCAGCTTGTGAGAACTGCAAGTACGATATATGAAGATTTTTATCTTACGGTCAAATTGAAAATGGTCGAACAAAACGGAGAGTTTGTATACAGGGAAGAACAATATATAAAAACAGGAAGCAGTATATGGCTCCTTTTTACTAATTATAATCTGAGCGAGGGCGAGATACTCTCCGTTGAGTAATCCATGGAAAACGCACAATATCCGAATCGATTTGATAATTCCTATAATCTTCAAAAACAAGTTCCAAATTATCGGTCTGAATTCCCTCAGGATTTACCATATGATCCGGGCGCAACTTCGAGCTTATCGGAACTTGGATACCTTCCTTCAAAAGGATCGGCAATTGTCATTGTGCCTCTCATTTTGGCATTGTTGGGAGTTGTTATATACAGAAAAAAAATTCAGTGGGGCACATTCCTGCCATCTCTTCTTACCAGTGGATTGCTATTGACATTCTTTGGACCGATGAGGCTACCATCCATACTCCGATTTAATACCACATTAGGATTTGCAAAATTCTTTGCGCTTCTGTTGGTTGGAGCCGTGTGCATACAAATCATTGCCAAAAAAATTCTTCCATTTCTGTCAATGTATTCATTGTATCCCGTCTGCCTCTATGTCATAAGCCTTCTTTTATCAGTATTTTCCATGACAAACAGCAACTTTTTTCTGCAGGATGTAAATATTGCTTTCACCGGCCTGCTGTTCATGTTCTTATCCTATTGGTTTTTCTCATGGGCAGAGGCAAAACGGATTATCAGTACCTACCCTTGGTTTATGCTCGGTGCTTCTCTCTTGGTCTTGCTTGTTTTTATTGATAAACCCTTAGGATCATCTCTCATAGAAGTCCTGTACCCTTCGTATGAACGAAGTGTTTTTGCGCATGATTTGGCAAGAGGACGTATTTTTTCCATCATTGATTTCGAATATTTTACTCCATGCATCATCGCGATACTTCTTTTTGCCAAACAAATGAAACAAAAAAAACTCTTCTGGGCTAGCCTCATAATTTTTTCCGTTTCCTTAATCGCAATTTTTCTTGTGAACTACCGGTATAGATTCCTCACCTATGGTCTTGGATTTATTCTTATGTGGATATACATACCCAAAGAAAGAAAAGTCATAACTAAATGGTTCCTCTCCATAGGTGGAATACTTTTTGCCCTCTATCTCGGCATATCCGTAATCTTTTTTAAAAGCACCATTATTGATCGATTTCTGATGAAAAGCTATTCCGAAGATGTTGTCAGTGTTGAACGAAGATTTGTCATGTACAACCAAGCAATTGACATATTTATACAGCACCCGCTGCTCGGAGTCGGATTAGGAAATTATAAGGATAATGTGCAGATTGTATACTCCAGATATGGAGGACGCGTCTATGAACCAAACTATAAAATTCTTCAAAATGTCTATGCATATCCGCATAATTGGTATCTGACCGTTCTTGCTGAAAATGGCGTAATCGGATTTTTAGTTCTCACGTGGCTGCTTGCAACGTTTCTGCAAATAGACGTGCGTCTGGCACGTATACTTAAGAATGATGAATTACTTATATTTGCGTCTCTCAGTTCCATTAGTTGGCTCTATCTTTTTGCCAATTTATTCACCATGATGCACGTTTCTCTTCCTATGGTGATCATCTTTTGGTCCATGCGGGGATATATTGAACGAATATATCAAGATAAAAAATCGTTCATACGATAGTTTCCACTAAAAACGCTTATTGAAGAAGTCGTTTTTTATAAATAACAGTAAGACACATTGCTCCTTCACTAATCCATCCTATCCCACATGCAATAGCAAGTTGCATGCCTGTGATATGCGGAAGAAACAAAAAAATGCTTACAATTGTTATTCCTACACGCAATAGAGTTGCTAACAAATTTACCTTGGTCATCCCTGCCATATCCAAAAGTTGCCTGTTATACCACACAAACAAAATGTACACCGTGTATGCGGCAATAAGATACGGCACCATGGGAAGAGCCGGAAGATAGGAAGAACCGAAAAACAACCCTGTCCCCCAGCGGCTTCCTAATAACACTAGTCCAGCAGATAGCAACGATGTAATAATCAATAATAGAACAATTTTCTTATACACCTCACGGATGGAAATGTGTTTGCTGTACAACTTGGAAATGACGGGAAAAAATACAGGAAGAATGATCTGCGGAAATATATTCACAAGGGATGCAAGGGTAACAGCTAAGCCATACAGACCGACCTCGTCTGTTCCACCATAGTATTTCAAGACAGTTACATAGAAAATTGCAGAAGACGCGGTCAAAATCTCCGACACACTTACCGGCCACGTATACTGAAAAAATTCTTTTGAAATCCGAAAAGAGAATGAAGCAAAGGGAATGTAGGAATGGAATAAATAAACGCTGATCGCGGCGGTTACAAGCATGGAGAGTGCATACGCATATAATGCTCCCGCAACTCCCGCATGAAAAACAAAAAGCGCAAGAGAAATACAACCAAATGTAATAAGTGCCGTAAGTCCGTCAATACAATAGCTCTTTTTTATCTGCAGCTGCCCCAATAATCCTGCCTTCATGCTGACAATCAGGAATGAAAATGGGATGGAACACACAAGCAGCCACAGACTTGTGGTATATGCCGCGGCAGTAAAATATCCGGCAAATCGCCATACGCAAAACATGAGACTTCCCGTCAAAACAACGGCAATAATACCCATGAGCACCAGTGCAGATTGAATGATGTGCGCACGCATCTGTTCCTGCTTTTTTCCACTGTAATAGGAAAAAAACCGTGTAATGCTCATCGGAATTCCAAGCGATGCAATAGTGACAAAAGATGTGTATAAAGAAATGAAATAATAATACGAACCGAATTCCTCAACCCCAAGGCGTGCAACAATCAATTTTAGTCCCAGTTGCAAGGCTTTGGTGACAACAAGCACCACCATACCGCTCACAATGCCGACGGTAAAATATTTTTTGATATCCCCCATGTGCTGCCGGTTGGTGACATGTCCCCCGTTCATATATGCGCAGTTATTTTCTCTTGCACTGCTTCGCGTGCCACTTGAAACAAATGATGCCGCATGCTGGATTTGACGGTACAGACCATGAAGCAGTCATTACAGCTGGCTACACGGGGTGCAAAATGTTGATTGGCCAGTATCGCAGGAAAGGATTGTTTGGTAATGTTTCCCATGATCCACGGCTTCATATGGCAGGTATACACGTTACCTACGGAATCCATGTAAAAAAATCCGGATCCTGCATAACACGGAAGCACCCGCTTTCCGGTTTGTATATACGACAGCAAACGGGAAACAAACCACCCACGGATAATTTCCTTCGGAGCATATGACTGATAATGTGTTCTTGCGGCAGTTTTGAGAATTCTATCCAGTTTTACATTGCGTTTCGGACGAAAATCTTCTTTCTTCTCGCCAAAATAAATCGGCGAATTGGTGACCACTGTCAGAGAAAACTCATATCCCTGTTCCTTGCACACCTGCTGCACTTTTGGCAATTCATCGATGTTCTGCTGCATCAGGGTAAATGAAATGCCGATATCCTTCACTCCTAATGCTCGTACAGCACGGAGCGTTTCCATACACTTTTCGTATCCGCCCGGAATTCCCCGTATTGTGTCGTGTACCTTTCCTATTCCGTCCAAAGAGACGCGGAATGCAAAATGCGGATCAATGGCGATAATCTGCCGCATGTCAGCAACGATCTTATGAGTCATAAATCCGTTCGTATTCAAAATCAACCGTGCACGTGGTGCCGCAGTTTTCATATTACGCACTATTTCAACAATATCTCGCCGCAAAAAAGGCTCTCCACCGGTAATATTAATGTCAGTAAGCGTTGACGGCAGCTTGAGATACTGATCCGGTGTAAGCTCATTTTTGATATGATTTTGCCAGATATTGCACATCGTACACCGTGAATTGCAGTTGAGTGTAATGGCAATAATGGCTGATTGAGGAATGATCATATGATTGTATGCATTGTATCAGACTTACTACCTACACTGTTTTTGCAGCACCGTTTCTACATACTGACATTTTGTTGCAATTGAATTGCTTTTGGCAATCTTACGCATCGCGCGGATATAAGAACGTGGTAACGGTGTGGATACTAATTTTTGTAACTGACGTTTCCCCTCATCCGCTGTATGAAATAATGAGATATACGGAACAAGTTTTTTCGCTTCTTCGATGTTGGTACACAAAACCGGTTTTCCCATATAGAAATACTCTGAAATTTTCATTGGATAACAATACCGATTAAATGCTAAAGAAATATCATATGGTATCAGCCCCACATCACTACTTTGTATGTACCGAGGGATTTCATTTTTCAGTTTCTTCCCTAAAAAATAGCAATTCGGCATGTGTTTCAGTCGCGAAATTTCTTGGGAAAAATCAACGGTTGCATGGCCAGCAAAACCAACATCCTCCATGCCAATAAATACGTAGGAATACTGAGGGGTCATCTGTATGAGTTTGTTAAGGAGTAAAAAATCTAATCGGGTATTTATGTTGCCTAGGAATGTTATGCGGGGTTTCGGAATTACCGATATATCGTCGGGTTCTTCTTTCAAATATGCGTCCTGAAAAATCTCCTGACTAAATAACCCCTCACTTGTCTGAAACACATGCGGGTGCTGACCTGCTTTTTGCGCGAACAGTGTCGATGAATTCACAAAAACTACTGCTGATTCAGCCATAGTTTTCTTTTCATCTCGCTTCCACGCGCGTTGCAATGCCGTATTTTCTGAAACACACGCGTCAACACAGTCATAAAGAGGAAAATACTTTTTCCCAAAATAGCTTGGAAACACCGCATGTTGCAAAGAAAAAGACCAATATATTTTTCGCTTATTTTTCCAAGGCGACATGGCTATCCACAAGCGCACCATGAGTGATGCAATTCGAAAATTTATATTCCTGATTACAGAAAACCGTTGAAAAGGAAGCAGATATAACGGTCTATAAAGATATAATCGGTCGTTCACAGATTCAATTAGTTTGTGTGGCTGCAAAAAAAATTGCCAAAGTGTGAACCCTTCTCCGACCAAAAACGCGACTACAATATGCTTCTTTGCCAACTGTTGTGCTGTTTCCTTTTCATAGTCCGCAGACCAGTTCCACGGAAATGCGAAAGGCATGACGATAAGATGTTTCATGGGACATTGCGCGTTCTACAGCAATGGATACTGGTATCTATTGTATAACGCGATACGCTGATGATATCATACTCAAATCACAGACAGACAATCATGAAAAACAATCACATCATTTCGGCGTATGGTGACAAACTCATTCAGTTACGCGTTACGGAGGAAGAAAAACGACAACAACTGAAACGCAAAATTAATACGCTCCCTTCTCTGCAATTATCCCTCAGATCAGTGTGTGATCTTGAACTATTGGCAACCGGTGCGTTTTCCCCACTCGACCGGTTTATGAACAAAGCAGACTATGAAACAGTCATCCATACAATGCGACTTAAAAACGGCATGCTGTTTCCCATACCTATCACCCTGCCGGTTCGTGACAACAAGCAACTCCATCTTGACACCGAAGTATGTCTCAGAAGTCCAAATAATGAGCCGCTTGCCATCATGCACATTGAAGAAATTTATCCATGGGACTATAAAACGGAAGCGCAACTGGTGTATGGAACAATAGATCAAAGGCACCCAATGGTTGCAGAAATGGCATCATGGGGATCGCAGTATATTTCCGGCCGTCTCACTGTGTTACAGCTCCCCACACATCACGATTTTGCTTCCCTCCGCATGTCTCCTTATCAGGTACGACGCCAATTAGAAACGATGGGTGCTTCTGATGTGGTCGCATTTCAGACCAGAAATCCGATTCACCGGGCACATGAGGAATTGACAAAACGCGCAGCCAAACACGTCAAAGGAATACTCCTTCTCCACCCGGTTGTCGGTGTAACCAAACCGGGAGATGTGGAATATTACACACGCGCGCACATCTATACCGCGTTATATAAAAACTACTATGACCACGACACAACGATGCTTAGTCTGCTGCCGCTTGCCATGCGGATGGCCGGCCCTAAAGAAGCACTGTGGCACGGCATCATCAGGCGGAATTACGGGGCAAATCATTTCATTGTCGGCAGAGACCATGCGGGTCCGGGAGTAGATTCAAAAGGAAAACCATTCTATTCTCCTTATGCAGCACAGGAATTATTTGCCAAACACAGTGAGGAACTTGGTGTCCGCATGGTTGCTTTTTCTGAAATGGTGTACCTTCCAAAGAAAAAACAATATCAGGAAATTGCCTCGCTTTCCAAACGGACGAAGTATCTTTCCCTGTCAGGAACCGAGGTGCGGGATACATATCTTGCAAAAGGAATACCGCTCCCTTCGTGGTTTACCAGACCGGAGGTCAGTACGATTTTATCTCACGCATACCCGCCGATGCATAAACGAGGGTTTTGCGTGTGGTTTACTGGGCTACCCAGTGCCGGCAAGACAACCATAGCGGAAATTCTCTTGTCACTGCTCAAAGAACACGGCCGTGAAGTGTCGCTCCTTGACGGCGATGTGGTACGGACGCATTTATCCAAAGGACTGGGGTTTTCCAAAGAAGACCGTGACATCAACATTCTCCGCATCGGCTTTGTCGCAAATGAGATCGTCAAACACAACGGTGCTGTCCTGTGTGCAGCGGTCAGTCCGTACGAAAACGCGAGAGAACAGGTGCGGCACATGATGAAAAATGACGCATTTATCCTTGTGCATGTACACGCGCCGAAATCAGTATGCGAAAAAAGAGACGTGAAAGGATTATATAAACAGGCAAAACTCGGACTCATCAAAGGATTTACCGGTGTCGATGACCCGTATGAAATTCCCAAATCGCCGGAACTATCCCTTTCCACAGTCAAGACAACGCCGGAAAAAAATGCAAAAGTAATCCTCGACTATCTGCGAAAAAAACAGTATATTCAATAACTATATGGAAAATGCATTGTTACTGATTGTGCTCGCATTCATCATGGAGGTCATTGATTCGGGGCTTGGCATGGGATACGGGACAATCCTGTCGCCGCTCCTTATCATTTTTGGATTCTCTTCCAATCTCGTTGTGCCGTCCATTCTGATTTCCCAAGCTGTCGGCGGATTTATGGCCGCATTTTTCCATAATAAATATAAAACAGCGGATCTGTTTCCGTCGCTCGTGGCAAGCGGTGATGACGGAAAAAAACATCTCTCTATTTCCAAAGACCTCCGTATCTCGCTTCTCGTGGGATGCTTGGGGGTCGGCGCAACCATCGTTGGAGCGGTATTGGGAGTAAAACTGCCAAAAGACATATTAAAACTCTATATTGGCATCCTCGTCACGGTCATAGGAATTGTTCTTCTGTTAAAACGCCGGTTTCATTTTTCATGGAAAAAAATAACCGGACTTGCCATCATATCAGCCTTCAATAAAGGCATTTCCGGAGGCGGCTTTGGTCCCTTGATGACAGGAGGACAGGTGCTCTCCGGTAATCATGCAAAAAAATCCATCGGTTCAACAACACTCTCCGAAGTTCCCATCTGTATTACCGGATTTATCATCTATCTTTTGTCTGGGAAAGTCATTTCCTACGATCTTCTCATTAATCTGACCATCGGGGCTTTTCTGGGAGGAATCGTTGGACCAACGCTCACAAAGCATCTCAATGTAAAAGTGTTGCAGATACTCATCGCAATCCTGATATTGTCCGAAGGCCTCTGGCTGCTTTCGCAGTCGCTGTTCCATTTTTCACTGGGATAACTTCTGCATGTCTGACACAGTCTACGTATGACATCTCCTCACAAATGTTTTGTTATGGAGCAACTTCCTGCCAGATGTACGGGGTTTCTTTCATCGCGTCAGGCATCGTAAACAACAACTGTGGATTGAACAGAAAGATCTCCCCCGGAGTGGTTGCATTCAGTGAAACGAGATCCCGCTCCAACGCGAAATTGTCCGCTATCACCGACCCCGTCACCACAAGCTGTGTTGATCCGCTGCCGGAGCTAAATACCGCATTATTGGTTGCATTGGACGCAATATATATTCCCTGAAGTTCCGTGACCGCAGGATCAAGTGTGATATTGCCGTTTGCTACAATGGCAAAAAATCCACCGGAGGCAATGGTAATGTTACTGTGTATGGTCACATTCCCGTTGACAAACAAAACTGTCTGTTCCGCTGCATCAATTGCCCACGCGGAGGCTGCATCCGTAGTCAGATCGCCGTTTGCATAATACACGCAGGGCGAGGACGTACAGGACGTCGGCTTACTGATATTAACCAGCGTTTCAATCGGTGTGGCGCTTCCTGCTACATCCATCTGTGTCGCAAAATGTTCATAAAAATTTGTTGTCGTATTGGCTTGGTGCACTAACCATTGCTTTTCCGATACCAGCTCTTCGCCGAAACTAGCATAACTCAAAGCAAAATCATAGCTTGATCCGTATGACACCATACCTGCATCTCCCATGGCACCTGCAAGATTAAAATATGTTGTGATGGTCGAAGGAATGGAGGAAACAAGAGAAGAAGCGGCATATGCATCACCGCCGACAGTCTGCACCCATCCGCTTTGCGGTAAGTAGGCAATGACAAAATTCAAAATGCCGTTGGCCGTCAGCGTTCCTGCGGATGCCTGCGTATACGCGCCCCCGTTTGACGAGACACACACATTCCCCGGTGTATATTGTCCAGGCGGTGTACTGGAAATACCGTATACAGTCATTCCGGATGTCGCAACATTAGTCCATGTAAGGACACTGTCTGTCAGAAGCTTTTCTTCACCGATATACGGAGAAAATGTCACAAGCGTTCCTGCAAGATAATCTGTTGATGCGGCAATGGTAGTGCAACTGAGATCCTCTGCCGACGCGGTGACCACTTTTGCCTGCAAGGTGCCGTAATACGTATCCGGTCCAGGTGGATCGTACGGTGTGGACGTCGGCACCGGCGTAACACCGCATTTATTGGTACAGGAGGTGTCAGCTCTACAGGTGTCATAACAATGTGTCCCGTTGCACCACACAGATACTGTCCTGCGTTCCCCGCATCCGCATGCACTTCCTCCACAGTCATCTTGCGGCATATACGTCCAAGCAAATGTATCTGGACAATACTGACACCCGACATAATATCCTGTTGGCACCAATGTTGGCCCACACTCTGTACTTGCCTGACAAGAATTTGAACATACTACATAAGGCTGAGTGAGATCGTAGAGAGGTCTACATTCAACCACAACTATTTTAGAACCACTTTTTGTGCAGCCAGTACAGCAACAATCAGGAGCATCTTCATATACACTTGGATCTTTACAATCAACCGATCCGGTACATGCATCCGGCTCTCGTGTAGGCGCTGTTGTCGGAGTGCTAGATGGATACACGGCCTGTACATGCACAACAGTCGGTTTAAACGATAAAACACCTGTTACTAAAAGAAGCAGAGCTGTAATAATGCCATATGACAACTTGGTCATACTTCTACGGTATCAGTGATGAAGAGAATAATCAAGAGAAATATGAATAGTTTGAAATTGAAGAAATTAATTATTTAATATAGTTATGTCAGTAGCTATCTTTATTCCATCCGACCACATTGGAGCACCCGCTTTATGTGAGCCATCGCTCGTCATTTCCAATTGTAACACATGGTCGCTTTCCGACATTATTTTTAATAAATCTGACAATTCAAAAAGTTCCCAACTTTTATCCTTTATATATGCTTGAGTTCTTTGTGCACCAACCGGACACGCTTTTGGCAAAACTTCCTCTCCTACTTGATTTCCCATGCACAAATCTCCTGAATTAATGGGTGCAGTTGAAGTTGAAATTAACGCCTCCGCATACGCAACCTTATCACCATCATACATTTTTAAAACCGCACCAATGCCGACACTCGGATCCATACCAGGAGTTCTATATAATAGAATCAAATCACCATTTATCTGATACTCATGAGCGCTCGCCTGCATCACTGTTCCATATATGGAAAAATCCGGAAATATGTTCGTAATTTCATTAAGTAAATCTTCTCGACTTGGGTTAACAGTTCCGCCGATGCCATATTTTGCATTATCCCGACTTGGCTCACGGTGTACAGCAACAACATTATCCATATCCGTCCGGATCAGTTCATGAAGGGAAATCGGCAATTCAACTAAATAATCTGCAGGATTTTCCAACCCACCTTTAGCAATCAGTGCCTGCTGATATTCAATCACTGCTTCCAAAAGATCATAGTCAGACAAGGTTTCGGCGTCTTTGATACCTGCTGCCGCAAGCTGTTGACGGACATACGTGTCATATCCTGCTTTCTCTGCTTCGGTTGCCGTCCACGGATCAGCCTGCACCTTTTCATAATCCGCGCGATAATCTTTTTCCACAGGAAGTTGCTGACCTTCAAATGCTGTCCAGTTCTGCACCTCCCCGTTCACATAAACAACACCATTTTTTACTTCCACAATATCATTCATGGAAAACCCCGCTTGCATGGAAGCAATTACTTCGACGGATCCGTCTGCAATGTTCGTTTGTACCAATAACTGACGAAGCGTTCCGTCTTGGTACATCGTATTTTCAGGAAGCGCATAGCCAAGGACACAGGCAAATGTTTCTGTTTCCGTGTCTTTGGGAATGGAAACCTCACCAAGTACCTGCGTATCGTCGTATTCGGCAATACCAGTTTTCGAAGTGGCATCTTTCAGAAGCTGTTCTCCGTTTACATTGGTGTCGCTCACCAGTTTTTCCGGAACAACACTAAAACATACTTGTCCTGTTTCCGCACTCACATTGTTTTCACCGCTGTAAACAACACCAAATCCCACAGTATTGACGGCTTTTTGCAACGCCGTGGTCAACGGATTTTGTACAAGGTCGGGTCCGCCGGCACCAAATTCTACTCCGGGGAGTGCCAAAGGAACCTGTGCGGGCTGCGTTTCTATCGGAAGTGTCGGTGTGCTCACAACAGACGTTTCTGTTGCGGCCGCTGGAGGAAGGATATATTCTGTCGGAGCAAGTGTCGGATCAACCAAGGTTGCAGCGGGTGTCTCACCACCCATAGTCGGCATCTGTGTAGGATGGAAACCCTCTTTTGGAGCACAACCGGTTGCGAGCCCTCCACCGATAATCAGCACACCTAACGCATTTTTTAATTTATGTGATAATGTTGCTGGCTTATATCCATCAGGACGATAACTGCCAGTCTGAATTGGTTCTGATGTCGATCCTCGTTCTGCCATATTCATAATTGTACCCTATAGTGCTATTTTCTTCAATATGCCTCAAATTTCCTCTTAGCGAGGGTCTGACCCTCTCTTTTTTGAAGCTAGGCGAGGGTCTGACCCTCTCCTAATATACTTCCTCAAAAAAAGACCCGTACGGGTCTTTAAAAAAGAAAAGAATATCCGGCAACTGTGGTTGCCGTATATGCACTATTGAAATAATTAAAGTTCATAGCACTGTCTTCGGGCAGAATACATACGAACCTATATAGTATGAAAGAAAATATAAAACTTCGTCAAGTAGCAATTCTCCCCAGAGAGGGTCTGACCCTCGCAAAATTAGCTTCAAGAGAGGGTCTGACCCTCTCCAATCTATTCTGTGATATAGTGAACATAATGCCCAGAAAAAATACAAAAAGACTTTTTGTATTAGACGGGATATACCACGTCTACAATCGCGGTGTGGAGAAACGGAATATTTTCCTCGAGGAATCAGATTACCTGCGGTTTCTCAACATACTTAAAGAGGCGCTGAAAAAAGAAATCCCGACGGCAATGATTGGTCCACACATAAAAGATCCTGTCCAAAATTTTTCCGATACCATCACCATGCTGGCCTATTGCCTCATGCCCAATCACTTTCATTTCCTGATACAACAGCAAGATGAACATTCCCTGCATACATTTCTCAAATCTGTGTGCACAAGATATTCCATGTATTTCAATAAAAAATACCGACGTATCGGCGCACTATTTGAAAGCGTTTACAAAGCAATTTTGATTGATGATGATGCATATTTCCTCCATATATCACGATACATTCATAGAAATCCCATAAAACTCGGTGTTGATTTAGTAACAGCACATTCATCTTATGCACAATATCTAGGACTCAAAAATATTTCATGGGTCAATCCGCATATTATTCTTTCATCATTTAGTTCCAATATCCCATCACAACAAACATTTACGTCTTACAAATCATTTGTCGAAGACACCGACGAAGCACAGAAAAAAGTCGAATGGACGATGGACGCGTATCTTCTCGACAATGAAGAATAAGGAGAGGGTCTGACCCTCTCCATGCTATTTCAACCGTTTCATCAGTTTCGTGTGATAAAACGGCGTATCAACAAGCATCCGGTGCAGTTCAAAAAAACCTCGGTCAATCAGATGATAATAGACCTCCCTGCCTTCTGATCGTTTTGTCACCCATCCGCTTTTTTCCAAAATTTTCATATGATGCGACACAAGATTCTGCGGTTTATCAATATCCAAAACGATTTCATGCAGCGACAGCTCGCCGTGTGCCAGAAGATAGATAATGGAAAGCCTGATCGTATGTGCAGGCCCCCGCATCTTTTTTTCAAACATTCTCGATTTTTCCTTGAGTCTCACGCCGGTAAGCATAGCTCTATCGTATCACGAAAACGACAACAGAAAGAAAGAGAAGAAAATAATTCCGCTCGAAGGGTTTGTAAAGGTTTTTCCCGTCTAGAACTAATTGGTAGGACTGATTGTGTACCCTCGGGTACACAATACTGTGGTCCTGTAGCATCTGATAAAAATTAACAGATGCGAACCTCATTGATGAGAAATTTGTAGAGAAAAAATAACTTTACAAAAATCCCTTCCGAGCACTAGTAAGCGTAAAATAAATCAATCCCGTTGTCAAGTTTATTTACACACATAAAAACGTCATGGAAAGCAGCGTTTGTTTACGATATAATGACAACTGTCACATATTGTCAGGATGGCAGAGTGGACAATCGCAACAGTCTGTAAAACTGTCGCCTTAACGGGCTACCCAGGTTCGAATCCTGGTCCTGACACTCATGAGCGTATCAAACACCAACACTGCTTGCCGAGATAGCTCAGTGGTAGAGCAACTGTTTTGTAAACAGTAGGTCCGGGGTCCGAATCCCCGTCTCGGCTCAACAAATCCTCTCGCCTCTTGCAAAATAACTTCATTTATATATATAGTATCTACATATGGAAAACGAAACCCAGAACACACATCAAGAGGGTGAAACCTCAAGCGTATATATCATCGGCGCTATCATCGTAGTTGCCGTTATCGTTGCGGGAGTACTTTTGTGGCCAAAACCAAAAGCTGCACCTGCGGAAACAACCAGTACAACCCCACCGGTCGTAGAAGAAAAAACCATGATTACCAAGCTCTCCTGCGATAAGCAATGGTACAATCCGATGATCGGATTTCCAAAATACTACTTATCTGCAGAAGGCTCTGCACTGCTGACAACCAAAAGCATCACCTGTACATTTACGGTCACAGCAAATGCGGACGGAAAAATACTTGCAACATCAGAGACAAATGCCGTATTAAAACCGGCTGACGAACGCGGCGGACAGACATATCAATGCACCACCAAGGCAGTAGAACTCATCAAAGGCGCGGCAGTCACCATGAAAACGATGGTGACGGACGATCAGGGAGCATCAGCGTCCTGTACAGCCGGCACGATGACCCTACCGTAAACGAAATAAAAATATAAAACTAAAAAAACACGGGGCACGCCTCCGTGTTTTTTGTTGGAGAGGGTCTGACCCTCGCGTAGCTTCAAAAAGGAGAGGGTCAGACCCTTTCCTTACGGCTACTTCCATGCATTCTTGAAAAATTGCATATCGCGCGTCATCGCCGTATTCCATGCATCACCCCCCGCTAAATTGTGATCCGCGCCGGAGTATGTGAAATACGTAATGTCTTTTTCCTTCTCTTCCAGTGTTTTTACAAACGTATCGCTCCACGCGACAGGAACCGCATCATCGCGTGTCCCCTGAGAAAGCTGTATGGGGACGGCAATCCCGTCAAGATATTGTGTCATGGAATACACATCCGCGTCATACTCCGCCTCAAAATCCGCAACCACTTTCCTGAGTGCCTTTCCCCGATCATCAAATTCATCTGTATAGTACAAAATATTATATGGAAACGGTTTCGTCACCGGTGCCCATACCACCGTTGGCACTGCACGATCACCAAGAATCGTAAGCAGTGTGAGTGCTATCTGTCCGCCGTTACTGTGTCCCCACAATCCAATATGGGTCAAATCGGCATATGGCAAGGTCGGAACAGATGCAAGAAGTGTTAACGCGGTCGTATACGTTTCCAATCGTTCTTCAATAGGGCTTGTTGATGGCATATCAGATTCACCATATCCTAAAAAATCAGGCGCCAGAGAAATATACCCGTTTGATGCATATACTTCCGCGCTATGCGTTGTTCCCATCCCCGCCGTATATATTTCCCGACCTACATACCCGCGCAATTGTACAATCACAGGAAATTTTCTTTCAGGATTTGTTGACGTTGGTATATGGGCAATTCCCGTCACTTTTTTTCCATCACTGACAAACGAAAACGGGTGCACGGTATATGCGCTCGCTGTCGCTATCGGCTCACCCAACACAATTGTGGACGGCACAAATTGTCTCATACGCAACCGCGGTATGGAATATTTTTCAAGCGGCTTTTCCCGAATACCACTGAGTGGACTGACAAGGACGGGCCGTTCTTTGGAAAAGAGAAACCATCCCACCAAGCCGCTGGCGATCACGCCGCACAGAATAAGAGACACAATCATCCATCGTTTCATAGCCTGCGAGGGTCTGACCCTTGAAAAATTAGCTTCAGGAGAGGGTCTGACCCTCTCCATTGTTAGATAATCCCAAGTTCTTTGCCGACCGTTTGAAATGCGGCAATACCAAAGTCCAAATCCTTTTTTGTGTGAGAAGCTGACGGCATCACACGGATGCGTGCTTTGCCAAGAGCCACCATCGGAAACTTAATTGGCGTTGCAAACACATTGTGTTCAAAAAGCTTTGCGCTGAACGTCTTAGCAAGATTTTCATCACCAATCATCACGGGTGTAATCGGTGTTTCTGACACGCCGGTATCAAATCCGAGCTTTTGAAATTCCTTTTTCAGATAATTCCCGTTTGCCCATACTTTTTTCACCAATGTATCTGAACTTTCAAGCAATTTTATTCCCGCAATGAGCGCTGCGGTATCAGGAACAGTCAGTCCCGTGGAAAAGGCAAATGGACGCGCCTTTTGACGGTAGTATTCAATGAGTTCCTTCTTTCCCGCAATCACACCGCCCAAAACGCCGAGCGCTTTGGAAAATGTTCCTACCTCAATATCCACCTGTCCGTGCAAATGGAAATAATCCACAATTCCCCGACCATGGCTGCTCAAAACTCCCTCACCATGCGCATCATCCGTCATAGTAATTGCGCCGTATTTCTTGGCAAGACGCACGATATCAGGAAGCGGCGCAATATCGCCGTCCATGGAAAAGACGCCATCCGTGACGATCAAAACCAGCCGTTTTGATCCGTCAGCCCTCGGGGTTGCTGCCAATGTCTGGATCTCCTGCAGCTTCTTTTCGAGATCCGTCATGTCGTTGTGTTTATAAATAAACTTGTTTTGAATCTGCGCAATTTTCACCGCGTCGATGATGGATGCATGATTGAGTTCATCGGAAATCACGATATCCTCTTTTCCCATGATGGTCTGGATAGCAATGATGTTAGCGATAAACCCTCCCTGCACCACAAGTGCCGCTTCACATTTCTTAAATTTCGCCATTTCCTCCTCAAGAGCCAAATGGAGTACATTGGTTCCCGATAATGTACGCACTGCTCCGGGCCCGACCCCGTATTTTTTAATTGCACTAGTTGCTGCTGCTCGAACTTTGGGATGCGCGGCAAGCCCAAGATAATTATTGGAACAGAAATTCAAAACCTTTTTCCCGTTCACCGCGAGCCATGCGCCCTGCGGCGACTCTACCGTACGGATGGTGCTATAGAGCCCCTTCTCTTTCATCGTCTCAATCTGATCATAAAACGGTTGCAGTGGATCTGTCATATCTGTCCTTTCTATAAAATACTATCTTTAATATGTACATCTGTTCCTTCTTTCCAACTTGGTGCAGTGACAAGGATTTGCTTCAAATTCCCTTTGTAATAAAACGGGGTCTTGGGCGGAATGATCACGACATTTCCTGCAAAAACCGGATACGACTGACCGGAGATGATAAATTCGCCGTTCCCTTCCAAAATAAAATATTTGAATGTGCTTGTCGTATTGAGAAATTCTTCGTCATGCCCCTTCATCGTTTCCTGATAGATTATTTTTTCAGGTTGTTCAAGGGTACCGCCGAGTTGCCACATGGAAACACCGTGTTTTTCAAACTTCGGCGATTGATCTTTCGTAAAAATATATTGCATATCAGACCATTCCAAACTTCTTTTGTAGTTCCGCAATCATCACTGTTGTCATTTTTGAAAGCGTAAATTCATGCTTCCATCCCCAGTCTGTCCGTGCGGCTCCATCGTCAATGGACTGCGGCCAGCTGTCAGCGATTGCCTGACGTGCATCCGGCGCATAGGTTACTTCGACTTTTATATGTTTTTGGATTTCCCTAGCTAATTCTTCCGCTGTAAAACTGATGGCCGCAAAATTGTAGCTCGTCGTCACGGTCAGTTTCGTCGGGTCTGCATCCATGAGTTCCATCGTTCCTCTAACCGCATCATCCATATACATCATGGGAAGTGTCGTATCCGGACGGACAAAACATTCATATGTTCCTTTTTGCAGCCCATCATAAAAGATGGCCACCGCATAATCCGTCGTGCCGCCACCTGGGGGTGTTTTAAAACTGATAAGTCCTGGGTACCGGATAGACCGAACATCAAGCCCATATTTTTTATGGTAGTAGGAAACCATGAGTTCTCCCGCAACTTTGGTCACTCCGTACATCGTGGTTGGTTCCAATACTGTCCGCTGCGGAGTTTCAACCCGCGGTGTCGTGGGGCCGAATGCTGCAATGGAACTTGGCCAAAATATTTGCAGTTTGTACTTCACTCCCAAATCCAAAATAGTTTTTAGCCCACCCATGTTCACCTGCCACGTCAACAACGGATCCACTTCCCCTTTGGCGGAAAGAAGCGACACAAGATGGTAGACCGTATCAATGGAATATTTTTTGATGATGGCTTCCAGTTTTTCTCCCTCACTGACGTCCGCAATTTCCACAATGCCTTTGAAATCTTTTGGAATGTTGTGATGCCCGATTGCCACCACATGCTCCACACCAAATTTTTTCTGCAATGCTGGCACCAGCTCACTGCCAATCTGTCCGAACGCTCCTGTCACCAAAATATTGTTCATAGTATATCTCCTGATATATGATTAGTCGAAGATTTTTGAAAAATCATGCGCTCCACCACTGTATTGTTCATGAGAAAAAAAGTCAACAATACAAAGGCTGGAAATTTTGATAAAATGAAGACCAATGTTGCCCGGGTAGTTCAGTGGTAGAACGTTTTCTTGGTAAGAAAAAGGTCGGGAGTCCGATTCTCCCCCCGGGCTCAACGAATATTTTTCATCCAAAATTGTTTTCCTCTCTTGACAGCACGTTTCTTTTCCTTGACACTTATACATAAGACGTACTGCTCACGTTTTTTATTTTATTGTTTTATTTTTGGAAATATTTTTATGTTACACTCACCACGAGAAGAAGATAGTGAATTGTTCGGACAGGAATTAACCTTAAATCTGTATGGTTGCAATCTTGCAACCATTTCCTCACGCTCAAAAATCAGGAAATTTGTCATCGAACTCTGTGATCACGTCATCCACATGAAACGATACGGCAAAGCACTCATCCCCCATTTCGGACATGAAAATCCAATCACCTCGGGGTTTTCTCTTGTGCAACTGATTGAAACCAGTTCCGTCACCGCACATTTTTCCGAATACAAAAAGGCTGTATATTTGAATATTTTTTCCTGCGCATGGTTTGATGCGAAACTCACCACTAAGTTTTGCAAAGACTATTTCGGCGCAAAAGAAGTAAAAGCAAAACTTGCAAAACGCGCATAACGAGTTGATTGCTTTCCTCAAGACCCGTATCATGGAATATGCCATGCATGCCATTCTCGTATTCATCACGACGCTCATTACGTTCGTATTATTCGCACAACCCGTATCAGCAGCATCTTCGTTTGGGGAATTAATGGCGACATCTACACCCATTCCCACTACTGCACCTGCAGTCCTCGGCACCACCACATTTATCGGTCCTGTTAAACCCTCGGTCATTCCGACGCCGCAGACAAAACAGCAAAACAGCGCAATAAAAAAAGGTGCTGTCACCATTGCACTCCTCGGAGATTCCATGATGGACACCATGGGACCAAACGCACCCACACTCCAAACAGCACTCAAAAAACGTTTTCCACGCACCACATTCATCATCAAAAACTATGGCGTTGGCGGCACCGGTATACAATACGGCATCGAGCGCATCACCAACGGATACACGTATCTTGGCACGTCGTATGCACCGCTTGTGTCCGCAAATCCCGACATCGTGGTTGTGGAATCATTCGGATACAATCCATTTGGTGATGACGCGGGTACAATTGATGCCCACTGGCTCCTCCTTGCCAAAACTGTGGATACCATCAAGGCACATCTGCCGAACGCCAAAATCGTCATGGCGGCAACCATCGCGCCGAATGCAAATCGGTTTGGCGACGGTGCATATGGTCTTTCATTTTCCGTCATTGAGAAGTGGCAACGCACAACAACGATAAAAAAATATCTGGAAAACACCGTCCGGTTTGCAAACGGTGAACATTTACCGCTTGCTGATGCCTATCATCCTTCACTCTTGCCCGACGGCAATGGAAATCTCACCTATATAAACAGCGGTGATCATATCCATTATTCAGATAAAGGCCGTGCGCTGATGGCTACAAAAATTGCTGATGCCATCGTCAAAAACAACCTGCTCGACTAACCCCTTGGCGCGCATCATCAAATACGATATAATACGGTTCTTATGGCAAAGAAAGATCAACGGCTACTCATTGGACTCGTCTGCACCGTGTGCAAAGCGACCAACTATATAACAAAACGGAATAAAATTAATACTCCGGAAAAATTGCACCTCAATAAATACTGCAGACACTGCAAAAAACATACGGAGCATAAGGAAACCGGTCACTTAGACTAATCCCCTTTGCGAGGGTCAGACCCTCGCGTAGCTTCAAAAAAGAGAGGGTCAGACCCTCGTGAAATGCTAGCTTTGATCTAGCTTCAAATACGCATTTTCCATCGTGAAATTGTTTGATAAAAACGCATCTGCAGGGGTAAAAAATATTCGCTATAATACAAACAACCTGTATTACGTATGCATAAAAATACTTTTATTCTAGTCGTGCTCCTCGCAGTTATCGCTTCGCTTCTTGTCGGATTTAATGTCGGGAAAAAAATCAATCAGGAACCTACTGCAGCAACACCCGCTGTAACGCCAACAGCATCTCCAACTCCCAAACTGTTGAACATGCGTCCATACACCAACCTTGATTGTGGTGTTTCTCTTTCTTACCCCGAATCCTTTCAAGTGAAAGAAGCAACACGAAGCGCAACGTTTACATCCGACACTGATACGATTGTCCTTGCCTGTCAAAAAGATATTCCCAGTATTGCCGTTTCCGAAGATAACAAAGAAACAGTACAGATTGGCAGTATGTCGGGCATCCTGTATCACACCGCAACACCCAAAGATGGTAGACCGATTGATGTTTTCCTGCTCACTCATCCGAAAACGGGTATGGATATCCTTATTTCGGGCATTGGTATGGGGTTTAACGCCATGATAAACTCCCTCACGCTCATACCGTAATTCCTGATATAATGAAATCCGTTAGGGGCGTGATGAAACGGTATCATGGCGGTCTCCAAAACCGCTCTTTCAGGTTCGAATCCTGACGCCCCTGCAGACTAGACACAATACGGAAGAATGAGTATAGTTATTGATATATGGAAGACAATGCAGTCGACCCGAAACATACATCGGGCAGTACCTCAAAAAAAACCACCGCTATTATTGTTATTGCAGTATTCCTGTCTCTTGCACTCAGTTTCTGGCTGTATGCTGCACAGAAACAAAAAAATACCGCATCCCAGATGCGTGGCGGAGCACAGGCAGATACCTCGCCCGACCAAGGGAATCTGGATACAACGGCGTGGAAAGGATTCGCGGGAGTGAGCTATGCCGCAAAATATCCGACGGAATTACAAACCAAAAGCAATGAAATAAAACCGCAGGTTCTCTTGGACACATGGACTCCGCCCGATGCAGGATATTCCATGTTCGTTGTTTCCTACCCCAAAAACACTGATCCGAATATAAAATTCATCACAACAAGAGATGTGGTCAAACAGGTAACGGTAGCAGGACAGCGTACCACTAGAGTCAAAGGGTATTCCAATACGGGCACTGTCATCCATATCGGCCCGATCCTTGTCGACAACACAAACTATCTGCTAATTTATGATTCCGGAAAAAACAAGGCAACGCCGGAAAGTATACAGATTTTTGACACACTTGTGTCCACCTTTACTCCCAATAAATAAACGCGCGATGAAGAAAGAGGTGGGTTTTTCCCGAGTATAATTATTATCCGATAACACTATTTTATTTTATTATGACAACACTTACACACACGTTATTTGGTATTGTTCTTGCAAAAATATCCGTTGATACAGGGATGATTCCCCTAGCATCTCCTATGATCTATCCCATCGGCGTGATTGCGGCAAACCTGCCGGATTTTGATGTGTTATATATCCCCATGTCCAAAAATCACAGGGAAAGTCTCCTGCACACACCGCTCTTCTGGTTCTGTATCATCGGAGCTTCATACTTCATTGCAGCGTTCTATCCAGCTATTCTTCCATATATACATATACTCACTGTCGGTGTGATCAGTCATTTTCTTTTCGATACCATTGATATGAGAAGTGGCATCAGATGGCTCTATCCGTTCAGCACAAGGTTTTTTAACATCCTGCATTCCGTCAAAGATATGCATCTTGAAGACAAAAAAGTATTTATCAAAACCTATATCACTCATCCGGTGATGCGTATCGAAAGTGCCATTATATGCACGCTTATTTTTGTGTACGTGAAGCTGTAGGTTTCTTGTTCTTACTTCCCCATCGTTTCCAATTGTCATTCAAATATCCAAGCGTATGATAATCATCCGCAATGTCAAAAAGGTAATGCAACACCATTGCGCCTAAAACCGCCATCCATGCTTCCCAGTCTATCAAGAAACAGATAATCGTGAGAATCATCAGGAATACCACAAAATACACATTATGATAGGAAAGGTTCGTGTTGTATTTATGCCCTGTTTCTATAAATGACGTCAATACCCGCCATTCTCTGGCCTTGAAAAACGCCTTCACCTGTTTGGAATATTCATCTTTCTTTCCTGAAATAAGAAAATACACCAGATGTTCGCTGTCAGGAAAAAATGACCCGAACACGGAAAGTAAAACAATTTTCCAACTGAATACATCCCACATTTCGCGCAAAAACCATGCCCACACAAGGCCGATAAGCAGATGATAGAGCATGTGTCTGGCGTGCCAGATGATATAGCCGAGCCCTTTCAGTTTGGCAATGGATCGTTTCATGTCGGTTATAATTTCAATGACTTCAGATAATCACGGAAATCTCCGTTCAAATCCTTATGACTGAGCGCGAATTCCACAACGGTTTTCAGATATTCCAGTTTATTTCCCGTGTCATAATATTTCGCATTCTGCACTTCGCAGGCATATACAGGCCGCGTCTTCATCAGTTCCCGTATCGCGTCAGTCAGCCAAATCTCTCCGCTTTTCCCCGGCTTGACATGTTCAAGAATCGGAAAAATATCAGGGGTCAACACATAACACCCGTGCGCCGCTAAATTGGACGGTGCTTCTGCAATGGATGGTTTTTCAATCAACCGTTTGATCTGTCCGACGTTTTTTTCAACATCCACCGTTTCCACGATACCGTATCTGGAAACATCTTCTTTCGGCACACGAATTGCGGAAATGACGGGGTCACCGTATTTTGCGAACACGTCCAGACACTGCTTTGCACGCGCGGGACGGCTGTAAATAAACTCATCTCCCCAAATCACGACAAACGGCTCATCGCCGATGACGTCTTTTGCACAAAGTACCGGCGTTCCGTTACCATACGGCCCTTTTTGCCGGATATACACAAAGTTGGCAAGTTCCGCCGGCCGTTTAACCGCCTCAATCATTTGCTCTTTTCCCTGATCTTTGAGCGTCTGGATCAGCTCATTGGGATAATCAAAATGATCTTCGATTGCGCGTTTGTGCCACCCCGTGACAATGATAATTTCCGTAATACCGGACTCCACCAGTTCCTCGACAACATATTGAATCACCGGTTTATCGACAATCGGCAGCATTTCCTTCGGCATGGCTTTGGTCTGCGGCAAAAACCTCGTGCCGAATCCGGCTGCGGGAATAATTGCTTTTCGAATCGGTTTTCGTGGTTCCATACACTGCCCTCCTCCTTGCAGATATTTCAATCGTTCCTCAATTGTATCCGTCGTGCAAACAGAATGTCAATTTGTTATGATAAACCAAGATTTATGAAACGGTTTTTTTGTGCCGTCGCTGTCCTTTTTTTTCTGAGCGTTATACCTGAACAGCAGGCGTGCGCACAAACAACAACCCCGATCCCTACCTCCCCTGCAGTCCGGCAGATCGAAACAGGAGGAGCGCTCAATGAACTGCTTGATAACTCCGTGCCGTTTTCCATCGGCGGGACAGCACCTTCCGTAACCATAACCATCAAAGACGTCAATCTGACGACGGGCGCGGATTTCAATGTGCCAAAACTGGAAACCATTGCCAATTTTTTTGCGAGCGGCGTACGGTTTCTCACCCCTTATGTCATCAAAGAAAAAACAATTGATCAGGAAAAAAACCTGTATATTTCGGGGCGCGCCCGCTATTGTAAAACAAACGAAAACAACCGTATTGTCGAACAGGAAAGCAAACAAGCATATACAACAGAAATCATTCCGGAACTCTCCACACTTGATCAGGCATCGCGCTTTGCCGCTGCAATTACCAGCAGATATTCCATTTCGCCGGTAGACGGAGACTACAATTACAACACAGATCGTGAACCTCTGGAGCTTGCGCGTGCACCGCTCTGCGATGAAACGGATACAGGTGACACACAGGAGACAAAAACAGTCAAAACAACGGGAGGATTTTTTAACACCGGCGGACTGCTTGAGTTGTTCAAAAGCATTTTCGGAACCGGAGGTGTTGTCAAGGCAACACTTGCATCCAGACAGCTTACTCCCTATGCGGAAAGCATGGACTGTCTGATTACCGGCTGCGCAGCGGGTGGTGATCTGTCGTATCTCAAAAACGAAGAGGAACAGAAACGGGTAAAGGAAGCAGGCGGCGTCGTGGAAACATATGCGCATATCTCACATACCATCACAGGAGACGAAACCAGCGGTGAACAAGACAATGCATTCAGCAATAATCAGACCATTAAAACACACACACTGGGCACCAAGGCAGTGGAAGATGCCACCAATTACATGAAATGTGCAATCCTTCCCAAGGCTCTCAGAGACAAATACGGATTATCCGACAAATGCAAACAGGACGTCCCGACCGCGACACCTGAATCACAATCGTGCGACGCAACATTTGAAGGTGTAACACTCGACCCATCCAAATATAGCGGATTCGGATCTTCCAATGACAGTGTTCTGGGATTCAGTATCCCGATGCATACTACTAGCTGCACCATTCAAAACGTGGAAGCGGTTGCTGATTTTGCCGCTCAATGGATTAAAGGACGACCTGAAGAACAACAGGCGAAAGAAAATGTCCTTGCCTATTACAAAACCATTGAGGAATGGGCCGTGAAAATGGGATGGAATCCATCCTATCTTGTTGCGCTTTGGATAGAAGAAACTGCGGCGGGAGCGATCGGCGCGCAGCCGATGGGATGTACATTCGACGTTGAAAAAGGAGTTGGTGTCGGAAGAAACAGTACTGTATGTGAACAACTGCTGTGCATCTATCATTATCCCGTACGTAATTCTACCTATGATCTGTTATGCTCATACGCAGCGGGAGGAGTGGGGTGTACAACATTCGCACTTGATCAGGGAAAAAACGACAACCGATGCTTTCCAAGCAACATCAGGGGAACGTATCAGGAAGTTGTCGCCCGCGGCAACGTGTCCGCATCAGGCTGTTCCCCTGTCGGCCGCACATCACAGTTATTTGTCGACGACTGTAAGGCAAAAGATCCGAATGGCAGTCCTTTTGACTGACATATATGCCAATGACCTGTCCACTGTACTTTACAAACAACGCTGTTTTTGTTATGATCGTTACCAGTGACCCCGGGAGGGGTCTTTAGTTAGGGAAAAATATGGAAAATCCTGCAGTTTCCAAACTACCGTCACCAAGACAATTTGTTCGTGAAGTGATGGCAGAACTTAAAAAGGTAACGTGGCCGACAAGAGCCGAAACACTGAAACTGACTGTGGTTGTCATTGTGATATCCGTCATTGTCGGAGTGTTCATCGGTATCTTAGACAGCACATTTTTACGTATAACCGCTCTTATTTTTAGGAGATAATTATGGATGACACAAACGCAATGCTAAATGATAAATTGCCAATGACAAATGAAAATACTCCTGTGGAAGAAACACCTGTTACAGAAGCCCCAGTTATGGAAGCCACCCCTATGGTAGAAGAGAAAAAAGAAGAGGCAAAACCCGTTGTTGACTCCAAAAAAGCAGCCACAAAAAAACTTGATATCACCAAAGAAGAACCGCAGGTCGTACTCCGAACCGATGTACCGGAAAATGCAAAATGGTATGTCGTCCATACCTATTCAGGACATGAAAACAAGGTCGCAACAACATTGAAACAACGCATTGATACGATGAAACTCAAGGATCAGATTTTTGACATCATCGTGCCGACACGGAATATCGTTACGGTTAAACACGGCAAAAAAGAAGAACAAAAGGAAAAGATTTTTCCGGGGTATATTTTGGTTCGCATGATCTTAGACGACATCTCGTGGCTCGCGGTCAGAACCACTCAGGGAGTGACTGCGTTCGTGGGAACAGGAGACAAACCGACCCCCATCAGTGCACCCGAAGTCGCGGCAATCATGAAATTTATGGCATTGGAAGCTCCGAAATACAAAACAAGCTTCTCCGTCGGTGAAGCGGTCAAGATTACCGACGGCCCGTTCTCGGACTTTTTGGGAACGGTCGATTCACTGGATGAAGAAAAAGGTAAAGTTAAAGTCCTTGTTTCCATCTTCGGACGGGAAACACCGGTGGAACTCGATTTCTTGCAGGTTGCAAAACTGTAAACTTCAATCAGGATTTTTTCTGGAAAAATTACGGAAGTGGTTGTAGTGGAAAAAAGACAACCAGGTGAAAAGAGAAACAGAAAATACTAAAAAATGTGATCCAATAAAAGATCAAAAGAGTCTGTCAGCAATCGGCAGACTCTTTTTTAAAAAAACAGCTGGGGAGGGCTGTCTACGGATTTGCGCTAGAAATCGAATTGATTCCAAATCGAAACATTCCAGTAAATCCCCCCTCAACAGAACAGTTCTTGTCAGTAGATCCCGGTAAATCTGGATCACATCCCAATGCAAACGCTACTGGCAAGACACAACAACAACTGATGATCGCAAGAATCACAAGCAGAACAACGATGACAACACATCCTTTTAACATTTTTTTCTTCTCCAATTCATGAATTATTTTTTTAGTTTTTTGAAACAACATACCAGTACAAGAACGACAGACATCATTCCCATGCCGGTATGTTGCCTAAAACCAAAAATATACTTCTCACCTGGTTGGTAAAGAGCATCTAGCTTCGCTAGATATGTTTCAGCCATGCCTGAGGCACAAAAAAAGCGCCGCTGACGGCGCTTTTCATATCTCACCGGCAGGCAAAACACTAAGAAGCATATTATAGGCCATTTATCCTGATTTGTCAAGTATTATAGGCTATTTTTGACTTTCTTCTACGCAGCACTATAATACAGGTATCATCGCACCCTGACGGCATATTTTGCTTGCCGATTGTCATATTTAGGGTGATAGATGCGCTCTTTAACAAAACGTAGATATTCAATCCTCCAAGGGCATCTGGCAGGCAGTTATGTGCAAGTATTGTCAACGCACACCTATTTGCATTATCTGCCCGTCAGATCATTCTTAATCAAAATATATGGAGGAATTCATGATACTGTCACTTAATCAGTTGTACGAGTTACTCTCATGTGTGCATTACGAAGTCACACATAAAGAAAGGGAGCTTGACCAAAAACTCACACGGGAGCTTATCGTCTGCGCAAAACTCTTACCCATGCAAGGCGCGGTTTTTGCGATCGATACGATTCTGTTGTCACCATCAGCCAAGCACCTTGACGAAAAAAACACAAGCGACCCAAGAAACCGATTGCTGCATCAATTACCGGGTTTTACCATACAACGAAGCGATAAAATACGCTATACCAACGCAGTCTGTTTCATTCTGGAACAAACCCTTCCGAAGTTTGTCACAACTGACACCATTCCGCTCGAAGAACGGCTTATACAACTCCGGTTGTTTTTGATGCATTCCACAGTCACCCGCCCGCTGTCGGAAATTGAACTTGCATCGGAAACACTGGCAAACATCATGAGACAGACACCTGCGCACGCATCAAAAGACCGGTTATTCACCGCATGCATTGGATTACTCAATGAAATCGGTGGATAGCGAATTCTACGTTTTTACCATTACCGTCTGTCGGTTGAACCCTTTGTGCTAAAACCGACAGAAATTTTTCTCTTTTCCCTATTTTTTCCAAAACAAAACCCCCACCAAAAAGTACCAATACCTTGGCGGGGGTCAAAAATTGACGAAAAGAAAAAATTCGCAAAGGAACACCAACAATGCAAGTATTATGCATTCCTTATAAGGAATTTCTTTCCGTTTATTCATGTTCAAAATCTTATATCGGTGTTATTTCATTCAACCAATGTCGTAGCCATGGCTCTATGCCCTCAAGGGAATCCGTATACTGTTGATTCCAAGGATCCCCAAAGAAAAACACAATGGAGCGTGGAAATGCTTGATATCGCTTATTTTCGTCTGCATCTTGAGGGATATGAGCACTCAGGTCACCCGCAAATGATTCAGGGTATGGAAAACCAACAGTTGCATGCAATGCAAACTTTTTCCTCATACCCCCGATACGGACAGTGATCAACCACCCAACGGATGGCGTAAGTAAAAAATAACTAAGCGTATCTTCAAGCACCGGATTGTCCTTGGCAAATGTCACCAATAGATACGGCGGACGGTGATCACCCGCAAAGCTTCGCGCACGACGCTGATTTGTTACCTCATTTTCCCGTCTTTGCACCGGTTGAAACTCCATAGACGCAGGCAGCCCATTGCGGCGCATCTCTCGGACGAATGCTTGTATTGCTTTCGTACATTCAAGGATGAACGAACCGGTGAGCATACTCATATCTGCTTCAGCAATGGGTCGACCTTCACCATTGACAACAGACGCTGCCTGAACAAGCTGTCGTTCGTACTCGCCGCAAGCGTCTAGCGCATGACGTCGTGTATCGACAGTATGTTTTGCCGTTGTTACTTCGGCAATTGCCGTACCAAGATTCCAACCGCTCTTTCCTTTTGCGTTCATTTCTTCTCCTTTGGCAAGATACAGGTTAGTCGATAGTTCCATCGACCGGCAAAAAACAGTGAACGTGATATATGTCAACATATGGTTGACGTATTTCCTTCATTTCGAACATGTATGTGAATGTGCAACTCCTCTCCCTAATTCTTCCCGTGGCTTAATCTCCGAAAACAGCCTATAATTATATCACGGAGCATCAAATGCTCCTATTTTCCCAAAAAAACACTCACTGGTTATCTATGCATATGCTGCATATACGTGTGGGTACACGCAATCAGTGAGCAAGCCCATGATATAAATGAGGGAAAACAAACAAGAGAATTCCATCCGCGTTGTGGATGAACGGCCTGATTTTCTCTCTCATTCACTCTTCGCGTTCGAAGATCTAATCAGCTAAATAAACTCCGCAACCTCACTTCTGATGACTTCAACATCCTCTGTAGTTAACGAATATTTCCCTCCGCGCTCGGTCGTATATACAATACGTCTGGGAAAACTCATATATACTTTTGGATCCGAATAGTAAGCTGACTCTTGCAGGTCTTTGCAATCTTCTTCGTGATAGAAAGCCATGATTGCAAAAATCGCAATTGATTTACTATCCCCCGCAGCATTGACGATATTCAACACCCATTTTCTTGTTAAGTTCAAAACTCGGGAGCGTTTCTTACTCGGGTCTTCATAAAACATATAGCATTTATGACGGTCATCATCGTAATCTGCAGGTTCACCTGGATATTCTATCCGTTCTATTTTTTCGATATTCGCCAATAATGGATTTATTTCAACTGTCAACGTCACTTGAAAGCCTGCTTTTACCAGCTGCTGCTTGATAGATGAAAGCCCTGTATCCAATTTCTTCGTTTTGGCATTAAGAAAATCAATATCAAATTGGATAAGTTTTTTTCTTTGATCCTCGAACAGCTTTTTTAGCTCCGTTTTGTAAAGCAATTGCCTTTGTTTTAATGTTACCGACTGTCTACTACGCTCGATCTCTTTCGTCATATCCCATGCTGCACTCATTCTATTCCTCTCTTTTTTGAATATGAAATGGTACCCGACGGTAGAAACAAAGCTTCTTCGAACGTATATTCACTTGGAAATGTGCAATTTCCCTCCCTTTCACGTATCCAATAGTCAAACCTCTTATAACAGCCTATAATTATATCACTTCGGCGCAATAGAATCATCTTTTTCCATTCCCATCCTCCCCCTTTACGAACCCACACACATTTGCTATACTCTTCTTCACTTCTGTACGTTTGTATGGAGGGAGAAACGAAAACCGTTTCGAACCGAACATAGATATTTCTTCTATTTCCCTTCGAAACCAAGTTTTCCCAACCAGGTAGTAGAATTTCGACATGCGTTCCCGCATTGCCCGAATTCTAGACAAATCTGGGGGTGAAGAGTATTATTCATTAACGAAAGGATGTTGAGATTTTGACCGCATAAAAGGCAATGGTCGAAATTTCACTACTTGGTATGGCAGCGAAAAAAGTCAAAACACTTATTAAACTGAATCTCAAAGCAGGCGAAGCAAACGCAGCCCCGCCGGTCGGTCCTGCTCTTGGTCAGCACGGACTTCCGATCATGGAATTCGTGAAGGCCTACAACGAACGAACCGCCAAACTCAAAGGACAAATCATTCCTGCAGTCATCACCGTCTTTGAAGACCGCACATTTACGTTTGTCACCAAGCTTCCACCGGTAGCGGCCATGATTAAACGCACACTGGGCATTGACAAAGCAGGTGGTAAAGCGGGACGAGAAATCGTTGCGACACTTACCAAAGCACAGGTCGAACAAATTGCCAAAGACAAATTACCGGATCTCAACACAACAGACGTACAAGCAGCCATGAAAGTCGTTGCAGGAACTGCACGAAGCATGGGTATTAAAACGGAGTAATCATATGGGAAAAGTACGAAAAGTTATTCTTGGTGATGAAGCGGCAGAAAAAGAACAAAAACGGAAAGCTGACGCGAGGCGCGAAGGCAAAAAAGCCAAAAAAGCCAAAGTCGAAGGTGTGAACCTCAAAGGCGGCGAGCGCACCGTTCTCGTCGAAGGTGATGAGCTCAAACCGGAAGTGCGGGAACTGATGGACAAGGTTGAAAACGGCGAAAATGCAAAAGAAAACAAAAAAAAGAAAGTGTCAGGACCGAGACAGCACGGAAAAAAATATCAGGAAGCGGCAAAACTTGTCGACAAAAACAAGTCCTATTCTCTTCCGGAAGCACTCAAGCTTGTCAAGTTAACCAGCGTCACCAAATTTGACGGCACTGTTGAACTGCACATCAACATCAACCCGTTAACACTGGGAGACAAAAAAGACATCCGCGGCAGCGTCACGCTCCCGCACGGAACAGGGAAACAGGTACGTGTGGCAGTAGCAGACGACAAACTCATAGAAGAAATAACGGCGGGAAAAATCAATTTTGATATATTGGTTGCACACCCGTCCATGATGCCGAAACTTGCCAAAGTTGCGCGTGTTTTGGGACCAAAAGGCCTCATGCCGAATCCGAAAACCGGCACAGTAACGACAGAAATCGACAAGCGGGTGAAAGAATTATCCAACGGACAAGTCAACTACAAAAGCGAACCAGACAACCCGATTGTCCATATGGCAGTCGGCAAAGTGTCCTTTGAAGAAAAGCAGCTGACAGAAAACATTCAGGCGGTGCTGAGTGCCATGGGCAAAAACAAACTCGTCAAAGTGACGATCACAACGACCATGGGACCAGGCATCAAGCTTGCGCTTTAAGGCGCACCATGGTATAAATAAGCATTGTCCTTGAGACAGTAGGCGGACAGCAATGTCCATAATTCCTACCGAGGGATTGAATACAGGCAGTATAGTAACACTGCTATTCTATCCCTCACCTGAGGGATATTTTTTTGGAAAGGATGTATATGGCAACACAAAAGAAAATCGATGCAGTGCAAGAAATGACGGATAAGATTGCAAAATCGAAATCCATCATTTTTGCCGATTATATCGGACTGAAACACAAACAACTCGAAGACCTCCGCAAAAAAATGCGGCTCGTTGACGCGGAATTCATGGTGACCAAAAACAAACTCATGGAACGCGCACTTGGTGAAAACGCGGCACAGCTCAAAGACGTGCTCAAACAGGCAACAGCCACAATATTCAGCTATAAAGATGAAGTTTCAGGACTCAAAGAACTGTTGAAGTTCTTCAAAGCGGCAAATGTCGGCAAAACAAAAGCAGGACTTCTCGGAGTCACTGTGCTTTCTGACAAAGACGTTTCCAAGCTTGCGAGCATTCCTGGCAAAGAAGTGTTACTTGGTCAGCTTGCAGGGCAACTCAAAGCCCCTATTGCCAATCTGCATCATGCTCTGTCATGGAACATGAACAAACTGGTGTGGGCTTTGAACAGTGTCAAGGCAAAGAAAACAGCGTAAAAAAAACTTTTTCCGCCAAAGGCGGATAAGAAACACTAAATTCGAAAAACTTATTAAGTGTTTCTAAGAAAGGTGGTGACAAGATATTATGGCAAAACTTACAAAAGACGAAATCTTGTCGGCAGTTGAAGAAATGACCGTTCTTGAACTTTCCGATTTGGTAAAAGCACTTGAAGAAAAATTCGGCGTTTCCGCAGCACCTGTCGCAGTAGCAGCAGGACCTGCAGCAGCAGCCGAAGGTGAAGCAAAAGAAGAACAAACAGTGTTTGATGTTGTTATCACAGATGCAGGCGCCAACAAAATTGGTGCAATCAAAGCAGTCCGTGAACTCGTTCCAACACTTGGACTTGTAGAAGCAAAAACACTCGTTGAGTCTGCTCCGAAAGAAGTCTTAACAGGTGTCAACAAGAGCACAGCAGAAGAAGCAAAGAAAAAACTTGAAGCTGCCGGTGCAAAAGCCGAGCTCAAGTAAAAAATATATTCGAGATCCCGACTCAGTCGGGACAAATGCTCGAGTAATTTTTCACGAAAGAAGTAAAGAGTATATACAAAAAGTCCCCCTTTGGGGGATTTTTTGTTGCAAAAAAGAAAAATTCTTTTTTCACGTCGCAAAATATTTTTTACCACACAACTTATCCACAAAACATTTTCATCCATTGACAATGTCCGACATCACATGATATTGTTTGACTGCAAACGATACATATATACGTTTCCTTGCCCGGAAAAAAAGGAGATCCTATGGCAATGGGTGATGAATGGCCAGATTTATTAACTGTAAAGGAAGTCGCAAAAATTTTGCGTGTTTCCCCTCTTACAATCAAACGTTGGGGTAAACGGGGCAAGCTACCTGCAATTCGCATCAATTCCAGAGGTGACAGACGCTACAAAAAAGAAGCGGTCATGTGGCTATTGGGACTCCAACAAAAAGGACAGGTGTAATCCGTATTTGGGGTGCTATGACAATAAATGTTGAAATAAATCCCAACGTATTTCGTCTTAATTGGGATGCATCACGTCGTTGCACAAAACTAAACCACACGCCACTTCCGTTTTCTGATGATGAACGAATTAATCAAAACATTACATTCGCTAACGAACTCGCAACCCTTGTCTTAGAACACGGAAATGGACAATCATATAATCTCCAAATTGATGCCCAAAAATCTGGACAAGGTGGCACTATCTATGATTACCAAGGCGCCCATCATGCCCAACTTGATGCGCATGATCAATATACAAATATTCCTGGCATTTTCATCAAAGGATCATAACAAAAACAGAGCGCACTCCCATGACGGAAGCATATATTTACATCAAACCAACGGATCATCCGGAACGATTAGGTTTTCCAGTTGGTACAGTGTCTGATACTGAAAACCACACATCGCTGCAATCACCGGAAAACAACATTCTGGCAATTCATGGTGCAACACCAATAGGATGTGTCACGCTCTATGACACAACGTCAGGCACGATTCACAATGACATCGTAGGACGTGTACTACAGGGGGAAATGAAAATGTTTCCATGGAAAAACCACGAAACGCTCATCGTTGACCATTCAGGGGTCAAACCGCCACTTTTTGCAACACCTTTGCAGCATCCACAGGATCGATAACGTTGACATTCAAACCTGTTCCGAGTTCAAAGCCCGCTCTATGAATGGAACGCGGAATAATACGGATAAACCAATCTTTTCCATGATAGATATAGTAATTGAATACAAAAGGCTCATTTGCCTGTTTAAACCGCAGTTCATGGCCTTTTAATGCACTGCTTATCTTCCGCAGCGCCCTGCTTACACAAGATGCAAGCTCCGGAAGTTCACTGTCGGTCACTTCACTGAATTTTTTTCCTGCAGTTTTCGGCGCAATCCACGTTTCAAACGGCCACTGAGAAAAATCTGGACAATAGGTAACATAATGTGCAGATTCTTCGACAATATTTTTGAACGGTTCAATGGTCAACGAATCCAGATTAATCTGATTCGGGATAACCACGAGTTGGCTATGCGGATGTTTGAGACTTGCTCCCGCAGTTGCCCCGTGATTGCAGAAAATCAGCACCTGCCCGTCCGTCTCATGTGCACGATATCTGTCTCTGTAGACAAAAAATATTTTCCGTACCTGCTCAACCGGCAATGTATCCACATCATCCGTACAGCTAGGAGAATGAATGATCACTTCATGAATATCAGTGATGGTGTATTTGTTTGGCACGACCCGCACTTCCCATCCTGCAGTGTCCGGTGCTCCTATCCCCAACCGGTACACCTCCGGTGGCGTGTCTTGTTCATTACCCGCACAAAACGGGCAAACATGATATACGTCGGGTTTTTGCGCCACCGTCGGACGATCGCTTCTTGCAGGAGAAATAATGACCCACCTTTGGGTTTTACAATCAGGAACATACATTGCCATATATCTAAGTGTCACGTATTAGACAACGAGTGTCAAGACAAAAAATTGCAAAAAATCCACATGTCGCTATACTTACATCCATGTCACCTCTTGAAATAAGGCGTCCAAATCCAAACGGATCCGATCTTATAGAAACACTCACTCGGAGTTGTACAAGTAAACCAAATGCAAACTCACCGTTAACAATTCATTGGGAAGAGGAAACGCACATAGCCTATGTACGAACAAAAAATGATACACCACTCGAAGAAGTCCCTTTATTGCCAAACACCTCTGTTATTGTCGGTGAAAAAATACCTGTAAAAAACACGGACAATGTGTATTGTGTGGAAAGCCAAGTTTGCCTGAAAGCGATAGACTCCCCTTTAAATTAAAAAACTGAGAAGCATATTACGGAATCAAAAAACGAGTAAGAATCGCTCTTACCATCTTTTTTTTCTCGTTCGTCACCACAACCCGCACCATACCAACCCCAGGTTGTCCATAATACACAACCGCGTTGTGCGGCGCTTGTGCAATAACAGGCAATACCAGTAAATCCTCTTCCCCTTCAATCACAAACAAGGTTGGCTCGGGATTTGTTGACCAAGCCGCAAGCGCAGCAACAACAGATGTGCCAATATACCCTGGACCGCTGACAAACTCTTTTTTTGACGCCGGCAACATGTCCCACAATGCTTTTTCCCACATATACGGCTGGCGTTCCACCTGCATGTCAATAATGGCAAGCGACGGCACAAGGCCGTGTTGCACCAGTCGTTTCGTTGTTTTATCTCCGACGGCAATAACCAGTGCATCACGATCTTTCTTGATTACGGATCGCACATCTGCATCCCTCACTACCGCTCCAAACGGAACAGCGAGTTCACTTCGCATGCTGTCAGGCAGCACTAACCTCCCCTCCGTATCAATTTCGTGTTTTCGGATACGGGTTGCTGATATCGGTCTGGTATCCTGCGCCGGCACCATAGGAATAATCTGAAGAGCTAAAACAGGAAGCCCGAGTTGTTTCCGTTTTTCATTAATACTACATGCACCGGCGTGGGTATCAGAAGATACGATAATAACATCCATGGACTGCGCACCGGCTTTTTTTTGAATGGTCGGACCGTACACGTCGTCAATCGGGACAAGAGTTGCACGATCAGATAATCCCCGATCACGCAACCATACTGTTATCTGTTGTTTCCGCTTGGCAAATGACTGTATAGGAGGTGATGAACAGGATGGACAGGCAACACCAGACATACGCTCTTCATCATATTTATTTTGCCGAACATAGATGTCTGTGGTAATGCCGATAGTGACGCGACCGGCAAGATGAAACGCACGAGTAAGCAGAGCGGCATGTCCGCTATGGAAATGATCAAATGTTCCGCCACACACAGCGTGGGTATACATAAGCGTTCATTATATACCTTCTGAAGCTTCGTGTGATCGCAATTTTGGCACCTTTCCCTCTTTTTCAAGCCGGAAATAAAGTTTTTGTGCACCTTCGGACAATGAACTGAAAAGAATTTCTTCTGGCAGTTTTTCCGGAAGATCATCATCCACCTCGCCGACGATACTCGTAATATCCCCTTCGGGCGTGTGTTCTGTTATCTTTATACCTCCATGAAGGGACTCAGTAATATCTGTCCCATATTGACCGAGATACCGCATAATTTCCTTAAATGGAGTCAGTTGTTCAGGCGTTTGAAGCGGCGAAGGCGCAACTGGAAAAGGCTTTTCTGATTTTCCCATACGCACCCCTATTATACTATCGCATTCCTAATTATTGCCGTTGCATCAATCTCTTCATATCGGAGCAGTTCTTCCGCAGTTCCCGACATCGGCTGTTTATACACGGCTAAATGCGTACTATTCATCTGGAGGGTCTGACCCTGCGAGGGTCTGACCCTCTCCGAATTTGTGCCTGAAAGTGCGGTAAATACTGCCTCGCCTAACCCGCCTTCAGGATAATGATCCTCCACAATAATCAGTTGTTTGGATACAGCCGCCGCATTTCGAATTGCTTGCGCATCAATCGGTTTGATGCTATAACAATCAATGACGCGTGTTGGCGTGCCGCTGGCTTCTAATTCTTTTTGTGCTTTCAGTGCTTCATGTACGGTCACACCCGTTGCGATAATCGTCACAATCTTTTCAAAGCTAAGCTTTGATTTTGTGGGAAGCGAAGTGACGGGCTTGGTGGAACTGCCAGTTTTATTTCCAGCACGGTGCATGTTTGTTTCTGTAAACACGTGACTGCCGCCGATTGCAAATTCCGTTTTCCCGTCATATAGTATCGGCAGATTCGGACGGGTTGTTCTGATATAGGCAATGCCGTCATACCCATAAATACATTCGGTCAGTTTTTCGGCTGATACCGCATCTGCAGGACTTAAAACGATAGAGTTTGGCAGTGTTCGAAACAACGCAATATCCTCAAGTCCCATTTGTGACGCGCCATCTGGACCAACGGACACGCCTCCATGCGATCCATTGACCATCAGGGACATGCCAGAGAGTGCTGCCATTCTGAGTTGATCAAAGGCACGTGTGAGAAAACTCCCATAGGAAGAAATGACAGGATACTTCCCACAAATAGCCATACCTGCAGCAATACCAACCATAAGTTGTTCTGCAATATGACACTCGAAAAACTGTTTCGGAAATGCTTCATGAAACAACTGTGTGTACGTAGACTTCTCCAAATCTCCATCCAACACCATCATGTGGGTGTCCCGCGTACCAAGTCGCACGAGCGCTTTTCCAAACCCCTCACGCGTTGTTGTCGGTTTTTCATATACTGTGTTCTTCCGTACAAATGCATCATCGCGTCTTGTCATCGCGTGTTCTTTGGTGCTCTCAGGTTTTTTGATAATCCCTTCAAATGATGTGTCGACATCACCCAGTTCTGCAAGCGCTTTCACAAGCAGTTCCTTGGAAAGCACTTTCCCATGCCACCCATGTTTATTTTGTAAAAACGATATGCCGTGTCCTTTGTTTGTTTTGGCAAGAATAATAGTTGGTCCACCACGATAATCAATTGCCTTTTGGTACGCTGTATCAAGCATTTTTAGATCATGGCCATCAACCACAATTGCTGCCCATCCAAATGCTTCAAATCGTTTGCGATACGCTTCCGTATCCCATGCGTCCATCGTACCACCTGATTGTTCGAGTGCATTAATATCAGCAAGTGCAATGAGGTTCTGTGTTTTATGATATCCCGCAGCCATCACTGCTTCCCAAATGGCGCCTTCTGACAGTTCCCCGTCACCTAACAACACAAACACGCGCGGTGCTCCTGCAAGCGCTTCGCCCAGTCCTATCGCAAGTCCCTGACCCAAAGAGCCCGTTGCGATATCTGCAAATGGAAATCGTGGCGTTGGATGTCCTTCTAGTACACTTCCAAACTGACGATAGTCGCCAAGTTCTTTGTCCGAAATAATTCCCGCAACATGAAAGAGTGCATACAGAAGCGGCGATGCGTGGCCTTTTGAAAAAATAACACGGTCATTGGAAAGGTTTTTCGGATTATCTGTATCAAGCCTCAAATACTTGAAATACAGCATCGCCATCAGCTCAACAGCGGAAAGTGATGAAGTCGGATGACCGCTACCCGCGGTAGTCGTCATCGAGAGAACATCAAAACGCAACCGATTGGAAAGTTTTTTAATGGCAGGAAGCAGCATATGTAGTATCAGTATACACTACCTCTTCATCCCTGTTGCGCGGATTTTAGCGCATCGACGGCCGAAGCAATATCCTGTTCATTTTTAAAAAGATAGCTTGTTGACACAATCCGAGTCGCACCAGCTTCCGTCACCATTTTTACTGTATCCGGCGTCATTCCGCCATCTACCTCGATAGGCACATCAGGCAAGTTGCGGTGAATTGTCTTAATCTTTTCAACTGCTGCTTCTTCAAACATATTCCCGCTCGCCCCCGCCTCGACGGTCATCACCAATACGAAATCAACCTCCTCAAGAAATGGTTCGAGTGCCTCAAATTCCGTATCCACATCGATCGCGAGCCCCACTTCGAACTCATGTGTCCGCGCTTCCGCCAAAAACTCGCGCGGATCGTGACATTCAACGTGGGCAACCACACGGGTAAAACCCGCCTCCGCAAGCGCCGCCAGATATTCATCCGGCTTGGCGACCATGAGATGTGCTTCCATTTTCGTTCCCGCCTTGACAAGGCGTTCGACCGCAGGAGCAAGCAAGGCGATGTCATGCACCGTCTTGCAGGGAAAAATTGTGTTGTCTCCGATATCTATCTGTAATGCGTCCACGTGCGCGACGGCAAGTGTCGCTTTCCGCTCAAGCTCTTTAACATCCGTTTCCAGAATTCCTGCAATGATTTCCATAACACTTATAAGTATTCAGGATTGCCGCAAAACATGCAAGAAGAAAAAATGCTCTCTATACAAGTGAATGGGTATTCAGGTAGGATAGAAAAATATAAAAACATCTATGTGTCCTGAACGCGCTACTATCGCTATCATTGAAGACGACCAAACAAATATCGACCTAATGCGCCACCATTTAACGAAAGGCGGACATAGAGTTGCGCACGTGGTGGAAACCATGGAAGAAGGTAAACAATTGATTAATCATTTACCAGAAGATGTTGATGCGCTCATCATCGATGCAAACATCAGTCCATGGATCAAAGACGGATCAGAAGGCATTGAGTTAGCCAATTTAGCGCAAGAAAAACAGCCTGACGTGCCAGTTGTTGGATTTTCCATCAACGAATTTCCAAAAAAAGCACCTATTTTTATTGATGCAAGTCCGACAGGTTTTGCAGGGCTTGCGAAGATTATTGATGCACTCCCCGCACGCACATAATTATTCCTGTTCTTTCGCGATAATTTTATTAATCCGACGAACAAACCGTTCCTGCGGATCAAATGGAGTTTTCAAAAACATGGAAACAATTGCTTTTGCCTGCTCCTCATCAAGATAATCACTTGCAAGTGCAATCACATTCACATCATCATCACTTTTAGCATCATGCACTTGTTCAGGCGTCACTGCAAGTGTTGCTCTGATGCCATCAATTTTATTAACAGCAATGGATACACCAGCGCCAGACCCACATATAACAATACCAAGCGATTCAGGAAGCTTCATGACCTCCTTGGCAACAGCAAATGCAAAATCCGGATAGTCATCGTGAGGATCGAATACGGCATTACCACAGTCAACGACGGTGTATCCCAAAGAAGTCACATACGGTTTCAATACTTCTTTTAACTGAAACCCCTTATGATCTGCACCAAGAAAGACGGTCATACACCTAGTATAAAAACAATAAAGGTAGGAAGCAAATGCCGGAGAGGGTCAGACCCTCGCGTAGCTTCAAAAAAGAGAGGGTCAGACCCTCTCCAGATGGTTACCGGAGGTTCTGAAGTGCGACGCCTAAGGTGTCGTATTTCCCATCCAGTGCACGGAACAACTCATCATCGACCAACCCTCTGCCCCATGCAACAGCAAGATGTGTTCTCACCACAGCAATGAGTCCAATGGTATCCATCAAAATTTGTCGTCCAAACCGTCTATCAAGACGTGACAACCCATCGGCAATCTTTGCTGTGACATCAGTTGCGCTATCCAACACTTGTTCGGCGATTTCTTCATTGTCGCCGTCTTTTTGGCTATCAAATGCTTCATGGACGTCCATCAAACCAACATACGCATCCTGCCACAATTTATGTTCATGAAAAGGTGTATTCGCCATGATGGTATTCTACCGTACTTTCCTCCGAAATGCCACTTGCTTCTTTTTCCAGTCAAGAAGCACATTTTTGTATGTTTCTATATAGCGTTTGATCATGGTCTGCACGGCAAAACAGGTTTCCGCTTTTTGCCGGCATGCTCTGCGCATACGCCGGTATTCTCCATCTGGCATCGCATAAATCCGTTCAATGGCCTCCGAAAATCCGTCAATGCCGGTCTTTTTGATAAGAAAATCGCCTTTCTTTTCGGAAGGTGTCGGATTAATGATGAATCCTGTCACCCCATCTTCAATAATTTCAGGCACCGACCCCCGTGCGTATGCAATAACCGGCGTGCCGCTTGCAAGGGCTTCTATTACAACATAACCGAACGGTTCTTCCCACTGAATCGGAAAAAGCAACATTTTGCTTTTCTGATATTTTGCCCCAAGATCATGACGGTTGACCGGCTCATTCACGTTAAAAAAGGCAATCGGCCGACGACGACGTTCAACCAGCTCCTGGATCCATTTCGGCGAATCCTGTTTCACCATGGGATACGCTTCTATGGTTTTCCGGACTTTTTTGGCGATAATGGGCAGCTCATTGATGCCCTTTTCTTTTATGGCACGCCCCGCCCATATCATGTGTTTTCCACCGGCTGGATCAAATTTCCAATTCCGTTTTATGTCTATCCCGTGCGGAATCGTAGTAATATAGTTCAAATGCGGAAGTGGCAGACGCTGCGCCGAAGAAAGAGACACAAAATACACATTCGACAGATTATTAAACAATGACAAATATTTTTTGTTGTAATTCTCCTCAAGAAAACTTCCATGCATGGTCACTAGAATGGGTTTTTTCACAAATGGGGCAAAGGGAAGAACAGAATCTCCATTGCCGATATTGACATGATATAAATCGAACTCCTCCTGCATGTTAAATGCCTTGGAAAGAAGTGCAAGTTCATACGTCTTATGATGCCGCTCTCCGATATCATGGTCTTTTAAAGAAGACTGGTAATTGACGCTCAACAGCTTCACCGGAAGCACGGAATCGCCCGATGCAAATGCGGTCATATGCAGATTGTATCGTTTGGCTTGGCGCGCAAGATTCCGAATGAGAATATAACTGAAGATTTCAGTGCCCTTTTTTGTCCCTTTGCTTATCGTGACATAGTTGGAATTAATAATACCTAAACGTATCATTGTTCTATCGTATCATACATCCATACTTAGAGACTTTCCCCTGCTTCGCTTAGGGTGTCTTTCATAAATTCAATGCCCCATTTGTAAATATTGTTTTCTGCAAGCACCTTTTTCAGATCTCTGTTCCGTTTTTCCTTTTCCGCCGCATCCATAGTCAACGCATGATACAGTGCAATGGCCGAACCTTCTATATCATACGGGTTGATAAGCATTGCGGATTTCATGTCTTTGGCAGCACCCGTAAACTTGGACAACAGGAGCATCCCCTTATCCTCCTTGCTGCAGATTGCATATTCTTTTGCAACCAAATTCATCCCGTCATCGAGTGACGTCACCATGCATACATCCGCCAAATGATAATAGAGGAATATCTTCTCGCGGGGAATAACTTTATTGATATATTGAATCGGGAGCCATGTCTCTTTGCCGTATTTCCAGTTGATTTTTTCAATAAGATCGTCGATTTCATGATTGATAGCCTTATACGCGGGAATATGGACACGGGACGGTGCGCCGATCATCAGATAGGTAAATTTGCCTATATAATCAGGATATTTTTCAAAAAAATGATCGATGATTTTCAACCGTTCAGGAATGCCTTTTGTATAATCGATCCGGTCGACACTGATACCAAGTTGCTCATAGGTAAAATCAAAGTCTTCTTCTATCAGCTGTTTCGTCGGGCGTTTGTTGCCGATTTCATCCATAATTTCTTTATAATCAATGCCAGCCGGCACGTTCGTTACCTTGGTCGTATGTTCTTTATAGGTAATAGATCGCGGTTCCGTATCCACAATGCTTTCCAAATCACGCCTTGTGCATTCAACAAAATTATCGACATGATACCCGCGGTGAAAGCCAATAAAGTCAGCTCCTAAGAGTCCCGCAACGAGTTCTTTTCTCCATGGACAAATCCGGTAAATTTCGTATGTTGGCCACGGAATATGCCAAAAGACGCCGATTTTGATCTTCGGTTTCATTCTGCGAAGCATGGTCGGCAGCAATGCAAGGTGATAATCATTCACCCAAACAAACCCGTTGTCTCCGTCCAGCTCCTCTGCAATGGCATCGGCAAATTTCTGATTGACTGCCACATAATCCTGCCACCATGAATTATGGAAAATCGGTTTGACAAAAACCGCATGGCACAGCGGCCAGAGTGTCTGATTAGCAAATCCGTAATAGAATCCTTCAAGTTCCTTTTTTTTGATAAATACACGCTTTAAGGTATATTTCGGATTTTCCGGAGGCACTTTTACCCTGTTTTTTTTGTCGACAACCTGACTGTCTGCATCTCCTGCCGCAAGCGCAACCATCACACCTCCCGTTGCCTGCAATATACCATCCAGAAGACTATGTGCGCCGCCCGCCGCTTTTTCCACAACTATTCCCTGCGCGGTATTGGTGTGAATGTATGCCTCACGCTGAATGGCGACGATAAACTTTCGTCCTTCCAGCGATTCTTTTGCAAATACCGTAAGATCCTTCGGAGTTTTCAGGGCAGCCATAATCGAACGGGAAACTGAATAATAGCCATATTGTATCACACGGTGTTTGAAGGATTTTGAAATAGACATAGGCAGATGAATTTAGTATAAACAGTTTCTATTTATTTTGTTTGTATCTTTTGGTGAATTGATTGTATCAGTCCAACAAACCCACCAAGTGATATTGCTTCTGGCACATCTATTTGTATATTTGGGTCACGTGCTTTCCATTGTTTTTGTTCTGCGTATCCACCGGGTAATCGATACCGCACCCCTGCAATTGTTGGTCCTTTGATTGTTTCATTGACTGCAATAACAGAATCAAGCACATCTGGATTATCATCAATAACAATAATAGTATCAACCTGCGGCATATGCCCATCTGTTGCCAAATCTTTTAACAATGTTCCTTTGTCACCTTTGGAAAGCCAAAGCGCGTCAACAGGAAGGTGTCCATTTGCCTTAAACAACTCACACACACGCATGATTTGTCCTGTTGGATCACCTGTGGTAAAAATACCAACAGCAATTCCTAATTCATGCATACTCCTCATCTCAGAAATCATGTCGGCAACTGGCAAAGGACCAAAAAATGAATGCAGATATATGTCTTCCAATTCTTTGTCCCACACATGCTTGTCTTGTAATTTTGTCAGTGTTCCTTGTGGAGTAAAACGAAACGGATCACCTTCTTGGTAGGTTGCCTCGTTATGCGTTTGTTGTTTTTTTATGCGATCAAGCACACGAAGTCCTTCCTGAAGTGTTGCACCAGAATCACCACTGTTATGGCGTACCGTATCAAGAAGATATTGCATTGCCATAAGTTGTGCCTGCGGATGGGCAATATCTTTTTTCATATCGCCATCTTTCCATGAAGAAAATGTCTCAACAGACGAAACCATATGTTTTGTATCTTCAGGAGAAAGAGTACTATTGTGTGCTTTTATATATGCATCCATTTCCTCAATGAGGATATTCTTTCCTTCTGTGGTTTTGTTCAACACATCATCAAAATCAAACAACACCAATACATTCTTTTTTTCTCTCACCATTTCTTGGTTGTTTGATTGAACGACATATCCCAATGCCTCAACAGGATGAATAGCAACTTTCTCTGTGATAATGCCAAACCGTTTCATCATCACTTGCATACGGTTCATTTCAATAAGCTGATGTTGTTGCCCCAATTCAGCAGACAAGGAAGATATATTCATATATATATCATAGAATATTTTGTCTCTTCGTGCATCAAAATATGATATGATTTGCATATGCACATCGGTATTGTCGGCAGTTTCCCTCCATCGGTAAGTGGCATTGCAGAATTTAGTGAGCATTTTGAAACCTCCCTTCGCACAGTTGACCCCTCAGTAACACTTTCTCGCATCATCATTGTCGACGACGACAAAAACCCAGATAGAGACGTACGAAAACCACTTGCCATCATTCACAAAGAACAGTTACAAGAATATCTTGACGCTGCAACAGCTATCAACGAATCCCCCATCAATCTCCTTGTCATTCAACATGAATTTTCCTCATACGGCGGAGGATCGGAAAATACATATATTCAAAAACTCATTCAACACGTTACCAAACCCATCATCCTTGTTGCCCATACAGTTCCTGTTGACAGTGACGCGCATTATACAGAAGAACGAGAGCTGTTTTTTAAATCAATTAAAAGTCATATTGCCAAAATCTTTACGTTCTTGCCAAAAGCAAAAGAAACGCTTGTTGATTACGGATATCCTAACGACACTATCTGTGTGTTCCCCCATCCTGTTCCCCACATCAGTCAAACGCTTGAAACCCACATACTTCGTACACAACTTCATCTTAAACAAGATGCATTCATCGCGCTCAGCTTTGGTTTTTTTCATCCAAACAAAGGAACCGCAACAACCATTGAGGCCATCAAAATCTGCAAACAACAAAAAGAACCTGTCGTCTTTGTATATGCAGGAACAACACTCCCAACCACCACAAGCCAGGCATATTTTAAAAAACTCCGAGAAACAATTGATCAGGAGCACCTTGAAGACATGGTGGTGTTTGATTTGGATTTTGTCTCACAAACAAAGTTGTTTTCATATATTCAAGCAGCTGACATTGGCATTGTTCCATATATTTACCGCAGTTACACAGCAAGCGGACCACTCTCTTTCTTCATCGGTGCTGGAAAACCCATTATCACGACACCGTTTGCTTACGCAACTTCTGTTCTAAACGAGCAGAATGCGTGTTTTGTCCCATTTGAAAACGGCGAGGCAATTGCAACTGCCATAACCAAATTCCGTCTCGACACAACATACCGCACAACCATAACCGACAACTGCACGCATCTTGCTACAACCCTTACATGGGACGTTATTGGAAAAAAGTACATGGAGATTTTCCACACCATCCTCGCATCAACAACGAGCGTTTCTGGAACGATAGAAAAGTAATTGCCAAAGAAATTGAAAGAGCGCTGTTTGCCGTTTCCACCGCCACGGCTCGCGCATCAACCGATAGAACCATTCCACATGCAGATTCCTCATCCATGCCGGTGCACGCGATATGTTTCCCGCAATCATGTCAAACGACCCGCCGACCGACATGAGAACAACCGGTGGAGTATGTTCCTGTATCAGTTGCTTTTTCAGCATATCAATAAAAAACTCCTGTTTGGGCGCACCGAGCCCCACAAACACAAACCGTGTCTGGCTGTCGATGATTCTTCGGACGATCTTACTCATGTCAGACGACATAATCTCCTCCACGCGAGAAAATTCCTTTGGCTGTTCGCTCCACCCATGTAATTCAACATAGGAAGACTGAAGGGTAATAAGCGCCTTGTGCGCCGCATCGTTTTTTCCGCCAACAAATCCGATCGTCCAGTGCTGTTTATTGGCAAGACGGACGAGATCAGCCAAAAAATCTATACCGGAAATCTGTGACAATTTGATGCCATGAAGCAATCGCATACCGAATACAATCCCAATACCGTCGGGAATGGCGACATCGGACCGGTTCAGTGCCAACAAAAATTCCCTGTTAACAGATGCTTCTACCAGTTGTTCGGGGTTCGGTGTTGCAATCACAAGCGGTGTTTTTTTGCCCGAGTCGCTCCCCCCGCGCACATAGTCTGCAATAAAAGAAAGAATTGTTGCCTTAGTATCAATCGTAATGGTGACATCAAGTAGTTGTTTCTTCGTCAATTTCATAGACCTGTCCTGCGAAACAGGATTATTTTTTACTGACACTGCGTTTGTACAGTTCAATATTTTCAAGCGCCACTCCCGTCCCTCGAACAACACACAAAAGCGGATCATCGGCAACGTGACACACGACACCAGTCATCTGCGTCATCAGTTTATCAAGATTTCGAAGTGTACTTGTGCCACCAGCCATGATGATGCCTTTGTCAATGATGTCGGCCGCAAGCTCCGGCGGCGTATCCTCCAATACTGCTTTCACCGCACCCACAATCAGATGCAAGACAGGCATAATGGCAGTGACACATTCGCGACTGGTAAGGGTCACCATGCGGGGCATGCCGGAAACGGCGTCGCGCCCCCTGATTTCCATGCTGCGCGGCTCATCCTCTACAGCCGTTGCTACCGTAATTTTGATCGTTTCCGCCATGCGTTCTCCAATAATGAGGTTATATGTCCGTTTCACATACTGGGCAATTGCCTCATCTATTTTGTTTCCGGCCACTCGGGCACTTTTGTGCACCACAACTCCACCCAAAGAAATAACAGCTGCTTCTGTAGATCCGCCGCCGATATCCACAATCATGTGTCCTGATGCCTGTGCGATGGGAATTTTTGCGCCGATTGCGGAGGCGAGCGGTTCTTCGATGAGATATACGGTTTTGGCTCCTGCTGAAAGCGTGGCATCCATCACCGCCCTGCGTTCCACTTGGGTACATCCCGTCGGTACACAAATCATAACCTCAGGCTTAAAAAACCTGTTTTTCCCCACGGTTTTGTCGATAAAATATGCAAGCATCGCCTCGGTAATCCGATAATCCGCAATCACCCCGTCGCGCATAGGCCGCGTCGCCACAATGTTCCCCGGCGTTCTTCCAAGCATCTCTTTTGCTTCATTGCCAACCGCAACCACACGGGAATCATCCGCGGTGACAGCCACAACAGTCGGCTCATTCAGTACCACTCCCTCGCCTGATAACCACACGAGACTGTTTGCCGTCCCAAGATCAATACCGATGCGTTTTGAAGAAAAATTCATACGAGTTTTCAGATTCATTTCATTCTACCATACTTTCGTTGTATACTATCCTATACCGGCCACATAATTTCACTATGGTTCAATTCAAAAACACTGCGCTTTCCATATTTACTGTTTGTCTCATCGCGGTTGTGTCACTTGCCGTCATCGCATACGGCAGAGGGTATCGCTTCAACTTCAAACAAAAAACCATCGGCTCCACAGGACTCATCAGCGCCACCTCCGATCCCATCGGCGCATCCATATTCATTGATGGAAAAAAAGTCGGGGCAACCAACACCACTATCACGGTCAAACCGGGATGGTACACCATCACATTTGCAAAAGAAGGCTACCAATCGTGGGAAAAATACATCCGTGTGCAGGGTGAAGTCGTTGCACAGGCAAACGGAACATTATATCCAACCAATCCATCCCTCTCTGCCATTACAACAAGTGGTGTCTTCAACCCCGTGCTTTCCCCCGACGGATCCAAACTTGCCTACGTCGTCCCTCCTATTCTGGAAACAACAAACAGTGCGCAAATTATGCAGCGTGCGGGTATTTGGATTTTGGATCTTGTGGACAAGCCACTGGGACTCAACCGTGATGCCAAACAGATTCTGAAAAACGAAACAATGGATGTGTCACAGGCAGTTCTTTCATGGTCACCCGACAATAAACAGCTCATGATTGATGTTCCGACCGCACAAAAAACAACTGCCTCCTATCTCATTGATACAGATAAGCTCAATGAGTTTGCCAAACCCGTGTATATCAAACGCGACGTCATCAAAGAATGGGAAACGATCGCCAAAACCAAAGAAACGGAAAAACTCTCTACCCTCGCACCAGAACTGATTGAGATTGCGACGCAGTCCATGAGCATCATCGCATTTTCTCCGGACGAACGGAATATTTTATATACGGCAACTGCAGCGGCAACCATCCCGCAAATTATTGACCCGCCCCTTATCGGCACCAATCCGACAGAAGATGTACGGGATATCAAACCATATAGTATATATACGTACGATATCAAAGAAGATCGGAATTATCTCATCGGTGATGCAGCAACGCTTGATCTCCAATGGATGCCAACTTCCCGCCATCTTATCACCGTCTCCAAAGATATGATTGAAGCGATGGACTATGACGGGACAAACAGAAAAACGCTCTACGCAGGACCGTTCTGGGATGCATTTGTTGCGCCGTGGACAAGTGCAAACAAACTGGTGATTTTAACAAATCTCATTCCAACAGCTTCCACACTACCCAATCTCTACGCAATTAATATCAGGTAACGTGCGTCGCGTCGAACGCGACAGCCATGTTTGACGTGGCGCCCTCGAAGGGAATCGAACCCCTATCTTGCCCTTAGGACGGGCCTGCTCTATCCATTGAGCTACGAAGGCAACTTCTTGATTGTATTCTACCTCATTGTTTCGTACAATACGATTGATTTACGCGGGATGTAGCGCAGTTGGTAGCGTGCTTCGTTCGGAACGAAGAGGTCGAGAGTTCGAGTCTCTCCATCCCGACAAATATTAGCCTCGTAAGGCCACTCCTTGTAAAGCTCGCTTTTCCCTCCTAGCTTTGAGGTCGTTTTTGCGGTATAATACCCGAATTATGAACCTCTCATTCAAACCTCAACACATTCCCTTAGAGGAAAAACCAATTCAGATCATTTTGGCCTCCCAGTCACTGGGTCGCAAAATGCTGTTGGAAAAACTCGGTCTGCCGTTCCGGACAGTGGTTTCCAATGTCAATGAGGATGCCATTACTGATCCGGATCCCACCAAAACCATCAAAAAACGGGCGCTCGCCAAAGCAGAAGAAATAGTGAAAAATCCCCGTGTTTTCAATGTTCCCATCGACAGCCGGTCACTTATTATCGCTGCCGATTCCATGGCAATTTTAGGCAAAAAGACATTCGGAAAAACCAACACAAAAGAAGAGGCAAAGGCCATGATCAAAGAGCTCATGGAAAAAACACATACCTTCACAACAGCTGTCAAAGTGATGTACCTCCATGGTCTTACGGTAAAAAAAATGTGGGATGGTATTGAAACAACCAAAGTCACCATGCGAAAAATGACGACTGTGGAACTTGACCAATATATCAACCGGTATGATTTTTCGCGGTTTGCCGCAGCGTACACTGTCAACGAAGCACCGTGGGATCTGATTACGAAAATCGACGGAAGCTACACCAACGTCATCGGTCTTCCATTTGAATTTATTCTTCCTATTTTCCGGAAGCTAGAGATTATCAAGTAATAACTTTTCTTCTTTTCTCTCTTGCAGAAACTCGGTGTCTTCCAGTATGCTTTTTGTATGACATGTGCCGAATATGAACCAAAACTGCCACCACAACCAAAGCTGCCAGAAAAACAAATAAAACCACCAGTGCTCCCTCCACAAAAAGAATATCCCGTACTCAAACAACATCGCCAACAGGAAAAACCGAGATAGTTAGGAACCGACAAGAAGTGGCGGAAGTCCAACTGCTGCTCGATATTCATCTTCATTTATAACCTGTTGCTCGCTTGTGGTATTTTGTAAAGCAGTGATTCTCTCGAGTTCTCTATCTGTTTTTGGTGGAAATAACGGATCAACCACACGCTCTTCATCTGATTTATGCGGATTGTGATTTGCCTCATCATCGGCAAGCTCAAAGGAGGAAACGCTAAATGCTCGAGGACCAGCAACTCCGGTTGGGTGCAGTTTTTCTTGTATCCGCGCCAACAATTCCTGATCTGATTTTGGAGGCGCAAGCGGATCAACAACAGCCTCTGCCAAATGAAAAACCGGCGCTCTATCTGGTGACCCCATATATACTCCTTATACCCACGGAGTATAAATCAATAATGGAATAATGCAATATGCATCCGTTACAGCGCAAAAATCTCGCTCGGAGTGAAAATCAGACCGATTTCTTTCTCGGCTGCCTCAACACTGTCTGAACGGTGTACCACATTATGCGGTTTGTCCACACCAAAATCTTTCCTGATTGTACCAAGAGCAGCTTCTGCTGGATCTGTCGGGCCGCAGATATCAAATACCTGATGTACTGCGTTTTCACCGGATAACACGATTGCAACGACCGGTGTTGCCATCATCTGTTCGCAAAGACTCGGGAAAAATGGCTTTTCTTTATGATGGGCGTACCAAACATCAAGAATACTTTGCGTGAGTTGTACGTATTTCAGACCCACAACCGTAAGCCCTGCAGATTCAAATCGTTTAATGATTTCTCCTGTAATGTGCTGTAATACTCCATCTGGTTTAATAAGCACGACTGTTTTTTCAATCATATGACTCCTTTTTCAGTTAAATTTTTAATAATTCTACCAAACTTGTATCTTCCGGTCTATTCCACACAACTGCCAAGTTCAAATTAGTTGCAACAAAATATTTTTTAACCATCGCATTAATTTCTTCTTTTGTCACGTTGGCAATGCGTTCCATATAGTCGGTAAGTGACATGATTGGCATGTGATAGAGTTCCTGCCGACCGTACCATTCTGTTGCAAACTCCGGATCCTCTGCACGAAACGCAAGCATCGTTTTGAGGCGTTTGATCGCGATCTTTACTTCCTCATCTGTCACACCCTCTGTATACACCTTCTTAATTTCTTGCATAATTCCCGCAGTTGCTTCTTGCACTTTGTCTGTTGCAACCCCTGCATAAATCGACCAATACCCAACATCTTCAAACGTGTCAGACGAAGAACGGATGGTGTAACACAATCCTTTTTTCTCTCTAATTTCTTTGAACAGTCGTGATGTAAACGACACACCAAACAGTAAATTAAAGACATTTGCGGCAAACCGATCCTCTGCATACCTATTAAATGTACGAAGTCCTAAGGTAATATGAGCCTGTGTTGCATCTTTTTTTGTAACAAATGCCACACGAGGTGCATTTTGATGATCAACAACCCGTTCAATGTCTCCTGTCTTTTTTGCTGGGATTTCCCCAAACCATGAAGCAACAGCCTCCTTACACGCCGTTTTCAATTCGTCCGGCAACTTCCCCGCCATCACAACCACCATGCGTTCCGGCTGGTACCATGCATCATGATATGTTTTGAGTGTTTGTGCGGTGGCAGCCCGAAGTGGTGCCTCTTCTCCAATAATTCGCATGCCAAGTTGCGTATCAGGATAGAGCATCGTATGAAAGAGCTCTCCGACTTTCATCGCCGGTTCATCCTCATACTTTTTCATTTCCTCTAAAATCACGTTTCGTTCCTTGTCCACATATTGCTCTTCAAGTCGTGGATACAAGGCAAGTTCTTTGTTTATCTCGAGCCCCGATTTCCAATCCTCACCTAATACTTTATTGTGGTAGCACGTCACATCGAGGTCTGTGTAGGCGTTTTGGAGGCCACCTAAACGTTCAATGAAATTCACATCATCAGTCGTCGGGAATTTTTGCGTCCCTTTAAACACCATATGTTCAAGAAAATGAGAAATACCATTGATATCTTTTGTTTCGTACCTGCTTCCCACACCTACCATGACCGATGTTGCCATGCTCTCAACGCCCAAAATGGGAATACAGAGGAGTCGTACACCGTTGGGAAACACTGTTTTTTCATATGCGAGGTTTGTCATAAGAATCTTAGTATACCGTATACGCACAGATGATGAAAGAACCCTTGGAGAGGGTCTGACCCTCGCGTAGCTTCAAAAAAGAGAGGGTCTGACCCTCTCCCAAAAAAATAACCACGCCTTTGCAAAAATTGCTTCTCGCAAGCGGCGTGGTCAAAACCAATAAAAAATCTACCAATATACATACTGGTTTGTCTTTGCCAAGACGGGAGATCAAAAATCAACAGAATACATTGTTTGAGACAAATCTATTTCTTGTACATAGGGCTTTTTCGACACGTGATGCTTTTGCACGTAGCGCAATCAGGTTCAAATTCCTGCAGAAGCCCAGCCAAGGAAGAAACGAGTTCCAGTTCCAACAAGACAGACAGCAAATCGGTGGTTATAGAACTACTTCTATGCCTAGATTCGGCATCTTCAATAACTGATGGAAGAATGTCAGTAGGGACTTCTTTTCCCGTAAGACAGACACCCATCATCCGCTCATTTTTCTTCCAAAAGTATACAAACAGTTGCTTTTCTTTGCTTTGTTCTACCGCAGCAATTACTTGCTTTTGGACATCTGCCGGAATGAACGAAGGCGCCTGCGTTACCTCAGTCAACTTCTTTGTTGCAAAATCGTACACATATTGTTTAATTGTCTTCTTCATGATACGAATCCTTCCCTAATAATGTAGACGGAATGAAACAATATGATCTCAAACGTTGGCAAAGAGCAAAATATCACTTTTCCCCTTAAAAAACGTTGTCGCACGACAACAAAGGAAAAACGAGATGTTCGGAGTATGCTATAAGCCCTATAGTAAAATCAACCGCTATACTTGCTACCATGTTGCAAATACTTCATACTGAATATATGTCTCCCGATGATGTACGAGAAGAAATAGAACTTGCAGTGGTGGAACTCATCAAACAGAGTGTTGCTGCGGGCACCATGACCGAAGCACGAGGCCAGCAGATCTCGCAAGTGACCCTCGAACTATTGCAACCCGGTATGAACTGGGAACAGCTCTACAAGGCTATTTTCAAACTGGATGACAGCTGTGCGGAGCTTTCCCCCATCGTTCTGCCCTACGCACAAAGTTACGAAAAGAATATAGCAAACAAAGCAAGTGATATGGTCGCCAGTTATATACGCGTCGGCAACTATGACGCTGCAGTCAAACTGGCAGAACAAGTCGTTAATGAAGACGTCAAGCTTGAATGGCAAGGCAAAGCAAAAGCTTCCTAAACTCCTTGGAGAGGGTCTGACCCTCGAAAAATTAGCTTCGCGCGAGGGTCAGACCCTCTCCGAGTTGCAAATTATAGGTCTTTCTGCTATACTTCCGTCCTTACCCAAAAAAGGGGTCATATGGAAGCATATACTGCCTATTTATCCTATCGGAATAAGAAAGCACAACGAAACCAACTCGCCCGAAATTGGAAAACTATCGGTCTTGGACTTATTGCACTTGCCTTCGGCGGCATTACACATTCCGTATTGCCCTCAGCAAGTCAGGAACTCGGATATCAGATTCCGCGCGCAATACATTTCATCGCTTCAAAATTCAATGACAACAAACCCATGCCGACGGCAGTTCCTTTGATATTCAATCCACTGATTGATCCTGAAGGCAACGTCATTACCCCAGTCAATACGGAATTCAGCCTCATTGTACCGAAAATCGGTATCAATACGCCGGTTTTACCCGCCGTAGATCCGACAAACCAAGAACAGTACAGCAAGGCACTGCAGGAAGGCGTCGCGCATGCCGCAACGAGTTATTTTCCCAATGAACAGGGCGCTGTCTATATCTTTTCCCATTCCACCAACTATGAATGGTTTGTCAAAGACCTCAATGCGGTGTTCTACCTCCTGAAAAATCTCACAGAAGGAGACCTCATCGTCCTTATATATAAAGGAACGGAATACACCTACAAACTCACAGAAAAACGGGTGGTATCTCCTGAAGCTGTTTCTTATATGGCGCCCATGGAAGGCAAACAAATGCTCATTCTCCAGACCTGCTGGCCGCCGGGATCCACCACTGAGCGATTGCTGGTATTAGCTGATCTTGTACAAACCGAAAAAATCAAATAACGTGTCAAAACAGTGAGAGACTTGACATAATCCTATAGTTATGTTATACTGTCAACCTCTCCTGATGTAAGGAGATTTTTTGTAAAAAATTATGAAACACATAACTTTTTGTCTTGCAGCATTTGTATTTGCTCTAACAAGCTTTTTCGCAACTCCAGTGGTTGCCGACTGCACATACGGTTCGTATGGCACCACATGCAACTATCCGACAGATCTGACCATTGATAAAGAAGTTAAAAATCCTATAACAAATTCTTATGTAGAAAATCTTGGATCAACCGATCCAACATTTTCTCCGGATGGCATCATTGTATTCAAACTCATTATCAAAAACACAAGCGGTGAAACATTTTCATCCGTCAAAATCGTCGATCAATTACCCGACTATCTGACTTACACAGGCTCAACTGTCAAAGGCGAGTATGATGCAGGAAAACGAAGACTTGTCATGACACTCGACAACCTCCCCGCTGGTGACACACAGGAAATTGAAGTGACCGCACGGGTTGCCGACAAAAATGCATTCGCGAACGATCAAAGCTTCTTCTGTGCATCAAACTATGCAACTGTGACGGCACCAGCTCGGCCAAACGGTGATGATGACACAGCAGAATTTTGTATGACAACCAGAATCAATGGCGCAACAACCTTGCCTGTTGCGGGATTTAACGATGTCATTGCCATGATCCCCTTCCTGTCACTTGGGGGTATTGGTATCGCTCTTTTGAAAAAAAATAAATAAACACACATAAAAATAGTGTTCACTATTCCTGCCGGTGATAGCGAACAATTTTTTAACAAAGAACCGGCGTAACAGCCGGTTTATTTTTTGTCAATTCGTAACTGTTTTGAATCATCAAAAAACAGTGTACGGGTGACGACACCCGTAGGGTGATGGTCAGAAGCAGGTAGTGAGGACTTCACTATCTGTTCCTGACCCGTAAAAAAGGTCGGGTCGTACGAACGAGGTACTGTTTAAACATAAGCAATCGCGTTTATCGCTGAACATACCGAGTTAGTACGAATTGCACATTCACAATATCTATTCAATTGTTATCTTCCAACCATACGGTTTTGATGGTTCTTGGAATATCGTTCCCAGAAACCGCTTGATACCTACTGTGTCAGGCGCTGTCTGGGAAATCGATGCCCAATACAACTATCGATACTATCTGTTTTTACTCACTGTCCCGTTAGGGTAAAAGTAAAAACCATTGTTTTGTTACGACTTTTGGGTAAAACAAAACAATACCATAGCAACAAACCATATATCGGAGGATACAATGGCTACTGTTATCAATAGCACGACCTTGCCAAAAGGCAAGATTGGAGAGGAATATCAGCAGGAATTTGATATTGCTGGTCTTCCAGCTGGCGCCGTGTTCAACGTGATCGGTGTTCTGCCTAAAGGCATGAGACTGTTCGAAGGCACTGTCTTGGTCGGCACACCCGAAACAGCCGGAGATTTCCCGATTATCTACCAAATCCTTGATAAAACCAACAAGGTTTTGGCGGAAAAGGAATTCGTCCTGACCGTTGATGCTGCTCCCATTCCAGCACCCGTTCCCCCTGTACCTGCTCACACTGATCCTGACGACGAAGAGCAGGAAGAGGTTGAAAAACCAACATTCGGTCAACGTTGGAAAGCATTCTGGGCTGAACACCGTAAACTGCGTAACTGGATTTTGTTCTTCCTTGTAATCGCTGTCATCGGAGCCATCATCATCCGCTGGTCCGGCCGCGATGCAACAACCCCAGAAGGCAAAGCAACGGAAGCGCCTGCTGCCGAAGTGACTGAAGCACCAGATGCAACCGAAGCACCCGATGCAACCGAAGCACCTGATGCAACCGAAGCACCCGATGCAACCGAAGCACCTGATGCAACCGAAGCACCTGATGTTGCCGAAACACCAGAAGCTACTCCTGTAGCTTCCAGTGACGACAACAAAGCACTTGCAGAAGAAATTTGGGGTGAACCGCTTCCCGATCAACCGGAAATGTATTCGGCTGGTGAAGACGGTTTCCCGGAGATTTGCGCAGGGCTTTGCTGGGACACGTCCAAAATCGACAAAGGCATTATGATGTGGTACGGACCAACTGATGGTTCAGAGGACATCACGGAAGCTGACGGCAATTTTGGAAACGGCGACCCCGGCCCTCTGGATCTGATGCGAAACGGTGATATCACCAAAGTCATTTTCTATCTGGGCAAAGAAGCTCAGTTGGAAACATGCGCCTTGGGAACGCTTGATGGCACACCATTATCCGATATTCTCGGCGTAAAGGCTGGTGAATGCGGAAAACGTGTTGCAATCAATGCTGGGTGGCATGTTATTCAAGACAATGCTAACTCACCAATCGCAGGATTCGGAGTCAGATTTACAGCAAGCGGCTGGGCGGGAATGACTGAAGCACAAATCGTGGAATATACCGGTTATTGGAAGATCTCCGGAGATACCGCGACGTGGGCAGGCCCTGAAGGTGTTGAGATCATGATGGTACCCTCAATGGTTTCCATGATGCAAGATTTTGGAACCTTGAAGAACATCATCTTCACCACGACGAAACCTGGAACAGTTTTATTCTGTAACGGAAACGTCACCGGCGAAGCCACATTATCCAGCCCTGACGGATCATGCCAGTACTTCAATGTACCGGCAGGAACGTTTACCTATCATGGCGAAGATCGTCTCTCAGCCGGTATTTCCTGGCAGCCTGCGAACTAAACCATGATTGACCGACGCGTACGCGACGGTCCAAAACAATTGAATAGTACTACGTTGATAGAAATTTTTATCAACGAAGACAACACCTTACATAAGGTGCACAAGAAGTTTCTAGTTTGCGACTTATGTCGCCCTAAACTTCACGAATGTGTGATCCGCGCGAATATATGACTATTTTTTCTTTCCTTAACCGGAAAATCAAAAAATAATCCTCTATATTCGCGCATCACTCTAGCCAGTGATACCAAGTACTAAAACGAAGGCAGGCGTTTTTATACACAACGTATTGCTGGCTAAAGCGAATATATGACACAAAAAACTAACAAAAAACATATGAAAAAGACAAAACGAATCGCGTCAAACGCGACTACGCCACTCGTTTCCGTCATTATGCCGGTACATAATACCGAACGCTTTTTGCCGGAAGCAATTGACAGTATTCTCAAACAAACCTATACACGTCTTGAGCTTCTGATCGTGGATGACTGTTCAACCGACAACTCCTGGAAGATCATCCGGTCATATAAAAAACGCTATCCGAAACAAATACGGATCTTCCGAACAAAGGTGAAGACGAACTCAGCAGGAAACGGAGCGACAAACTTTGCTCTTCCGTATGCAAAAGGCGAATTCATCGCACGCATGGACGCGGATGACGTTTCCTATGCCACAAGAATTGAAAAGCAGGTTGCGTATCTCCTCGCCCACCCGCTCACTATACTCGTGGGCACACAAGCAAGGATCATCGACGGAAACGGGAAAATTACGGGAACGAAAAACATGCCAACCTCCAATAAAGAAATTTACCGGATGTACGGCATTCTTCACCCGATGATTCACCCCTCCGTCATGCTAAGGAGAAGCATGCTGCCGGACAGAAACAAAATCTATGCCATGAAATGGGATGTAAACGACGATTATTACACTTTCTTTTCCCTGCTTCCGTACGGTCAATTTGCCAATCTTCCGGAATATCTGCTGAAATACCGTATTCATGGAAATAATTTGTCATTGCAGCACCCGAAGCAGAAATTCATGAATTCCATACACATTCGTATGGAAGCGATTAAAAAATTGCACTATGCTATCCCACTCACCAGTTTAGTGATTATGACCATGCAGTTTATCATCGTTTCACTCCTTCCTGAACAAATCATCGTACCGCTCTACATGGGATTTCGCGGCATGAACTCTCCGATAAAAAAGATAAAGAAAATACTTGCCCGCTTAGCGCATCTGTTTCCACATATCCAAGTTCCAAAAATCCGATATACTATAAACGGATAACTCTTTTGTCCTGACATATGATCAAGCGAACCCTCAATCAATGGTGGCCCGTGTGTATCATCATTGCTCTTGAAACAATCCTTTTTCTCACAAACTTTTCCCCGAATACGTATGTTGTCGGCTGGGACAACATGTTTCCTGAATTCAATTTTTCACTTAATCTGAACCGTACACTCTCCTCTGTCTGGCAGGAATACCGCGGACTCGGACTGATGGATGGCATGTCACACGCGGCAAATCTTGTCCATTATTGTTTTCTCTGGCTCGTATCATTTGTACTACCACAGCACTTACTTCGCTATTTTTTCATTTTCTTTACCCATCTTGTAGGAGGAATTGGTATCTACACGCTCCTCCGGTATCTCACAAAAAAACAAAACATGAGCGCGCTTCTCTCACTCATAGGCACACTTGTCTATCAATATTGCTTTGCAACGGTACAGATGTATTATCTACCGTTTGAGGTGTTTATCACGCATTTTGCGGCATTACCATGGCTCATACGCACTGCAATCCAGCTCCTTGATCAGCCGACGAAAAAGCATTTTCTGCTCTTTACCATTGTCTCTTTTCTTTCCACTCCGCAGGCACATGTTCCTACGGTGTTTATCGTGTACTGTATGGTGCTTACAGTACTCCTTGTCGGAAAACTCGTCGCTTCCAACATGCGCGCATGGAAGACTTGTATCATCATGCTCGTCATTACATTTTGCGTCAACGCGTTTTGGGGTATCCCTTTTGCATACGCAACACTCCATGGCGCGAGTACCATCACCGAGTCTAAGAACAATCAGATTTCAACGGAAGACACCTTCCAAAAAAACAGGGCATTTGGTGATATTACAAGTGTTGCTTTAATGAACAGTTTTTCTATGCAATACATGCAATATGACTTCACTACATCGAGCGTTAATTTCATGCTTCTTCCGTGGATTTCACACAATGCATCTCCATATATGACAACATTTTCTTGGATACTTTTTGGCATCGCTTTTATCGGCGTCATCGGTGGAATTTCCTCTGGGTTATGGTGGTGTGTTGCTGCATGCTTATACTGTCTTTCCGTATTTTTCATAGGCAACGATATACCGGTTATCAGGCAGGCAGTTGATTTTCTCCGCGCATATATTCCACTTTTTGGGGATATTTTCCGTTTCGTATTTACCAAATTTTTCTTTTTGTTTGCCCTTACCACAGGGCTCATGGCGGTTTCCGGAATCATAACGATCACAAAACTCTTGACAAAAAAACGGACATTAGTGGTCACACTCGGCCTTTTCCTTACCACACTGTTTCTGCTCGGCGCAACAACACTACCCTCATTTACCGGAAATTTTGTATTCAGAAATCTACGAGTACGCATTCCACAGGAATATTTTGATGTATTTTCTTTCTTTCAAAAACGGCCGGTATCCGAACGCGTCCTCATCTATCCAATGCCGTGGTATTGGGCGTGGACACAATATAGGTGGGGTGTTATCGGATCAGGATTTACATGGTTTGGTATCCCACAGGCAACCATTGATAGGGCGTTTGATCCATGGAGCGACAAAAATGAAAATGTATATTGGGAACTTACACAGGCTGTATATGCAAGCAACGCAGAACAATTCAGAGCAATTGTAAAAAAATACGATATTCACTGGATTCTTTTCGATGAACACATTATTCATGCGGTAAATGACAAGGCGTTGTATCTAACCCAATTCGATACGGTACTTACAAAACTGCCGGAAATACAAAAAGCGGAAAAATTCGGCCGCATCACCCTCTATCACGTGCAGACAGCTGTTGCTTCACCGGTGACTGTTGTCACAAACGTTCCAAATATAGGACCAGCATATTCCTTTAATGACAATGACGTTGCGGCCACTGCAACAGGTATATATAAAACAGATACAACTGCAGCCTACGATATTTTTTATCCGGAACGAACAGTATTTACAGGTCGTGATCAAAGTGAACGCGCATTTCCGATTTATGAAGCAGCGAATACGGTACAAATCGGCAACTCCACCACAGTGCCTGTCAATCCCGATACCGTCGTCTATGACAGCACAGTCACCAATCCATTTGAACAAACCGTACGGTCATGCGACCCATTACGCGTTGAGGTATATACACGCGACCATATGCAGGAGCAGAATAAAACATTTGAACGGTTTTTCAGCAAAAAAGCGAGTAACTGTCTGGATATTTACCTTCCTTTGATTGCTCAACGACAAGGATATTTACTTGCAATTGAAACGCGCCATATCACAGGAAGAAGACTCTCTGTTTCTATAACCAATAAAGACACGAAACGTACATTCATGGAAACATTTGTCACAGGAAAAAACATAACGGACACCACATGGCAAACATCTTACTTTGTCATCCCTCCTATGGATGCATTCGGCATGGGATATACGATAACATTTGATAATCTTTCCATCGGACAGGAAGCAACGATAAACGACATAGCAAAAATCCGGCTCATCCAAATTCCATATAACACCATTGTCAATACAAAAATACAGTTTGGTGCTGTCAAAGAAGAAACGGTGACGCTTCCTGCACTACACCACCCAAATCCAGCCTATTACAGTGCACAAATCACTCAAAAAATACAGGAGCCGTCCACCCTTGTCCTCTCTCAGGCATTTGATTCCGGCTGGCATGCCTATACCAAAAAATCCAAAAAAATTCCGCAACAGCTTTTTGAATTCGCACCATTTTTGTTTGGAAAAGAACTAACAAACCACGTCCTCATCAACAACTGGGCAAATGGCTGGACAATAACAAATCCGACCAATAACCCAATCAAGACCAATGAACAAATGACCATTGTCATCTTTTTTCTGCCGCAACTTCTGGAATGGATCGGTTTCCTCTTGATTCCTGTTCCCTTTCTCTTTATCATCAACAAAAGAATATGAGCAAAAATACCATCCGCCTCGTCAGCATCATACTTCTTTGCATATCGCTTGGATTGTGGTCGGCCATCATCATTCCCTCCTTTCTCAAGGAACGGGAAAAAACGACGGGTGCGGAAATTGAGCCGTCGTGGCAGGAACAACCGCAAACACTGTCAGAAACGGAAGCGGCCACCATGAGCGCAAATTTTACCGAGGATTTTGAAAAAAATCTGGCACTTGCCAATGCTACCCCGACCCCGACCCCGTTTTTTGCTTCCGATATACCGGCAAGTATGGCAGGTGACCTCACTGCACCAACCGTAACCATACAGGGAAACCTCGCTGAAGGCGCTACAATCGCAGGAAACAGTGTCTGTTTCCCGCTTTGGGTATCCGACAATATGACACCGTGGCAGCGTCTGCAAACGCGCGCAAATATCGACAAAAACCAATGGGGGGTGTGGACAGAAACATTTTCCTACTGTTTCCAGAATCTCGGAAACGGCAGTCATACATTTTCCGTACAAATACGGGATCTTGCGGGTAACGTATCGGCTCCGGTAACACGAACGTTCATCATCCGGCAGTAAAGAAGAATGCTATACTACCACTATGTGGTGGTATGGTATTGGTATTGTTGCAGAACTTCTTCTCCTGTCATTCGTTTCCAAACGATATATACAACTTGTGTTTCTTGTGCTACTCCGTCTCCTCCATTCACGGACTATTGCAGTTACCATCATGACCATTGTCCTGTTTCCAGGCACGGTCCTTCACGAACTTTCCCATCTGTTTACCGCAGAAATTTTAGGCGTTCATACCGGCAAACTGACCCTTGTTCCGGAATCAATCGAACAGGATGATATCCAAAGTGGCAGTGTGGCGATTGCACACACGGATCCGTTCCGGAGAACAGCAATCGGTGTGGCTCCATTTACTAACGGCATTATCGCACTCACTGCCCTGTCGTGGTGGTTTACACAGGCACTTGCAGGAATGTGGCTGATTCTGAATATACAGGTCACGCTGGGTATACTGCTGTACCTCGTTTTCACCATCACCAATACCATGTTTACCTCCAAAGAGGACATGGCGGGAGTGCTCCCCGTGTTTCTCACCATAGCGCTTCTTGTTGCAACCGGTTATATTGCAGGATTGCGCATAGTATTTCCCGCTTCAGTGATGCAGGGGGTCCTATCGGTTTTGTTCGCACTGTGCCAAAATCTTGGCGTTATTCTCGGTATCAACCTTCTTGGCTTGCTGTTTTTTTCATTAGTGCTGATGCTGATTAAAAAACCGTATTCCACCCACCACACATGCTGATAAATTCCCCTACCCCCATCACCGAACGTTTTTATCTGCTGTACACACCGGACAGGACGGCATATCAGCGAATAACGTATTCGGAAAAACTGTTTCGAAAACCTACAGCATATACAGAGGGAAAACCGATACCGACAAAAACACTCGATACACTCCTGCAAACACAGGCAATCATCGACCCGTTTCTACAGCAGTTCCTGCCGATTGAACACCTGTTTTGGACAGAGGCAACCGAAGAAATGAAGCGTGCCGCACTGTATTCCTATGATTATCATCACCGAAACGGAAATAAGAAAATTCCTAATGTGGAAACGGCAAACTGGATGGATATTCCGTTTTTCCGAAGCTATCTTGATTCGATTTATCAAAATGCTATGCCTGCAAACCTCATACACCCAAGAACCACGGTAAACGCGCTCATCGCACTCATCGGAAAACATCAGATTAGCGTTCGCATGGGACATTTCCATCTGACAAAAGACGTCATCGGCGGAAAAGATATTTATGGCGTACATTGGGACTACAGTTTTGCCACCATGTCATTTTCCCTCATCCGCCACTGGCTCTACGACGACATGCCGTCATAAATTATTTGTTGCGAAGGACGTCAAAAAAGGCGGTTTGCGGAATCTCGACTCGCCCAATCAGTTTCATTTTTGCCTTACCTTTTTTCTGTTTATCAAGAAGTTTATCTTTCCGTGTCCGGTCTCCGCCGTACAATTTTTGAATGACGTCTTTCCGAAATGCCTTGATATCATCTCTGGCAATCACTTCCCCGCCGATTGCAGCCTGCACAGGGATACTGAATTGCTGCCGCGGAAGTACCTTCACGAGTCGCTCCACAATTTCTTTTCCGCGGCGCCTCGCCTGATCCCTAACGATCAGAAACGCGAGCGCATCGACCCGTTCACGATTGACAAGGATATCAACTTTTGAAACGTCTACCTGTTGGTAGGCAAAAAATTCATAATCAAGCGACGCATACCCTTCCGTCACACTTTTCAGACGGTCAAAAAAATCCACAATCATCTCGGACAGTGGAATGAGATACGTAAATTCCGCCTGCTCCCCGTGATACACAAGATCAATATATTCTCCCCGCTTTTCTTCGGAAAGCTGCATGACCGCACCGACAAAGCGCTTCGGACAATACACGGCAACTTTCATGATAGGTTCACGGACTGATTCCACAACGGTCGGATCCGGATAGGCTGTCGCAGATTGGATAGACACAACGGTGTTCCCTGTTTTTTCCATTTCCTCGTCGCGCACAATGGAAGATGCAGTAAACCCGAGTTTAGAAAGCGATGAACCGCTTTTGAGCGCTAAGAGGTACTCAACGGACGGACTCGTTGCCAAAAGTGACAATCCGAATTCCCGCTGAATCCGTTCCTGCACAATTTCAGCGTGCAAAAGTCCCAAAAATCCGCAGTAAAATCCGTTGCCAAGAGCAAGAGATGATATGGGACGAAATGTAAATGCACTATCAGACAACTGCAATTTCTCCATTGCCTCCCGTGCGCGCTGAAATTCATTGGATTCAATTGGGAAAAGTCCCACAAACACCATGGATTTCGGCTCTTTGTATCCTGACAGTAGTTCAACATGAGGAATGTGTTCTTCATCAGGAACGATCGTCACTGTGTCTCCGACACGCGCCATGCGGACATCCTTCAGTCCCGTGGCAATATATCCCACTTCTCCTGTCGACAAGCTTTTTGCTTCCTGCATCTTCGGGTGGAATACACCGACACCAATTGGAGTCACGGTGGATTTGGAAGCTACAAAATGAATATGCACATCCGGTTTGTACACAATCTGGCCGTCAACAACACGGACAAATACAACGACGCCCTTATGCGCATCATACTGGGAAGAAAAAATAAGTGCACGAAGTGGGGCATCCTCTTTTCCAGATGGTGCCGGAATCCACGTTACAATTGCCTCGAGTACTTTATCGACATTGACACCCGTCTTTGCCGAAATTTCAATCATTTCCTCATCTCCAAATCCGAGATCCCGAAGTTCTGCCCGCGTCTCTTCGATGCGTGCCATTGGCATATCAATTTTATTAATAATTGGAATAATCGTGAGTTTGCTTGCCCGCGCCTGATGAAGATTGGCTAAGGTCTGCGCCTGCACACCCTGTGTTGCATCAACAACGAGGAGTGCCCCTTCGCAAGCTGCCATAGAACGCGACACTTCATATCCGAAGTCCACATGCCCTGGTGTATCAATGAGATTGAGAATATATTCTTCATTGTTGTATTTATACTGCATCCGGACAGGGGCAAGTTTGATGGTGATACCCCGTTCCCGCTCAATGGGATTGCTGTCCAAAAGCTGCGATTGCATATCCCGCATGGCAAC
>CAZSTG010000001.1:0-241662 GCA_964609895.1 uncultured Gammaproteobacteria bacterium | reverse complement strand
TTTTCCGTTCGGCATAATTATTCTGTGTCGCTTTATATTGCACGAACAATTTCAAGTCCTGCTGCTGCACTTTTTTAATATACTGAATCCGTGCAACCAGATCCCCCAAGTTTTTACTGAAAAAAACCGAGGCGACATCACTTGACACAACATATTCCTTATATGACTCGGGAACCCGTTTCTGCAGCAACTCCGTCTGTTTTGTCAGTTTATTCTCTAAAATTTCAACCTCACCTGCAAGCTGATCAATTTCCGAAGTCAACTTAGCTATAAACCCCTTAACACTTTGAATTTGAAACGTCGTCAGTTGAATTTGATTATTTAAATAACTGATCTGTGAAGAAAGAGTATTTTTAGTATTCTGACAGCTGTCCACAACCTGTTGATAACAGGTAACAGAGTCTTCAACTGATTTATCTTTACACGGATCAGAGGAAGTACAATCAACGGCAAACACGGAGCTGCCCAATAAAAGCGAGAGAGTGAGTGCACAAACGATAACAACTATTCTCTTCATGGAGAATCAAAATTTAATATATCTGCCGAGTGACACCAAGCTGCCAACCGCACCGAGAAGAAACCCAAAAGACACCATGGCGACTAAAAATCCGGCGGAAATCAACAATGAAGTCGTGGAAAGCATGTTTCCCAACACTGTTTGAATCACAGGAATTGCGCCTAAAAACGACACGATGCTTGCACGAAACACAGCAACAAGAATCATAATCACCGCCCACGCGGCGCAGGATCCCGCAAGACCGTAGAGTCCGCCTTCAAGAATAAACGGCATACGGATATACCACGGTGATGCACCGATGAGTTTTAAAATATCGATCTCTTCTTTTTTAAGCGCAATCTTCATGCTGATCACTGTCATGATGATAAGGAGTGAATCAAGTGCGAGCAGCATAGCAAGCACGCCACCAACATTTCTGATGGCGTTGGTCCATGCCAGCAATGAATCCACCACATCTTTCTGAAATACCACTTCTTCTACGCCGTCAGCCTGTTTGATAATCGGCTCAAGTTCTCCCAAAAATCTTGGGTCTTTCGCCGTCACTTCCAAGGAAGCTGGAAGAATGTCCGCTGTCACCATCTCCAATAATAACGGGTCGTTTTTATTCTGTTCTTTGTAAATCGCAAGTGCTTCTTCTTTGGAAACAAACTTTGTCGATGCGATTTTTCCCGTATCCTGAAGCGCGAGTGTCAGTATATCTGCCTCCGGCTTCCCCGCTTTTTCCAAAAAAAACACGGTCAGTTGCGGCTTGCTTTCGAAGTATTGGAGAATTGCAAACGACAAGCCTGTCGTCAACAAAAAAATACCGGTCAGCAGAAACGTAATAAACATGGTAAGAACTGCAGCAAAAGACTGATAAGGAGATCTTCTGATATGTGTCCACACGGAACTAGTCTTCTTGTTCATGTTCTTTCCTTTCTTCTTTATGTTCTTCGTGCTTTTTGGCATGATGTGCACGTTTGGTAAACCGGTATTTGCCTTTCGTTTCATCGCTTACAATCTCTCCCGCTTTCATTGTAAGCGTGCGTTTTTTATGCGTATCGACCAAAAGGGAATTGTGAGTCACAACAAGTACGGTTGTACCCATTTTATTTACCTCCTGAAGTATTTCTAGAATATCCTCACTGGTTTCCGGATCCAGATTTCCCGTCGGCTCATCAGCCAGCAATACGTTCGGGCCAGCAACAATTGCTCTTGCCAACGCTATCCTCTGCTTTTCCCCCTGAGAAAGCTGCAATGGGAAAAAGTCGGCCTTATCGGACAGTTCCACAAGTCCCAACACATCCATGACGCCTTTTTCAATTTCTTCCTCCGATTTCCCCAACACCTCCATCCCGACCGCGATATTTTCATACACTGTTCTGTCCATCAGAAGTTTTAAATCCTGAAATACCATACCCACTTTCCGCCGGAGCATAAACAACTGTGATTCCGGAATCGCCGCAATATCTTCGTTGTCTATGAGAATCTGCCCTTCCGTCGGAAGAAGTTCGCGGGTTAGCAGTTTGAGGAGTGTAGTTTTACCCGCACCTGTCGGGCCGATGAGAAAGACAAAATCGCCGTCTGGTATTTCAACGGAAATGTCGGAGAGTGCTCTGCGTTCCCCTCCATAGTCTTTTGATACATGAATTAATTGAATCATTCCTTACAGCACTTCTATCTGTCCGACATCCATGAGCCACGGACAGGATTTTGCTTCCATTGTTTTACTTGTCACTTTCACTTTCTTTCCGACAAACTGATCCAAATCCAACACCGATGACACAAGACATGCGGTCTGCGATGCGCCACCCTCCCTGATAAGCTTATGAGTTCCTTCGTTGCTTATGCCACCCTTTTCAATCGTTCCCGTAGCGCTGTCGGTAAACGTTTTTGTATCAGCGCTTCCGAATACATTCTTTCCGGTTGCAGTCGGACCTGCCGTGGCGGAATTGGCGCTGTTTGCAGCCGTTTTCTTAGATCCGGAAATAAAATATCCCGTCACCACTCCCAAAACAATCATAACCGTAAATACGCCACCGATAATCAGCTTTGTTTGTTTTGTCATTGCCGCCTCCTCCTTCATGGAAGGTACTTGTACTTGTTTAGTAAGCGGATTTATTTTTTCCATAGTTCCTCCATTATTACGACTTATGTGATTTTTTTCAAGTATGCCATGATAAAATCCTCAATGTCCCCGTCTAGCACCCTGTCTGTGTTACTTGTTTCATATTGGGTACGCACATCCTTCACCATGTGGTACGGATGCAAAACGTATGATCTGATCTGATTTCCCCAACCCGGCGTTTTATAGACCCCTTTGTACTTCTCCTGTTCTGACTGTCGTTTTTCTTCTTCAAGCGTCCATAGTTTTGCGCGGAGTATTTTCAGGGCATATTCACGGTTCTGACCCTGATACCGTTCACTCTGACAGGTAACAACTATTCCTGTTGGTTTATGACGCAGTCTAACCGCTGTCGATACTTTATTAACATTCTGTCCGCCTTTTCCACCTGACCGATAAAATTCCCACTCCAGATCTTCTTCTTTAAACACTATTTCCTGAGTATCTTCGACAACGGGAAGCACTTCTACCATGGCAAATGATGTCTGCCGGAGATTATCCGCGTTAAACGGCGATTGTCTGACCAGTCGGTGCACTCCGCTTTCCGCCTTCAAAAATCCATATGCATATGCACCGGTTACCTCTACCGTCACACTTTTAATCCCCGCCTCATCACCTGCCGTTAAGTCAATTTCTTCCGCAGACCATCCTTTTCGCTCCGAGTATCTCGTATACATGCGATACAGCATGGATGTCCAATCCATCGCCTCAGTTCCGCCCTGACCTGCATGGAGCGCGAGTATCGCATCTCCCCGATCGTATGGTCCGGATAAATATAACGCAAATTCCATCCGATTCAATTCTTTTTCCAAATCCGTTTCATTTCCCTCAGACAGCATAAGTTCCAACATTTCGCCTTCTTCCACTTCTTTACCGAGTTCCGCCATGCGTTTCATTTTTTTAGCCGCAGGTTTTGCGTCTTTCCAAAAATCTTCCTTCATGCTTTCCGCCTCAAGTTCGCGAATTGCACGGCGCTTTCCGTCAAGATCCAGTTTTTCCAGCAGTTGTTTTGTACGCTCTGTCAATGCTTCATTCATAGTGGTATTCCTGATATTAGTTACAAATTGCCTCTTTGATTTCCTCCTGTGATCCGGCATCCAGCGTTTCGATTTTCTTGACTACCTGAATAATTATTTCCTTTGTTGCTGTTTCCTGAATTTGTTCGGACGCGTTGGTAACGGCCGTGGAGACAACCGATCCCGCGACTGAGGAAATGTTTATCGGCTCCACTGCTTCCATATCAGACACACCTAACGTTTCAGCCGATTGTTTTCCCACATCTGTCTGCAATACGAGCTCCCGCATTTTTTCCAACAATTCTGGCATCGGCGCGCTTGTCAATTTTGGCCATGCAAGACTTGCACCCGAAACAACAACCGCGGCGGTCAGAAAGGTCAAAATAAATTTACCGAAAAATGGCATATATTTTTTGTTGTCCTGCCAAGCTTCGATCATTGCATGGCATAGGTGTACTAAGTATACGGGGTTACCGAGAAAAACGAAAGTGAATATGGTATAACAGTACCATGATAATTCTAGGTCTTGATCCGGGAACAGCGCGTGTCGGATGGGGTGTCATTGCAGCAAACGGATCGGACTATAGACCTATTGCATACGGACTCATTGAAACGGAAAAGGATATGCATGCGGAGGACAGACTGAAAGAGATTTTTGACGCGATACAGACGCTCATCCGGAGGTACACACCGGAGGTGATCTCCATCGAAGATCTGTTCTTTGCAACCAATGCAAAAACCGCTATTGCCGTAGGGCAGGCGCGGGGTGTTCTGCTTCTTGCCGCCGCGACGCATCACATTCCTACCGCATCGTATTCTCCCCTCTTTGTCAAACGCACTATTACCGGTGATGGAAAAGCGGACAAGCGACAGGTACAATATATGATAACGAAACAACTACATCTGCAGGAAACACCGAAACCTGATGACGTTGCTGATGCACTGGCTATTGCCCTCACCCATGCATGTTCCTATAAAATGAAGGAGGCTTGTATATGATCGGCGCACTCAACGGAACAGTACACACCATCAAAAAAAATCCCATACTCTTTTTTGCAGGGGACGTCGGATATGCGGTAAGCGTCACGAACACGCTTGCCAAAAAACTTGTGCCTGACAAAAAAACATTTCTCTACATCCACACCCATGTCCGCGAAGACGCATTTGATTTGTTTGGATTTTCCTCCGAGGAGGAACTTGCGCTGTTTGAACTTCTTCTTACCGTATCAGGGATTGGTCCGAAAACAGCACTGCTGGTTCTTGAAGGCGGAGGGGAAGCAATTAAACGCGCGGTGCAGACCGGCAATGTCGATTTCTTTACCGCAATTCCCCGCTTGGGAAAGAAGAACGCCCAAAAAATCATCATTGAGCTGAAAAACAAACTGGGAAGCATCGGGGATCTGAATCTTCGTGATGATAATCCGGAGGAAACAGACGAAATGATTGATGCACTTGTTTCCATGGGGTTTGCAAAAAAAGAAGTGCTCGCAATTGTCAAAAAGATTCCAAACACGGAAACAACCATTGAACAAAAAATAAAAAGCGCACTAAAACTCTTGGGAAAATGATATGCCAATAAAAACAATGTCGTCTCAAACTCCAAAAAAGATCGGAAAGGAAGCCATACTGTTTCAAACGGCTCCGCCGGAAGAAGAACGCATTATTACGTCGCTTCGTGCCACCACATGGGAGGAATTCTATGGACAGCCGAATGTCAAAAAAAGCTTATCCATTGCCATTCAAGCTGCAAAAAAACGGAAAGAACCACTCGAACATATTCTCCTCTATGGTCCACCTGGACTTGGAAAAACAACGCTTGCACATTTGATTGCCAGTCAGATGGGAGTCAACGTGCGTATCACATCCGGACCTGCAATTGAACGGGCGGGAGACCTCGCTTCCATTCTCACGAACCTTGCACCACATGACATATTATTTATTGACGAAATCCATAGACTCAACAAGGTCGTCGAGGAAACGCTCTATCCCGCGATGGAGGATTTCGCCTTGGATATTGTTATAGGCAAAGGTCCGTCGGCACGGACATTACGACTCGACCTTCCTCCGGTTACCATCATCGGTGCGACGACCAGAGCAGGGCTTTTATCTTCTCCGATGCGAGACCGGTTTGGCGTCATTGAACGTTTATCGTTTTACACTCAGGAAGATCTGGAAAAGATTATTGAACGGGCGGCAAAAAAACTGGGCATTGCCATAAGTGGCAAAGCCAAAAAGGAACTTGCACTTCGAAGCCGCGGTACACCCAGAATTGCACTACGGCTTCTCAAGCGAAGCCGTGACGTGGCAGAAATCAATGAAAGCAAAGAAATATCAGATGACATTATTATATCCGCTCTTTCACTGCTTGGTATTGACGAAGCTGGCACGGACGCCTCAGACAGAAGACTTCTTACCACCATCATTGAAAAATACAACGGCGGACCGATCGGCATTGAAACACTTGCCGCTGCGCTGTCAGAAGACGTTGATACGGTAGAAAGTATTCTGGAACCCTATCTCATGCAGCTCGGCTTTCTCAAACGCACCCCGCGCGGCAGATTTGTCACAAAAAATGCATACGTACATTTAGGAATGACTCCACCGAAGCAGTTTCAAGAACAATAGAGCAACAAAAAATCCCCCAATGGGGGAGTTTTTGTATAGATACATTTTTTAATTGCAATTTGCTGCTGCGGCTCCACCTGCAGCTGCTACATCCGTTGCTGAAAATGATGTAGCAATCTGATCCGTTGAAAGCGGAGTGCTGCAATAGGCTGCTTCTTTGGTTCCTGCACAGCAGGAAACCTGCTTCAGTGCATCTGCTGTTCTTCCGCCGAAATCAAATTCGGAAACAACCTGACTGTCGTTCACCAGTAGTGTCGGAGAACTCGCAACCTTGAATTTATCTGCAAGATCAAAGTCTTTCTGCGCATATGCATTTCCCCGTTTTGTGTCGGCCATGCATGCATTGACAGCTGCGGTATTCACGCCGGACGACACAAGACAGGCACTGCTTTGCCCTTGGGCTTTCATGTAACAGGAAACATATGGCCAATACAACGTCTGTTGTTCCTCACGGATACAGATCTGGCGCAGATTTTCCTGTGCCTCTTCATCCCCATGCATGGAAGTGATTTTGCCGTTTTCTATGGCGCCTATGTATTTCACATCAAAAACGGATGCAAGTGCAGGCTGTTCCGCAATCGCACGCGCCATCACCCGCTGCATCTGCAATCCGAACGGACAATTGGCAACGACAAATCCTGTGACTTTTGGCGTATCGGATTTGTTCACATCAGCACATGTCATCGTTTTGGGCGGTTCTGTTGCTTCAGTTGGCGCGGTTTTTGCAAGTTCGCTAACCACTGTTCCCCCTGCAAAAAATATTTTGCCGTCCTTCGTCATATAGGACGTAAATTTTTGCGCCTGTCCGCTGATCGTCAAATCCAGTTCGAAGGAATAGACGCCGCTTTCCGACTTAAGATTGTTTACGCTGTTTACCGTGGATCCTGCCCCTGCAAGTTGGGTAACGATCGCGGGAATGGTTTTTGTCTTGAGTTCTACCATTTTGTCTCTCCCGCGTTTTACCACAGCCACTCCGATAAGAAGTGCTATGATTAAAAGTGGTACAAGGAACGAAAACAATTTTTTATGCTTGGAATGTTGTTTTTTCATAGTCTATTAGTTGTACTCGATGACTATAACGTTTGTCAACCGACACATATATGATGTATACTGTCTTTTTCCGCAACATATCATACATATGAAAAAACTTTTGAAAAACAAGAAAATCTGGATATTGATTATCCTTTTTGTTATCGGCGGCATCATCGCCGGTTCAGCACTACAGTCCGGAAAAAAGAAAGCCGCAAAGACAGAAATATATACTGTCACCAGACAGACTGTGAAAGAAACTTTGTCTATCGCAGGCACACTTGATGCAGAAGAGAAGGCAACGCTCAGATTCCAAAGCTCAGGACGTTTGGCATGGGTAGGTGTCAAAGAAGGCGATACGGTCTCCAGATATCAGGCGATTGCAGGACTGGACGAGCAGGAACTGCAAAAAAATCTCCAAAAGTATCTGTATTCATACGATAAAACACGATGGGATTTTGAACAGACCAAAGACGAATATCAGGCACCTGCACAGAATTACCTTGGGCTGTCCCAAAACCAGAGAAACGATATCGACCGTGCATTCCAGAAAGCGCAATTCGATTTAAACAGTGCAGTGCTCGATGTGGAACTACGAAATCTTGCCCTGCAATACGCTACGCTTACAACACCGATTGCCGGCGTGGTCACCCGCGTGGGAACACCGCTTGCAGGTGTGAATATTACTCCGACACAGGCGGAATTTGATATTGTCAATCCCGACACATTATATCTTTCCGTGCTTCCTGATCAGACGGAAGTCAGCAAGCTCACCGCCAGTATGGCTGCCAGCATTATCTTTGATTCCTATGCCGACGCCACTGTTTCAGGGCGGATCACCTCTATCGCTTTTGCGCCAAAGGCAGGAGAAAGCTCAACCGTGTATGAAGTAAAACTGTCGTTTCCGTTGGATACGGCAACATACAGGATCGGTATGACTGCAGATGCGCTCTTCACCGTCAAAGAAAAAACAGACGTGCTTGCCATCCCCCTTTCCTATTTGAAATCAGAAAACGGAAAACCCTATGTGACAAGAAAGGTCGGTACAAATAAGGAAAAGACGCCTGTTGTTGTCGGACTTGAAGGCGATGATCTGATCGAAATAGTTGGCGGTCTGGCCGAAGGTGACATCCTCTATGATTAATCTCTCAAAGATTTCGAAAGAATACAAACTTTCCGGAGAGTCTTTTTTTGCCTTAAAAGATGTGTCCTTTGAAGTAAAGGAAAAAGAATTCCTTGCAATTCTTGGTCCTTCGGGATCAGGCAAGTCAACCATCATGCACATCATGGGACTTCTGGATAATCCGACGGCGGGCACTATTAAAATTGATGGACGAAATGTATCAAACTATTCGGATGATGAACTGTCTCTTGCGCGAAACGAAACGATCGGATTTGTTTTTCAGCAGTTCAATCTGATCAATAAACTGACCATTCTGGAAAACATATTGCTTCCAACCATATATACAAGACATAAGCTACCATTTGAGCCGAAGAAACGCGCAATGGAACTCATCACCAAATTCGGGCTTTTGGGAAAAGAACATTCATATCCAAATAAAATATCCGGCGGACAACAGCAACGGGTGGCAATCGCTAGGGCACTCATCATGAATCCGAAACTTGTCTTAGCCGATGAGCCGACAGGAAATCTTGATACAAAAACGGGAAACGCAATTCTGGATCTTCTGGAAAAACTCAATAAAGAAGAAGGCGTGACCGTCGTCATTATCACACACGAACCCGATGTCGCAAAACGATGCAAAAGAAGATTATTCATCCGAGACGGACATCTGTATACCAAGGCAAACTACACCGTATGAACTATTTTCTTTTTATCATCAAAGCCGCACTTGAAGATTTCAGAAGAAACAAGATTAAGACATTTCTCACTTCTCTCGGCATTACTATCGGTGTTTCCTCCGTCGTTCTTCTTATCGCTCTCGGACTCGGACTCAAGGCGTACATTCAGGATCAATTTGACACATTCGGAACCAACAATATCTATGTAATTCCGGGAAGTCTTGATGGCGGATTTGGTGGTGGAACAACAAACACTCAACTGTTTGATGATAAAGATGTCAATTCACTCAAACGAATAAGCGGTATTGCAAACACAATTCCCGTCTATGAGAAATTCATGAAGGTTGAAGGAACTGTGGAAACAAAAACCTATCAGGTCACGACGTCGACAGAAGAAGTTTTCGACACACTGACGCTTGATATCGCCTATGGTTCGTTATATACCAAAAGCGATGTGTCGAAAGGTGCCAAAAAAATAGTGCTGGGCTGGAAAGCTGCGGAAAAGCTTTTCGGATCCCCGGCAGCAGCCATCGGAAAAAATGCAACGGTCAACGGCAGCGCATACAAAGTCATCGGCGTATTTGAAGAAAAGGGCGGCGGATCATTCGGGGCACCAAGTATCGATGACAGCGTCTATATGCCCATCACCGCATCGCTTTCTTTCAATCCGACAAAAAAATACGCAAGCATCTATCTGAAAATCCGCGATGAATCGTATGTTGCACCAGTAAAGAAGGAAGCAAAAGAAGTTCTCTTAAAACGATTTAAAGAAGATGAGTTTTCCGTGATCGAACAGACAGAACTTATCAACACAATAAACTCAATCTTTAATGTGCTCAATACCGTACTGATTGCAATTGCTACCATTTCCCTTATTGTCGGCGGAGTCGGTATCATGAACATTATGTATATGTCCGTGATGGAGCGCATTCGGGAAATCGGCATCAGGCGCGCAATTGGAGCGACGAAAAGAGACATCCTCTGGCAATTCATGGCAGAAGCGGTACTTCTATCCGGACTCGGCGGAACGCTTGGACTTCTGTTTTCTTGGCTCGTTGTAACGCTTCTTCGCTCACTATTCCCTGCATATATAGATGCAGCAACTGTCGCAATAGCGCTTGGCGTATCAAGTGCGGTCGGTATTGGATTTGGAGTGGCACCCGCAAAACAGGCTGCCGATCTGTCTCCGATGGAAGCAATCAGATACGAATAATGTCAGTCGCATTAAATTTGAATCTTCGAAAAGAGATACGCTCCGAGCGAAAGTATTCCAAACATCACGGCAACAAGCACGATCATGTCCAGTCCTAGTCCGAAATGTGCCGCTCCGGTAAACCCCCCGCGCATACCATCCACAGCATAGGTGAGTGGATTGATGCGAATAAGATTTCCCAAAACTTTTGGCAGTCCGTCAAGCGGAAATAATGCACCGGAAAGAAAAAATAACGGCTGAACGAGAAAATTCATGATCATTTGAAATCCGTGAGGATCTTCCAACTTTGAAGCAATTGCCGTGCCTGTTGCGGTAAAAATAATCGAAGTGAGCAGCATAATAAGAAACCCAACGCCTATGCCGACACCGCTCACGGGGCGAAATCCTGCGATCAGTGCCACACCAAACACTATGCTTCCCTGCAAAAAAGCGACAGTTGCACCTCCCAGCGTCCGTCCAAGCATAATCTGATATCTGGAAACAGGAGCAACAAGTGTTTCTTTCAAAAATCCAAACTGCCGATCCCAGATAATTTCCATTCCGGAAAAAATTGCAGTAAATAGAATGCTCATGGAAATAATTCCGGGTGCCAAAAACTGCATGTAGTTCCCTTCCCCCGCCTTCTGAAACACCGGACCGAATCCAAAACCCAGTGCCAAAAGAAACATCAAAGGCTGCACCACAGAACCGATAATGCGTGATTTTGAACGGATAAACCGTTTAATCTGCCGAAGCCATAATACATACACGACATTCATTTTCCCCTCCTTCGCATACGGATACGTTCACGCATCTGATCACCTGCTCCCAGTTCTTCATCACGGATTTTATGTCCTGTTACCGTTAAATACGCATCTTCCAGTGTTTTTGTTTTTGTCAGCTCTTTCAGCTCAGACGAGGTTCCCTGTGCAACAATCGTTCCATGATCAATAATAGCAACGCGACTTGCGGTTTTTTCAGCCTCTTCAATATAATGTGTCGTCAAAAATACTGTAATACCTTCTTTTTTATTAAGTGCTGTAATATATTCCCACATATGTTTTCGGGTTTGCGGATCAAGTCCGATACTCGGCTCATCCAGAAAAAACACTTTTGGATGATGTAAAAGCCCCCTCGCGATTTCAAGCCTGCGTTTCATCCCGCCGGAAAATGTTTTTACAACATCATCTTTTCTGTCCCAGAGTTCCACTATATTCAACAGTTCTTGAATACGTTGTTTTCGTACCTCTTTGGGAACCGCATATAAAATACCGTGGAATTCCATATTTTCATACGCGGTCAGTTCATCATCAAGGCTTGAATCCTGAAATACAATGCCAAATGACTTTCGTACATCATCTGTTTCTCTGACCGGATCAAAACCATTCACTATAATCGATCCGGACGTTGGAGAGAGAAGTGTCGTCAACATTTTTATCGTTGTTGTTTTTCCTGCCCCGTTCGGTCCAAGAAACGCAAAAATTTCGCCGTGAGTAACAGAGAATGAGATATCGTTGACTGCAACGAAATCTTTAAATTTTTTTGTAAGATGATCAACCACAATGCTGTCTTCCACAGTTTTCATAGATGTACGTGACACGAACACATAATCTCGTTCTGCTATTTTTTTGGAAATAATCCTATCCCAATTTCGGGTAATGGCATTTCTTCCATTTCTTTCCGCTGCCACACCAACACGGATCGTTTCTCCCCAGTTCTTTTTTTTGATGGATAACTGTTTTTGGCGCATTGTCTTCATTCGTCCTTGCTTTTTTGGCTTCTTTTGTCAGTTTCGTCTCTGTTGCCAAAACACTCTCAGGAGAAGGAGTGTTTGGATTCCCCTGTACCTGTACCTGTACTTTAAAAATCCGATGGGCTATCTCACTTTCAATCGTTGCTATCAACCGTTCAAACATGGAAAATGCTTCATTTTTGTATTCTACCAACGGGTCACGCTGTCCATATCCGCGAAGGCCGATGCCTTCCCGAAGATCGTCAATTGCCTCCAGATGATCCATCCACAAATTATCAATGACCGATAAACTTACCCATCGCTCCACTTGCCGCATCACTTCAGGTGACAGCTGTTTTTCCCTTGCTTCATACATGTCGGTACTGATCTTCTGTAAAAAACCGGCAATATCCTGTTGTGTAAACAATGTCTTGATCTGTTCAGTCAACCGAGTGGATGACTGCGCATCAAATGGAATGATGGTCGAAAATTCCTGAATAATTTTTTCATACGCAAATGACCCACCTTCTGCATGTACCGACACGAGTGTCTCTATTTCTGACGCGATATCATCGAGTATTTTTTCTTTCTGTTGTTCTTCCATGAGCGCATGCCGCCGTAACCGATAGACAATTTCCCTGTGTTTATTCAATACATCATCATATTCAACAAGATGTTTTCTCGAATCAAAATGAAAACCTTCCACTTTTGTCTGCGCCTGTTCAATGGAGCGTGACACCATCGGATGTTCCAGCGGTACATCCTCCGGCAATTTAAACACGGTCATGAGTTTGGCAACCTGATCCCCACCAAAAAGCCGCATAATGTCGTCTTCCAATGATACATAAAACCGTGTCGAACCGGGATCTCCCTGACGACCCGACCGTCCACGAAGCTGATTGTCGATACGACGGCTTTCATGCCGATCGGTACCGATGACATGCAACCCGCCAGCTGCCTTGACTTCCTCGTGCCGCATTTTCCATTCGGCAACTGCCGTTGCATAGGACTTTTTATCAGCAAACAGCACTTCTTCGGGCTTCGACCCCCCAAGAATAATGTCCACACCTCGTCCCGCCATATTGGTGGCAACCGTCACAGCACCTTTTTTACCGGCTTCAGCGATAATCAGTGCTTCCTTCAAATGGTTTTTCGCATTGAGCAGTTGATGGGGTATTCCTTTATGAGTCAACAAATCTCCGATAATTTCATTTTTCTCAATGGAAGTCGTACCGACCAGCACCGGCTGTCCTCGTTTATGACATTCCATAATGTCATCCGCAACGGCCATATATTTCGCACGGGGCGTTTTGTACACACTGTCAGGAAAATCTTTTCTTGCCATTGGTCTGTGCGTCGGAATAACGATGACGTCAAGATTATAGATTTTTCTGAACTCTTCCGCCTCAGTTGCTGCAGTACCCGTCATACCTGCAAGCTTTTCATACATACGGAAATAATTCTGCAAAGAAACGGTTGCCAGTGTTTTGCTCTCCTGTTGTATTGCAACACCTTCTTTGGCTTCAATTGCCTGATGAATGCCTTCACTGAATCTTCGTCCCACCAACAATCTGCCTGTAAACTCATCAACAATGACCACCTGTCCGTCTTTCACAATATATTCTTTATCACTGTGGAATAGCGCGCGCGCTTTTAATGCCGCCTCTAGGTGATGCACTGTTTCAAAATCCTCTTCATATATATTTCCAAGCCCCATCATTTTTTCTATTTTTGTAATGCCCAGATCCGTCAAATGTGCAGTTCGCATTTTTTCATCAATCACAAAATCAGTAGTCGGCTCTAATTTCTCAATTAATTTTGCGTACTCATAATACCTTTCCGTTGCTTCACTGTCGGGAGCGGAAATAATATGGGGAGTACGTGCCTCGTCAATAAGTACGGAATCCACTTCATCAACCACCGCGTAGTGAAATCCACGCTGTGTAATTTGCGACGGATCAGACACCATGTTGTCGCGAAGATAATCAAAACCGAATTCACTGTTGATGCCGTAGGTAATATCCGAAGCGTACGCTTCTTTTCTCGAAATTGGCCGCAAATGCTTCAGCCGCCAGTCATCTGCCGTTTCATCTTCATATGCAGGGTCGTACAAAAATGATTGTTCGGCAATAATTGCGGATACGGAAAGCCCGAGTGCGTGGTAAATCGGTCCCATCCAACCCGCATCACGACGCGCCAGATAATCATTCACCGTCACCAAATGCGCACCCCGTCCAGTCAGGGCATTCAAATATAACGCAGGAATTGCAGATAAGGTTTTGCCTTCTCCGGTTTTCTGTTCGGCAACTCTCCCAAAATGAAGTGCCGCCGACGCCATCAGCTGCACGTCATAATGCCGTTCTCCGATCATTCTGTCGGATGTTTCCCGAACCAGAGCAAACGCATAGGGCAGCATGTCATCTAGCGTTGCGCCAGATGCAAGTTTTGTCTTCAGTTCCGCTGTTTTTTTTGCCAAGTCCGAAGTTTTGATCGCCCGCATTTCATCTGCCAATCCATTAATGGTTTCGACGATCCCGCGAAGGCGTTTTATTTCCTTTTCGTTGCTGTCCAGTAATTTTCCAATGAAGCCAAGCATGTTCCAATTATACTATGGAACAGAAGAAAAATCTGTTTCTGTATATGACGTGATCTTTCACCACAGGAAAATTATTTTGCAGCATGCTCATAAACATATCCGACTTCTGTGCGTACTCCAATTCACGCAGATAATTCACAATAACTCCTCCCTGTGCCGACACCAATGAACGAATGGTATGAATAAACCGGCGGGTCGTAAGAAATTCCGGAATAACCCGCCCAAATGAAATATCTGTAATAATCAGATCGTATACATATCCGTGTTTTGATGCATGCGCAACAAAATCTTTTGCATCGGCGTGAACAAGACGAAGTTCTGTTATTGTATCCAAGTCAAAAAATTTTTTTCCTATGTCAATCATCACCGGATCAATCTCTACCCCTGTTATACGGGCGCGAGGAAACAAGGCATGCACCTTATGGATTACTGTTCCTCCTGCCGTTCCCAATACCAGAATTTTCCTGATTCCTGTCAGACGGTCAATACCGAACGAACCAATCGCAGCGTCCCACAAAACGTCAATATAGCTTCCTGACTGCGGAGATCCGTTCACCAGAAGTTTTCGTCTTTTTCCTCCTTCGTCATTAATGCGGATATATGCATTCAAAGGTGTTCGGAATTCCGCGATTTTTTGAGGAATAATATAGGAAAGCAGACGTTTCATCGGGAGATCACTTCTTTGCCGACGAATGGCACGAGTGCATCAGGCACCCTGATCGATCCGTCTTTTTGCTGATAGTTTTCAAGTATCGGAATGAGTATTCTGGGTGATGCAACTGCTGTATTATTCAATGTATGGCAAAATCGTGTTTTTCCGTCTTTTGTCCGGTAACGGATCTTCAGTCTTCTCGCCTGAAAATCCCCCATAAAGGAGTCCGACATTGTCTCACCATATGCGCCGCGTGACGGCATCCATGTTTCAATGTCGTATTTTTTCACTTGCGGCTCACCCATGTCGCCTGTACACATCGAAAGTACCCGATACGGCAGTTTCAGATCCTGCAGAATTTCCTCTGAATTAGCCAACAACTCCTCAAGAAGAGTAAGAGAATTGTTCATATCTGCAGTTGTAATAATTAGTTGTTCAATTTTATTGAATTGATGCAGTCTGTAGGCACCTTTCGTATCTTTTCCGTAACTACCCGCTTCTCGACGGAAACACGGAGAAAACGCGACAAATTTCTTCGGCAATTCTGACTCTACAAGAATTTCTTCACTGTAATACGAGGTCACCGGCACTTCAGCAGTGCCCGCAAGATACAGATCATCCTTTTCCAGATGATACACTTCATCCCTACCCCACGGTAACTGTGCGTTCCCAAACAGCGTAAATTCCTTCACAAGAGACGGTGCAATAAGCGGCACATACCCTTTTTTTACCAGTTTTTGCAGCGCATACTGCAGAATGCCGAATTCCAAAAGCACTGCTTCGTTTTTCAAAAAATATGCACGACTCCCGCCGACTTTTGCACCCCGTTCAAAATCCATGAGGTCAAGTTTTTTAGAAAGTTCTATATGATCTTTAATACCGAAATCAAACACCGGTTCTTTTCCCCATCGTCTGACCTCAACGTTTCCTGCACTGTCTTTTCCGATGGGAACACTTGTATCAGGAACGTTCGGCACAGTATACAATATGGTTTGCAATTCACTCTCCACTGTTTTCAATTCTTCTTCCAATCCTTTGAGAGATTCTTTCAGCTGTTTTCCTTCGACACGCGCGCTCTCTGTTTGTTTCTCGCTAATTTCATTTCGTTTTGCGCGAAGGTCGTCAACAGATTTTGTGAGTTTTCGTCTGGTTTCATCAAGTGCCAACAGTGTATCCCAATCCACTATACGATTTTTATTCACTGCCGCTTTTTTGCAAAGATCTAAGTTATCTTTGATAAAATTGATGTCTAACATAGCGTTTTCTGAATGACAGCTTTCAATTCTTCCACTGCCTTTCTTCTATGATTATACGTTTTGTTCTCTTCGGCGGTCAATTCGTCATGATTATAAAACTTTGCGAGTTCCGGCAAATACAACAACGATCGGTATGGAAATCCCTTTCTCCGGTATGTTGATGCCTCCATCGGAATAACCCCTCTCACACTTGCCTCGCTTGTCCATGTCTTGCCTTCAGGTGTTGCAAATGCCAATACCAAATGAAGCTGCGCACCTCGCCTCTCAATTGGGATGTCCTTTAACCGCGCCATGGCGTATCCGATAAGCTCTTCATCTTCATCTTCCCTGTCCTGATGTATCCATCGGTGTGATTTCACCCCCGGCTCTCCGCCGAGTGCATCAATTTCAAACCCGCCGTCATCAGCAATGGTCGGAAGTCCGGAAATGGTTGCATACTGTGTTGCCTTCAAAAGCGCGTTCTCTTCAAATGTCTTTCCTGTTTCTTCCACATTCACCGTGATACCTCTGTCTTTCAAACTTACCAATGTTATGGGAAGATCAGCCAAAAACTCCTGAAGTTCCGCAAGTTTTCCGGGGTTTGTTGTTGCAACAAGAAGGGTATTCATTATATAAGAACGCTTTATGTGTGTTTTTTCGTCTTTCTTTCCTTTGTTTGATTTTGAACGCCCTGTAAAAAACCGGTTGTCTCCGGACGAAGCGTCGGAAATAATATGACATCTTTAATAGATTTTTGATCTTCTAAGATCGTCAGTAATCTGTCGATTCCCATTCCCCATCCTGCTGTCGGAGGCATGCCGTATTCAAGGGCACGGATATAATCTTCATCAAATGATTCATATTCTTCCTGTCCGCGTTTGCCCAATTCTTCCGATTCTCGCCAACGCGCAGCCTGATCTTGCGGGTCATTGAGCTCGTTATAGGCATTCAAAAGTTCTTCTCCCATAACCAATAGTTGAAATGATGCGGTAAAGCGCGGATCTTCAGGAAGCCGTTTGGCCAAAGCCACAAATGCCGTTGGACGCTTCGTCAAGTACATCGGACCTATGAGCTTTGGTCTGACTGTTACCTTGTACATCGTATCAAGTATTGCTCCATACCCGATGGCGCCCGTTACATCAACTTTCAAATTCTTCTCTTTTATTGCATCGAGCAGTTTTTCTTCTGTATCGGACACAGCAATATCAATGCCGGTATATTTGAGCACGGCGTCCCGATACGAAATACGCGGCCATGGCGGAGTAAAATCCAGTTCCTGTCCCTGATACGATATTTTCATTGTCCCTTTCAGTTCCTGAACCAACGAACTCAACATCTTTTCCGTGTACTTCATCAAATCCTCATAGGTTGCATATGCCCAATAGAATTCCAGCATCGTAAATTCAGGATTATGCTGACGGCTCATCCCTTCATTTCTGAAGTCTTTGCCGATTTCGTATACTTTTTCAAATCCGCCGACTATCAGCCGTTTCAGATAGAGTTCAACCGCTATGCGGAGATACAAATCGACATCCAAAGCATTATGATGCGTTACGAACGGTTTGGCCGACGCGCCGCCGTATAACGGCTGAAGCACGGGGGTTTCGACTTCAATAAACCCTTCATTATCAAGGTAATTTCGAAGAAATGAAATAACTTTTGCGCGGGTTTCAAACACTTTTTTCACATCCTGATTCATCACCAAATCCACATACCGCTGCCGGTATCGTTCTTCCACATCCGTGAGTCCATGCCATTCATTAGGAAGCGGACGGATTGCCTTGGACAACAAGGAAACGGTTTTTGCAAACACCGACACCTCCCCAACCTGTGTTTTCCCCACATTACCTGTTGCTTTCACAAAATCACCTATATCAAGAAGCTCAATCAGTGCAAGTGACGCCTGATCCATGACATCCGCTTTACACACAACCTGCATCCGTTCCGATGTATCCCGTACGTCCATGAAAAAAATTTTTCCGTGTCCGCGGATTGCCATAATGCGGCCAGCAATAGTCACTTCTTTTTCTTCCATGCTCTTTGCTGCAGCAATACTTGTTTTTTCCACTGTTTGTGCAGGATAACCGCTGACACCAAGTACCTCAAGTTTTCGAAGCTTATCAAGGCGGGTTTTTCGAAGTTCATCGAGTGTCGGCATATGTTTTATTCTACCACAAAAACATGACTACACGATTATTCAATGGAGATAATCTTATAGAGGATTTTTCCCGCCGGTGCTTCCACTTCAGCGGTCTCGCCTGCTTTTTTCCCAAGGAGTGCTTTTCCAAGCGGAGAGGAATGGGAGATTTTTTTGTTCATCGGATCAGCTTCCCATTCTCCGACCAGATGAAATACATCTTTTACACCGTTGATATGGAGCGTCACTTTGCTTCCGACATCAATATGCGTTTTTCCGTGACTTGTTACGACTTTTGCTCCATGCAGCAATTCCTCCAGCTCTGCGATTCTTCCGTCAATGAATGCAAGGTCTTCCTTTGCATCCGTGTATTCACTGTTTTCTGAAAGATCGCCGTTCTCGCGCGCTTCGGAAAGCCGCACCACAGCCACAGGCCGTTTGGTTTTCACCAATTCCTGATATTCCTGTTTTAATTCTTCCAGTCCTTCTTTTGTTAAAAGCTGTCGATCCATATGTTACTAAAAAAGCTTCCTTCAGTCGTAAACTATGGGCTTTGGAAGCGTAATTGGTGTGCCATGAATGTCGGGCACAAGGGTAAAGTGTACTCAACTCTTCTTGTGATGTCAAGTCCTTATTGATACAATAACAGACGTCCATCGCCCCCATCGTCTAGTGGTCTAGGACGGCGCCTTCTCAAGGCGCAGATCGCCGGTTCGAACCCGGCTGGGGGTACTGCCGACAGCTATGGTTTGACAGCACCATATATGAGGCGATGCATTTACCCATAGTGCTTCCTACCACAGCATTTCTGTCATGAAACATATCGTGCAATCGCATATAAAAAAGCATACGTCTGGCATACTTTTTCTCCTGATGCTTTGTATCGGTGTGCTTCTCAGGTTATATCCGCTTCTTACGCAAAGCTATATTCAGGATGAAATGTCCACCATCGCATTTGCGCAGGCACAATATCCTCTACTCTCCCATTTTCTGTATCCGCTAGATGACAGACCGTGGTTTTTTTACCTGTTTATCAAAGGAATACTGCTCTTCACCAAAAATCCCTTATATCTGCGTATGATTTCCATGCTGACCGGAATACTATCAATATATATTGTGTATCGGTGGGCCTTATCCATCAAAAAACAGCTGGCGACGCTCACAGCATTCACTCTGTTCTTCTCGCTGGCAAGAATCGACCATGCATGGCAAATCCGCGACCATAATCTTCTGCTTCTTCTGACCAGTGTAGTACTCTTTTTCGGACATGTGTTGCTGAAAAAAGCCGTCAAGCAGCAGCGCTGGAATCGTACAGATATCACCGCGCTTGTCGTTTGTATCGCAATCGGATGCCTGACAAATTATATATTTATCGTCTTCACCATCGGGTACTTATTGTTTTTAGCCGCGGCACTCTTTGTGCTTACCAAAAAATGGCGCATCGTCACAACATTCTGTCTGCAGATAACCATACAGCTGTTGCCGCTTGCGGGTTTGCTTGCTTGGTATCTTTTCGGCCAAGCAGATACGAAGGATATCCTTGTGTCCACCAGTTGGATTCCGCATGAAACGGCGTTTACGTTTCTGTCCATCAATTCGACCATGCTCGGACTCACAACATACTTTAACGAGTTCTACCAGCCTACGGCAGAAGCATTCAATGAAGTGCTGTCGTTAAACATCGGTATCCTGTTGTTTTTTTTGCTGACCGGCATCATGCTCGTCAAAAAAAAGTTTAAAAACGCTTCACCTGTGTTGGCTGTCTATTTTTTTGGCGGACTTTTTATCTATGCCTTTTCCTACATTGCAGTACTTGCCATATCCAAGCTGCTCCACATTCATATGATGTTGCCGAGAACGTTTATACGCTCAGGAACCATGTTTCTTCTCAGCTTTAACATCGGCATCTACGTATGGTTTACCAATATGATCAAGGCACGCTATCAGAAAGTGATCCGGTTGTTTGTCGTTTTGCTCTTTCTTCTGCTGTTCCTTAGAAACTTTCTGACATATTATCAGATACCCAGCGACAGACCACACCTGAACCCACGGGGGGATATCATCGACGTTATCGACAGATATTACCGGTCAGGAGATCAAATTGTATTTTTCCCCATCCATTATCAATTCCTCTATATCCCTTTCTATTATGAACATAATGCCGTATACACGCGGTCATCAAAATTGGCATATCAGAAAATGCAGCAGTTCAATCTAGAGGATCCTGTTCTTCGAAAAACCTTGTCCAAGTACAGCGGAAAAACCTTCATGGACAACCGGTTCAACGGAAAAATACTCTTTGTCGAAGAACGGACAATATTCAGCGCCACACCACAAGGCCTACCCGATACATATGTTGTCAAAAACGAGTTTCTCTACGGGGAAATTAAAAAATATTGTGCGGAGGATCCCATATGGATAGACGAATCCAGCAATTTCATTCTTCGCGCGTGCTGGTTTAAGGAGGAATACCAATTCTGAATGATCCAGCCTTAAAAGGCAAACCGTTTCCAGATCGGCAACTTGTGCTACAATTTCTCATATATGGTTTGGGCTCTCCAACGCAAAAAACGGCTACCCTTTTTCTTCCGGATGTTTTTTGTTGTCTGCATCATTTTTGGTATGTATATCCTCATAGCAGTGCTTCTTCCCGCAACTCCCGTCCTTTCACCGCTGGCGGAAGACGCAAAAGAAACAAAAACTTCCAGTTCCAATACATCCCTGCGTACCATCTTTTCCAAAAAGAAAAACGCGGATGAATTAACACAACGCATAAAAAACACTATTGCCGCAACGTGGAAAAATTATTCCGTGCTGGTTGTGGATACAGCATCAGACTTTACCGTCGGCATTAACGAAGAAGAAATTTTCACCGCGGCGTCTGTGAACAAAATTCCGATTCTCGCAGCGCTCTATACGGAAGTACAGTCGGGAAACGTTGATCTCGATACCGTCATCACACTTCAAGAGGCTGACATTCAGGATTACGGCACAGGATCAATGCGTTATGACGGTGCAGGATCTACATACACGATAAAAACACTTGCAAAACTGATGATGCAGCAAAGTGACAACACCGCGGCGTATATCCTTGCGAATCATATCATCGGCATCGATACCATACAGCAGTTGTTGAACGCATGGGACATGGTTCAAACAGATATGACAAACAACAAAACATCCAATGCCGATATCGCACTCCTCATGAAAAAAATCTATCAGGGAAATATCGCAAATGTAGCAAACACCAAGGAAATGCTCGCTTTCTTCAAAGACGGAGAATTCGAAGACCGCATTCCGGCACAGTTGCCAACAGAAGTTGAAGTCTATCACAAAATTGGCACGGAAATCGGCATCATGCACGATGTGGGTATTGTTGTCGGTCCAACAACAAAATATTACATTGGCATCATGGTAAGCGATGTAACAAACGAAAAAGAAACAACGGAGCTGATGGCGGCTGTCTCCAAGCTCATATATGACTATATGAAGTAGTTTACTTTTTCAAAATCTTTTTTGTTAACGCATATCGGAGTACATCATCGATATGGTCAACAAAATGAAATGTTAGATCTTTGGAAACTTCATGTGGAATATCTTCCAGATCCTTCTTATTTGTTTTCGGCAAAATAACCGTTCTTATTCCTGCCCTGTGTGCCGCAATGACTTTTTCTTTTACTCCGCCGATTTCCGTAACACGACCACGAAGCGTAATTTCTCCCGTCATGGATACTGCACGTTTGGCGGGAATTTTCGTAAAGGCGGAGACAAGCGCTGTTGCGATGGCAGCTCCTGCCGAAGGTCCGTCTTTGGGAACTGCACCTTCCGGAACATGGACGTGCACATCCACTTTCTGAAAAAACTTTTCCGCAAGACCGAATGCCTTATGTCTGCTTCTGACATAGCTCATTGCGGCTGTTGCGGATTCTTTCATAACGTCACCTAATTGTCCTGTAAGGATAAGTCCGCCGCGTCCGGGCATAATTGCCACTTCTATAAACAAAATCTCTCCTCCGGCTTCTGTCCACGCCATCCCCGTTGTCATACCGATCTCATCCTTTTTTTCCGCAAGCATGGAAGCAAATTTATAGGGTCCCAGATAAGAAGGGAGTTCTTCTGGCGTAATGATAAAATGATGTCTGTTCTTTTCATCCACATCGGCAACTTTCCGTGCGGTTTTCCTGAAAAGAGCTGCTGTTTGCCGTTCCAAATTCCGGACTCCTGCTTCCCGTGTATATTTACGGATAATATCCAAAATGGCATCATCCGTCACTTCGACAAGACCGTTCGGAATTCCGTGAATAACCCGTTGTTTTTCCAGCAAAAAATCCTTTACGATATGGAATTTTTCCACTTCTGTATACCCTGCAAAATGAATAATCTCCAATCTGTCCCTGAGTGCCGGAGGAATGGTATCAAGCACGTTGCAGGTGGTGATAAAAAATACATCCGACAGATCAAACGGAACATCGAGATAATGATCGGAAAATGCGTAATTCTGTTCCGGATCCAGCGCCTCAAGAAGTGCACTCGACGGATCGCCGCGGAAATCTGCACCGACTTTGTCTATTTCATCCAGCATGAACACCGGATTTTTTGTCCCCGCCTGCTTTACCCCCTGAATAATGCGTCCGGGAAGTGCGCCGACATACGTTCTCCGATGTCCTCGGATTTCCGCTTCATCACGGATGCCACCAAGCGACATTTTCACAAACTTCCGTCCGAGTGATCTTGCGATAGATTTTCCGATGGATGTTTTTCCGACTCCGGGCGGACCGACAAAACAGAGAATGGTCGGTGATCCGTGTTTTTTGGCTTTTTCCGCCTTTTCCTCTTTGGTTGTCTGTTTTTTCTCCCCCCCGTCACCTCCTTCGGAACGGAGTTTCATCACAGCCAGATATTCCAAAATACGCTCCTTGATCTTATCCAACCCGTAATGATCTTCATTCAGTACATCTCCCGCCTCTTTTATATGTACTGTGTTCGGACTTGCTGTGTCCCATGGCAATTCAACCAGTGTGTCTAAATACGTCCTAACGTAGGATGTTTCGGGATTATATTGAGACATCTGTGACAGACGGGACAATTCCTTTTCCGCCTTTTTCCGAACGTCTTCCGGCATACCCGCCTTTTTGATCTTTTCTGCAATTTCTTTTATCTCTTTGTTTTCATCTGTGTCTCCAAGTTCTTTTTCTATGGTTTTGATGCGCTCCCGCAACACCTGTTCCTTGATGTTTTTATCAAACTTCTCCTGTGTTTTGCTGGCAATATTCTGTTCAAGTTCCAATACTTTGACTTCTTTGGCAATATAAAATGATTCCTTTGAAAAGCGTTCTTTTACAGATGTTATTTCCAAAAGTTCCTGCCGCTCACGGGGTTTCAGATCCAAAATACTTGCGATCTGGTAAGAAAGCATCAATGGCGCAGTGGCAGAAACAATATTCATGAACGTCAAAAAATCAATAGTTTTTCCCAGTTTGACGGCAAGTTTCAACTGACTGACCAGATGATTTGACAACGCCTTAGTCTCTTCATCTTCTTCAAGGATATCAACGACATCGGAGGCACGAGCCACAAAAAACGGCTCCACGGCTTCATATGTTCCGATATCGACTTTTGTGATGCCGCGAATCAGCGCATTGATCTCCCCTTCATTTTTCATCATCTGCACCACCTCGCCGACAACACCCACAGTAAAAAGATCGGAAGGAACGGGATCATTGATATTCTGATTCCGCTGCATGACGAAGATTACTTTTTTTCCGGTATTTTGTGCAGCTTCAATCGATGCCACAGACCGTTGACGTCCGAACGTCAAAATCATCTCTGTATTGGGAAATACAATCCCATCCCGTATCGGCACAACGGGAAGAAGATGTTCGTTGGATGAAAATATATCTGTCATAGCATCATGCTATTAGCAGTCAAGTATACCAACTGCCAGAGTCATCTGTCAACCTAGTGAAATTGGGCAAGCACTGCCGACACTGACACATCCACAACGGGAATTGTTGCAAGTGCGCCTTTTTTGAGGGTAAATTCCCGGTCTTCGCTTGTTATTGCGTCGCGTTTATGTAAAACACCGATTGGAATTTTTTCTCCAAATGTAGCGGCAAGTTCAAGAGATTGTGCTTTGTCACTTAATTTTTCCTCAGTTATGTTCACTTTTTGTACTCGTTCCCGATACCACTGATATGTATGGATTTTATCAAAGGTGACACACGGTTGGAGCGTATCGACAACAGAAAAACCTTTATGCACCACCGCCTGATAGATCAGATCTGACAAATGCGGAATGTCTCCTGCAAACCCGCGCGCTGCAAACGTTGCGCCGGCAAAAATACCAAGGGATGATGGAGTAAACGGCGGATCAATCACCCCTGCAGGAGTTGATTTCGTTACCATGCCGATTTGAGCTGTCGGTGCAGCCTGACCGGTCGTCAATCCATACACCTCATTATTGTGAACAAGAACCGTAATATCAGGGTTTCTCTTTGCCGCGTGAATAAAATGATTACCTCCTTCTCCCAGACAATCACCGTCCCCTGTTACTGCGATGACGGTCAGTTTGGGATTGGCCAGCTTGATACCCTGTGCCACAGGCAATGCCCTTCCGTGCAGCCCTTCCACACCATAGACATGCATCCAGTCGCGCATATTTCCATGACATCCGACGCCGTACACAATCACGATGTTTTCCCGAGGAATCGCAAGTTTCGTCAATGCGCTTTTTAAGGCCATCCAGATACCGTAGTTTCCGCATCCCGGACACCACGTCGGCTTTGTCTTGGTTAAAAATTGGTCTTCCATTACAGTGATCCTTTCACTTTTAAGATGATCTCTTCCGGTTGCCATTGTCTGCCGTCATATTTATTCCATCGTTCAGCGATCGTTACTCCCGTTTCTTCACGGAGAAGTGACGCAAATTGTCCTGTTGCATTTTGTTCCACGGCCACAAGTCTTTTTTCAGCCAAAAGAAGCGGCTTGATATCGCTTTCAACCAACGGATACACCCAGGAAAAATGCATTAGTTTTGCTTTTATTCCGTCTTTTTTCAATATTTCCATTGCCTCAAGCGCTACGCCTTTGAGTGATCCGAACGTTAAAAAGGTAATATCGGCGTTTTCTTCACCAAATAGTTTGGGTTTTGGCGCCCGCTTTCTGATTGCATCCATTTTTCGCATCCGTTTCTCCACCTGCAGTTTACGCATTGTTGCTTCTTCCGTGGTATAGCCATATTCATCATGTTCGTAGGAGTTCGCCAGATATTCCTGATCTTTCGTGCCTGCAAAGCTTCTTGCAGAAACGCCGTTTGCAGCAGAAACGGCATACCGTTTAAAATCCATTGGTTCGGAAGAAGCGGTTGTTTTTGTTTTCGTTGCCACGGGACTTGTAAGCAGGCTTCTCTTCAGCTGCCATTGCGTCTCATTGATGTACTTGTCCGTCAGAATAAAAACAGGCGTCTGAAACTCGTCAGCAAGGTCAAATGCATCCTTGGCAAGGACGTAGGATTCCTCAACGTCTCCGGGAGCGAGAATGATACGCGGAAATTCTCCGTGACCCGCTCGAAGCACCATCTGCAGTTCCCCTTGTTCTGTCCATGTCGGCATACCAGTCGCAGGCCCAGGCCGCATTCCGAGGTCCACAACCACCGGAACTTCCATAATTCCTGCCATGGAGACCGCTTCCACCATAAGCGCAAACCCGCCGCCGGATGTTGCCACCATACTTCTTGCACCACCAAGAGAAGCGCCGACCGCCATGGTAATACCCGCGATTTCATCTTCCGGCTGTTTATAGACAATCCCAAGTTCTTCCGCATGATCCGCAAAAAGAGGAATAAGTGCATTAATGGGTGTCATTGGATAAATGGCGGCAAATTTCATACCGCCGGCAACTGCACCCAACGCAACTGCTTCACTCGCATTCATGACCAGTTGTGGCTCCTGAACCGTGCCTCCGGCAAGACTCATATCGCCGTATTGTGGATAATGTTTTTTTACATAGTCATATCCCGTGGTGGCAACCGCAATATTGTCGGTAATGAGTTGTTCGTTTTTCCCTTTGAACTGGTCTTTGATCACTTCCACCAAAAGGGAGATATCTTTTCCCAATAGTCCCATGGTCACACCAAGCGCTATCGTGTTTCGCATGACTGCATCGCCATTGTTCTCTTTGACAAGATCTGTAAACGGTATGGAAATAAGCGTCACGGGGCGGGAAAACTCTTCTTGTTTCCATGCATATTCTTTTTCGTCATATACCAGATATCCGTGTTCTTCCAATTCCTCCTGATGCAGCACAACTGTTTCCTTATTAAGGGCAATCAGGATTTGCAGTGTTTTTTTTGGTGCGCGGGCAAGCGCTGTGGTAACACGGACGGAGACAAAATTATGCCCGCCGCGGATCAGTGAAGGATATTCATTGCCTGCAATTACCCCGTATCCTGCACGTGAGAATGTTTTCGCGAGCATCGTGCCGGAGGACATGATCCCGAACCCTGCTTCTCCTCCAATACCCCATGTAATATCTGTTTTCATATTATGGAAACACCTGTTTTCCTGTGTCGTCTTTCACAATAATGGCCATCACCGGACAGCCGCGTGCGGCGGCAAGCAGCGATTCGTCACTTTCTTCCGCTACCGTTTCCAGAAATACCGCCTTTGCTTCACTGTCAAGGGTATATGCCTTCGGCGCGAGAGCGACACAGGTGGCTGCGCCGATACACAAATTCCGATCAATCGTCATCGTCAGCTTTCGGACTGTTTTTGTTGTGTTTTCCATATAGGTCATATTATACGGTATCTGCAACTGCTTTTTGAAGTACCTCAAGTGGTAATACTGCACATTTGACTCGTGAACCAGTCAATTCTGTGTTGAGCAAAGAAAAAATATCCTCGCTTGTCAGATTCAAAATCTCCTTTTTTGTCTTCCCTATCACCAAATCAGTAAGCATGGATGCGGATGCCTGACTAATAGCACATCCCTCACCGGAAAACCTCACCTCAATCACTTTTTCTTTTGGATCGAGCACTACTTCCATGGTAATTTTATCGCCACATGCAGAATTATAGAGTGTATGCGATGCATCAGGATGGGCAATGTGCCCAAAATTATGAGGGTGCTTATAATGATCTAAAATAATTTCCCGATACATATCCATGGTCAATTAAGAAAACTTTTTTTTGACTTTTTCTATTCCTTGAATCAACACACACACATCCTCTTTTGTATTATATATATAAAAGGAAGCCCGACAGGTTGCACCGATGCCTAAACTTTCATGGAGTGGCATCGCGCAATGATAGCCAACTCGAATACAGATATTGTCTGTATCCAACACTTGTGCAACATCATGAGGATGTACCCCGTCAATCCGAAATGCGATAACCCCACCGCGAATCTTAGGATCTTTTGGTCCATAAATTGTAATACCTTCAATCTTTGACAATTGTTCCATTGCGTACGCAACTAATGCTTTTTCATGATTCCTGACAGCATCCATGCCGAGCTTCTGAAGATACAAAACAGCTGCACCGAGCCCAATAGCTCCTTCAATAAACGGCGTCCCTGCTTCAAATTTATGCGGCAATGCATTAAATTTGGTTTCATTTACATGCACTTCACTAATCATGTCACCGCCATAAAGAAACGGTGGCATCGTTTCAAGCAATTGTTTTTTCACCCACAACACACCGATACCTGATGGACCAAGCATTTTATGACCTGAAAATGCAACAGCATCTACTCCCCAATCACCAACATCGACAGGCATATGAGGAACGGCTTGAGCAGCGTCAACAAAAACAAGACAGTGTGGCGCTATTTTTTTGATTTTTGCGGCAAGTTTTTTAACAGGAACAATCGTACCTAATACATTTGAAACTGCAGTGAACGTAACAATCTTTGTTGTGCTATCAATGAGTTTTGAAATTTCTTTTTCATCAAGTGTATACTCGTTCGTAATATTCCAAACACGGATCACCCCGCCATATTTTGGCACCAATTGTTGCCACGGAACAAAATTCGAATGATGTTCCATAATCGTAGTTACTACTGTATCGTTTTTTTCAACAACCATTGGAGTCACTGTATACGCAAGTAAATTCAAGGATTCGGACGTATTTTTTGTAAATATAATTTCTTCTGGATGTGCATGCACAAACGAGGCAATTATTTTTCTTGCTCCCTCATACGCAGTCGTCGCTTCTTCTGACATGGTGTAAATACCACGAAACACGTTTGCAGTATATGTGTTGTAATACCCTTGTACTGCATCAATCACACATGTCGGTTTTAAAGAGGTTGCTGTAGAATCCAGATACGTTATGGGTTTTCCATTGATACGACGTTTTAGTATTGGAAAATCTTTTTGCACTGCATGTACATTCATAAACATTCCTCAGGGCAGTATGTGTTCTAACAATTTTTTATTCTGAATATCACCAATACTACCACGGATAAAACCATCTATATAGAGTGCGATTGCAGATTCCTTTTGCACACCGCGTGTTGCCATGTACCACAACACATCATCAGGAATTGTTCCTGTGGTCACACCATGGGTACAGCGAACATCATTATTTAGTATCTCTAATACGGGTGATGTATTGATGACTCCACCCGTCCCAAACAGCAGATTTTCATTTTTCTGATAGGCATCCGACTTTTTTGCCTTAGCCCCAATCGAAACATTTCCCTGAAATGCAACTGTACTTGCGTCCGTAATAACAGACTTCACTAATACATCGCTTTTTGCATTCGGGGCAACATGAATCTGATGGGTTGTTAGTGAGATAGACGCACCATTTTTTGGGAGGATAATGCATCGAACTGTCGCATTCCCACCACTCGCTTTCATCGTGATGGAAAAATGAGCAGCAAACGAAACAGCAGATGATAGTATAAGCGTTACTACGAGCGATTCCTTTTTCGTCATCACGTACGAGAACGTCGGATGCTCTTTAGTTACTAATTTTGTGATATGTGTTTCAATCATACAAATTACCCAACGGACCCCAGCATTTCCAAATCCATGAGTCGGTTTAATTCAACAGCATATTCAAGTGGCAATGCTTTCACAATCGGTTCGATAAACCCATTCACAATCATGGACGCAGCAGATGCGGGTGTTATGCCACGACTTGTCAAATAAAACAGCTGCTCATCGGATATTCGCGATACGGATGCCTCATGTTCTGTGATGCTGTGCGTTTCCCGCACATCCATTTTTGGATACGTATCTGAACGGGACAGGTCGTCAAGAATAAGCGCGTCACACACTACATTGTTTCTTGCACCTTTCGCATTCCCTGCAACATAGACAAGTCCTCGATACGATGTTCTACCACCTCCACCACTTACGGATTTTGAAATAATTTGTGATGTGGTTTCCGGAGCAAGGTGCATCATTTTTCCACCTGTATCCTGAATTTGTCCCTTCCCAGCATACGCAACTGATAAGACTTCTCCATGTGCCTTTCTTCCCATAAGATAGACTGACGGATATTTCATCGTAATTTTTGATCCAATATTTCCGTCCACCCATTCCATGATTCCCTCTTCTTCGACACGTGCACGTTTCGTCACTAAGTTATACACATTCGTACTCCAATTTTGGACAGTTGAATACCGAACGCGCGCCCCTTTTTCAACGAATATCTCCACCACCGCACTGTGCAACGAATCTGTGGAATAAATTGGAGCTGTGCAACCCTCAATGTAATGAACAAAACTTCCCTCATCTGCAATAATAAGTGTTCGTTCAAATTGTCCCATATTTGCCGCATTGATACGAAAATATGCCTGAAGTGGTAATCCAACTGACATATTTTTTGGCACATAAATAAATGAGCCACCTGACCACACCGCACTATTTAACGCCGCAAATTTATTGTCAGCAGGTGGAATCAATTTCCCAAAATATTTGCTGATGAGCTCCGGATATTTTTTTACTGCGGTGTCCATGTCCGTAAATATCACACCTTTTTCATTTAGCGTTTTTTCAATACTTTTATAGACAACCTCTGATTCATATTGCGCAGATACTCCAGAAAGAAATTTCTTCTCCATTTCAGGAATACCAATCTTGTCGTATGTTTCTCTGATTGCATCAGGAAGATCCTTCCAAGCATCAGCCTGACTTTTCATTGGTTTAAGGTAATAAAACAAATTGTCAAACTGAATATCGACTAAACTTGGTCCCCAAGAGGGCATTTTCTTTTGTTCATATATTGCCAAGCTTTTGAGTCTGAAATCTAACATCCATTTCGATTCTCCTTTTTGCGCACTCATATCCCGAATCACAGACTCAGATAATCCCCGACCTGATTTATAAATATAGTCTTCCGGCTTATGAAACCCAAACGCATAAGGGGCCTTTACAAAAGATTGCGTGTTACTCGCCATATCCAGATCCTTCAATTTTTTTTGCTAACTCGGCATTACCAGTTTGCACAACAGTTCCCTTTTTTATCACGGTAACAGTATCTGGATGAAGATACATCAATAATCGTTGATAATGAGTAATGATAATGCAACCTGTTCCTTGTTTTTGTAATACCTCTATTCCGTGTGCGACAATTTTCAATGCATCGACATCAAGACCTGTATCAATTTCATCAAATACCGCAAATGTTGGACGTAATACCAATGCCTGTAATACCTCTATCTTCTTTCGCTCACCACCAGAAAACCCTTCATGAATACTCCGTGATAACAACGCTTCATCAATATGGAGCAAGGAAGCATATTTTTTCACGGTATCCAACAATTCAGTAATCGACATCCCAGACGATGCATATCGTTTGCTTAGTGCTGGATTATGCATTTGTGAAACAACTTTTTTACTTGGATAGAGCTCTTGATATGCCGAACGAATAAGATGAATGACACTCACGCCAGAAATGGCAACTGGAGATTGAAATGCAAGAAACATCCCCTTTTTTGCCCGCTCTGAAGTCGTGAGATTACTGATATCCGTTTTCCCAAAAAGTATTTTCCCTTGTACACTGTACTCTGGATTACCCATAAGTACGTTTGCAAGCGTTGACTTACCACTCCCATTCGGTCCCATAATTACATGAACATTTCCAGCAGTAAACTTCATGGATACATCAGTAAGAATTATTTTTCCTGAACGTAAACTTGCTTGAATATGTTGTAACGACAGTATCGAAGTTTTTTTCATTGGTTTCCTTTCTTCACAAGTTGATCAAGCGTAACATTTTCACAATACGTCAAAAAAACCTGTTCTATCTGTTGTCTGATCCGTTGCGGTAAGCAGTCCGGAAACAGAGGACATATTCTGGCACTGGCAGTTTTGGGCAGTTCACCCGTTGAACCTGCCGCAGAAAGAAGTTGAAGCACTGTTATCTCGCTTGGATGCTTTGTGAGAACGTATCCGCCGCCTACTCCCTCTTTACTGGCAACAATCCCCGCTGTTTTCAGTTTTCGGATCAGTTTTTTCAGATATGCATTTGATATACCGTGCAGTGCACCGATATCCAAAAGAGACAGCCTTTTCCCTTCCTGTGCGGCAAGTTCAGCGGCAATGAGGATACTAAGCTCTTCCTGTCTTGTGAGTTTCATAAACTGATACCAATATAGTATCAGTTAAACGGGGTTTTGTGAATAGGTCAAAGTTCTTCTGCTACCCGATCGCTTTTCCCCATAAAAACTTCATGAATTCCCTGCATACGTAAAATAAAGTATTCCTCTTTATGCAACGGATGCGTATCCAAACTGATGAATGTATCTACTTCCTGCTGTTGCGTAGTGTGGCAAAGCAGCGCTTTTCCTTTCAGGAGTTTGGTTTCACTGATGTCGACTGCCGTTGTAATAAATTTATCCCTGACGCCGACAAGCGGCCTGTCAAATTTTTCCGCAGGTACGACGCCTGCTTTTTTCAAATATGAAGCCACATGCTCGGGGAGACAGACATAATAGAGTTTCGGTTCTTTACTCTCCATATCCCGCGTTCCGAACATCTGTTGTTTTGCTGCTTCTTTCCATATTTTTCCCCGTCCGGACGTGTATGTCTCCGGTGATTTGAGCGCTTCAATGTATTGGGTATATTTCTGAAAAGCAAATGTTGTTGCAAAACAGGTCTTGACGCAATCAGGATCATTGTCAAAACCGGTTGTATCATATGTAATCACGATATCAGGCTTCAACTCCTCCATCTTTTTCATAATCGGATCTTCCAGTGTTCCGGGAGAGAGTGTGGACAGAGCGCCGTCGGGCTGGGAAAGATACGTCATTTCCCGAATACCGAGTACCCGCGCTGCGGCATCTGATTCCTTTTTTCTGATCTCCGCGAGTGCTTGATTCCGTGCCCATGTCAACGATCCGTTTTTCCCGTTTTCCCCGCTCGTCGCAATGATCACGGAAGTACTCCACCCAGAAGCGGCATATTTTGCGATCGTTCCTCCCGTCAAAAAAGATTCGTCACTGGGATGCGCTAACACAATAAGCATTGTTTTCATGGTACAATTCTATCATGAATGCCATCCCAGCCGCTTATACGGACGATTGGACAGAATACGCTCTCCTTGATAGTGGTCATGGTGAAAAACTGGAACGCTTCGCAGGATATACCATGATCAGACCTGATCCGCGCGCCATTTGGGAACCAAAACAACCAAAAACACTATGGGAAGCAGCAGATGCGCACTTTATCAGAACGGACAGCGATCATGGAGATTGGAACATCAAAAAACAACCACCACATCCTTGGATACTGAACTATCATGACTTGCAATTTGTACTTCATCCAACAGATTTCAAACATGTGGGAATTTTTCCTGAACAGGCACTCAACTGGTCATGGATGCAGTCCCTCATTCATCCCACCACCACCGTATTAAATCTTTTTGGTTATACAGGAGCTGCAACTGTTGCATGCGCCGAGGCAGGAGCACACATAACTCACGTTGACAGCTCGAAACCATCCATCACATGGGCGCATGAAAATTGCACACAAAACAATATCCCAATTGAAAAAACCAGATGGATTGTTGAAGACGTTATAAAATTTGTTGTTCGTGAAGGTAATCGCGGAAATACCTATGATGGCATCATTCTTGACCCTCCCCGATTCGGGAGAGGCGCAAAAGGAGAAGTGTGGAAACTCGGCGATGATTTGCCGTATCTGCTCTCATCCATCAAACGCATTGTCTCAAAAAACCCCGCCTTCATACTTCTGAACGCCTATACAGCAGATCTTTCAAGTATCGCGCTTTATAACATCATGAATTCAGTTTTTTCTTCACTCGGAGGAAAACTGACATTCGGAGAATTGACAACGAAAGAAAAAAATACAGACAGACTCTTACCGCAAGGTTCCTTTGTCAGGTGGGAGCGGTAAACCCTCTTAAAGTAGTTTTCCGGAAAGGTACGCAATGGTAACACCGCCTAATGCACCAATCATTGGCCCCCACAACACTTCAAGAATTGTTATTTCAAGTCCCCAATGATTCACGAGTGCAAAATTCACGAGTCCGTATACGGAAATTGCAAGGATTCCACACGCTGCTCCGATAAGCGCTCCGACGCCGAGTTTTGGATGTCCGCCGGTTTTGTATAACACCAAAAACATTGTTGCAGCAACAAGAAGTAATTGAGAAAGAATGCCAGGTATAAGCTGCAAATCCATTTTTCCGTTGGTCATGCGAGCTATGGGAAGAAACCATTCACTATACTGACGACCAAAGAGAACCAGATGCCACAATGCATCAATGATGCTTATAGCAATAAAGGACAGAAGATACACAACAAAAATCATATACTATCCTCCTTTTACTTCAATGGCGAGTATAGCACACTGCCTGATTCCGCGTCACCATTTTTCAGTGACTCTTCAGTTTGTTCATGTTAGTATCAATACATATGAAAAAAGAACTTATTATTTCGAGCATCATTGCAGTTGCCATCATTGCTGTAGTTTTGGTCAATACCAAACAACCATCAACAAACACAACACGAGCAACCCCGAAATCTTCCACCGTAACACAGACGCCAACTTCAATTATTACAGACTCGGAAGTTGCAAAACACAACACTACATCTGACTGTTGGATTATTATCAAAAACAACGCATATGATGTCACCACATATATAAGCGCACATCCCGGTGGAAGTGAAGAAATTATCAAAACTTGCGGTACTGATGCAACCGCTGCCTACGCAACTATCAAAGGAGGTCGAGGTCATTCCCCGTCAGCTGATAGTGATCTTACCACACTGTTCATTGGTGCTGTACAATAACAATACATGAGAAATGCTCAACTCTATCTTTGGTGCAAAAAAATTCATCGATATCTCGTACTTGGCATGGCAGTACTCGGCATCCTCATGGGTGGATCCGGATACATGATGCATGAAAATATCTATATCCTCTTACCTGCAACACAAATCAGAACATTGCACAACAATTTTAGTGTTGCCTTTGCAGTTGTTCTTGGAGTGATGACCATCACAGGTCTCTACCTTTTTATTTTCCCGTATTTGAAGACAAAACAACCGCCACAACAACCGACATTACCTAATTGAGGTAATTGTGTATGTTGCAACACCGGAAGGTATAGTTACAGAAACAGTGTCGTTTTTCTGTTTTCCCATGATTGCTTTTCCTATTGGTGACAAATACGAAATCGTATGATTTTTTGGGTCAGATTCGTATCCACCGACAATCGTAACAGTCAAATCCTTCAAACCATCATGTATCGTCACAGTGCTGCCAATATCGACAAATCCCGTTTTTGCAGATTCCACAACTTTCCCGTACCGAATAAGGCGTTCCAAATGTCGTAACCTTGCATCGACTGCAGATAGTTTTGCGCGTGATGCTTTATAATATCCGTTTTCTGACAAGTCCCCCATTTCTCGTGCTTTCCTAAGATTTTCAACCGCCTCCGGCCGCTCCCCAAGCAGTTTTTTCTTTTCATCAAGAATCGCCTGATATCCTTCTTTCGTAAAAGGAATTTTTTTGGGTTGCGGGATAAAAACTTTCATGGAGTATTTATTTTTGCAGGACTTTTATATCATTAAGTATCTGACTTGCGTGTGTCATGGGATTAACATTTTCATATACCTTTTGTATTTCTCCTTCAGGATTAATCAGTGTTGTTGTCCGTTTCACTCCTTCAAATTCTCTACCCATAAATTTCTTGACTCCCCACGCGCCATACGCTTTGATCACCTCTTTTGTTTCATCACTGAGCAGTGGAAACTGCAAATGAAATTTTTCCGCAAATTTCTTGTGTGAGGCAACAGAATCTTTTGACACTCCCAAAATCACAACTCCCACACTCGTAAAATCTTTCCATGCATCCCTGAAATTACACGCTTCTTTTGTGCACCCCGGAGTATCATCCTTTGGATAGAAATACAAAACGACCCACTTTCCTCGATACTGAAGAAGCGTGTGAACAGAGCCTGTCTGGTCAGGAAGCTGAAACGCAGGTGCTTTCTCCATATGTTACCTGACGAGTCCAAGCGGCATGTACCATGTATACGGCTTCTGACACACTGGGCATTTTTGAGGAGGTGTCTTCCCTTTATGGATATATCCGCAGTTTACACATTTCCATTCAAGCTCTGTATCCTGATCATATAACGTCTTTGCATCCAGATGCTTTGCGAGAATGATATATCGTTCCTCATGTTTTTCCTCAACTTTTTTCAGATTACCGAACAGCCGCGTCGCTTCCGGATCTTTTTCAGCGGCAGCAATTTTCTCAAATTCCGGATACATAGATGTCCATTCATACTTTTCACCCGCTGCAGCCATCTTCAAATTTTCAACAGTATTTGCGGAGTATCCTTCAATGTCCAGTGTACTGTTTGGAACGGACACTTTTCCTTTTATCTGCTCAAACAGTTCTTCCGCATGTGCGCGTTCATTATCCGCTGTTTCCTCAAATACACGTGCAATCCATTCTAAATTTTCTTTCCGTGCCATTTTAGCAAACATGGCATATTTGTTTCTTGCTTGGCTTTCTCCTGCAAATGCTTTGAGTAAATTTTGTTGTGTGAGCGATGATGTATTCATATGTGTTCTATTATACAATGATTTTCCTAATTTATTTTTCTTTCATCCAAAATTGTTTTATGACACTGAGTGTAAGCGTTGAAAGAAAAAATCCAACTGCGGGAACAATGGCGTTTAACCAAGGATCAGTAACATGAATGAATTGCAAATACATACCAATTGCGACATACGTAAAAATGATAACTGCGACTCTTCGCACCCAACTGGTTTCCCACCGTTTATCCAGTTCGACGCGGGTGTTTCTTTTTTCAATGACGCTCACTCGTCTTTCAAGATCACTCAATGTTGTCATATTATTTCTCAATGATTTCAATAGTGGAAACAACGGTCGGATTAACGGGTGTCGATCCTTCACCTTCAGGTTTTGTTGCGGCTGTCGCGATTTTATCTACGACATCCATTCCTTTTGTCACATGTCCGAAAATAACATAGTTTTTTGGAAGCGGGACGTCCGCATGCATGATAAAAAACTGGCTGCCGTTGGTATCGGGTCCTGCATTTGCCATTGCAAGTGTTCCCCTTGTATATTCTCCGGTAAACGGCTCGTCATCAAATGTATACCCCGGCCCTCCCGTTCCCGTTCCGTTCGGATCTCCGCCCTGAATCATAAATCCCTGAATAATTCTGTGAAAAATAGTACTGTCGTAAAAATTCTTCCGCGCAAGACTTACAAAATTGTTTACTGTTATCGGAGTTGCACTCGCATTCAGTGCGACGGTGATATCGCCCAGATTTGTTTTTAAAATTGCCTCATAGGATTTTTCTGTATCAATTTCCATAACCATTGGTCCTTTCTCCGCCAAAGGCGGATCAGCTTGTAGCTGATGATCTAATACTGGTGTTGTCGTAGGCGTTACCGACAGTACATCGATAAATGATTCTTTCGGCTTCGTCTGTATTTTTTGTAATGTAATCGTATCTCCAAGAACAGGCAACACGGCATCCACAGGACGAGTTTTCAGCCACACCGCAATGCCTCCCAACAGAAACGCAAAAATAACAATAATAATGCTTACCTTTTTTGCCATTTTCCTAGTATATCAGAATTATTTCTCCATCGCCTTTTTACGAAGCTGTTGCGGCATCAGTTCAATCGCGTACCGAAGCGCAGTACGAGGCATTTCTTGTTTATGTTTCATGACATATTCAAATACTTCCGTTTGATGTTGTCTGCTTGCTTCTTTCAAAAGCCATCCGTATCCTTTTTGCACCATATCATCCGCATCCAAAAGCAAAATATCTGCAATTACAAAAACATCGTCAAGAAATTTTCCGTGTTTAGCAGGAACAATAAGAGACACCGCAGCCGCGCGTCTGACCCAACGATTTTTGGAAGTCGCCCATTTGAAAAGAATCGAAACCTGCGTAGGAAACTTCACCATATAGGCACCAACCGAATGATTACAAAATCCATCGCAGGACGCCCAGTTGGTAATATATGCATTAATCCAGCGATAAAAAACACGAATGTCATTCTTTTCAAATTGTTTTGCCAACTGCGGAATCCATGCAGAAACGATAAATGATTCTTCCATGATTCCTGATCTGTACAGCTCTTCTGCGTACGCAAAAACTTGTTTCTTTGGCAAATCTTTAATCTCTTTCCAGTACTTTTTTGCAATCGAGACAACCCCCGCAGTTTTTACGCCGTACACATGAATCTCTTCTTTGAAAAAATGCTTCGCCGATTCCTTTGTTTTTGGGTCAGCGTGATCTTTCAGCTCTTGTTGAATTGAACATACCACGGAAGACATGAAAGATGATTTTTTCATATCACATGTTCTATATATGACAGGACGGAGGTTCTTCCCTCATTTGTTTTTGTGCTGTAGGGAATAACTCGGGCACCACCAGCTTGTTTTGTAATTTCTTCAATTTGTTTTCTTTGATCGATCTTTGATAATTTATCAATTTTATTTGCAATAATTACACGATCAATATGAAGTTCTGACAGATATTCAACCATCTGCAAATCGAAGTCTGTCATACCCACAACACTATCGACAATATGAATGACCGTTCTTCGTTTCACTTCAGAATATTCAAAATACCACATCATCATTTTTCGATACCGTTCCCGTTCGTCAGCAGGCGCGTGAGCAAACCCGTATCCAGGAAAATCCACAAAATAAAATTTGTTGTTTATCTGAAATATATCGAGGTGTTTTGTTTTTCCGGGAGCTTTACTGGATCTGGCAAGTTTCTCATGCACAAGCGAATTAATGAGACTGGATTTTCCGACATTGGAACGTCCGACAAATGCAATCTGATATTTGCCGTTATACAAAACTTTGTCTGTACCGTTGATGCTTTTTATAAACTCAGCGCTTGTTATCGTCATATTATGGTCCTGTACTGATTCCTGCAATTTTCCAATCGGCTCCATCCTTTTCAATTGTTACCCAGCGCATATTTGTTCCATTCACATACCCGAAATATGGTATCGCCTCTTCCGCGGTATCTTCCTCCATCTCCACATCCATTGTTACCCGATATATCTTCTGCGCATCTTTCCATGATTCTTCCATCGATGGCTCAATTGCCAAAACCGTCAGCTTCCTGAACGCATTAAACTGTACTCCCCATGCTTGCTTTGCCGTATCATCAGGAGCCGCATTTTTTGAAAACATACGCACTGCTTCCGCGACGCGCTTTTCGGCGATATGCTGCAGAAATACAGCAACAATGTCTTTTGTATTTGTCAATTCAGCTGTTGGAGAACTTGTCTCCGGAGAAACGACAACGGCAGACGATGAATCGGCAGGGACTTTTTTAGAGGTGGTTGCAGGCTTCAAAAAAACAACCACTGAAACAATAAGTATACCAATGAGAATCGGAATGAGTTTATTCATACCCCCGTATTATACCTTATGCATCCAATGACGCCTTTCCATCCCAACGGCTTCGTGACATATCCACTTTTTCTTTCAAAAACCGAACTCCTTCACGGATAAGCATGGATTTCTTTTTTACCACACCACCTGCAGCAGAATACCCTGTCAAACTTCCGTTCCCCGCGACCACCCGATGACACGGCACGCGGGGCGCAAACGGATTGGTTTTCATAAAACTGCCGACGGCACGTGCGGCCTTGGGATTCCCTGCGAGCAGTGCAATCTGCCCGTATGTCGCAACTTTTCCTTTTGGGATATGTGCTGTTATGTTATACACCGTGTCTTTGAATGACATATTATTCCGCACCGAACACTTTTACCAGAATCATGATAGCAATTCCGACAAGAAACATACCGAACGAGGCGATTGTCCGTTTCAAACTTTGTTCTTTCCTTATTTCCGGCATGAGATCCGATGCTGCAATATAAATAAATCCTCCCGCCGCAAACGGCAGCAGATAAGCAATAAAATGCTCCGAATACAGGGATAGAAAATATCCCGTCACTCCTCCCAGAATGGCGATGCAGGCGACGCAGAAATTTGCAATCAGTGCTTTTTTCTTTTCAAATCCCGAATATAAAAGCACGCCGAAATCACCGATTTCTTGGGGAATCTCATGCATAGCAACGGTAATGGTCGTTGCAACTCCCAAAGGTATCGATGTCATAAATGTTGCGGCAAGAATAAGTCCGTCGATGAAATTATGTACGCTGTCTCCGATGAGATTCATATATCCGAACGTGTGTATATCGCAGTGCCCTTTATGACAATGTCTCCAGTGCAGCAATTTTTCTATAAAGAAAAAACACACAAAAGAGGCAAGCACAATGCCGAATGCAGTCATCGGCTCCGTCAACTCCACCGCCTCCGGAAGCAGATGAATAAAGGCACCGCCCATAAGAGCTCCTGCAGACAACGCAACCAGCGACATAAGAATTTTTTGCAGCGTCTTCTCCTTCAGCGCAAGCGTGATCACACCCGCAAGCCCTCCAAAACTGATAAAAATATTTGCAAGAATGATTGCAATGAGTGTATTCATAGTTATTGGCACTTGTTACAAAGACCGAAAAACTCAAGGCTATGCCGTATTACCTTGAATTTCGTTTTTATACGCAACTGCTTTAACAGTAAATCTTCTTTCACTGGAACATCTTCCACCGCACCACATTTTTCGCACACCACATGATGATGATGTGGAAGTTTTGCGGATTCATATCGAAATTTTCCTTCTTGAAAATCAATTTGCTGTAATTCACCTTTTTCCACAAATGTTTTCATAGTGCGATAAATTGTTGCATCATCAATCTGTACATGTCTTTTTTGAAGTGTTCGTTTAATATCGTCAATCGACAATGGTGTATGCGCATCTGAAATACACGACAAAATCGCCTCTCGAGATAAAGTTTTACGAAAACAACATACCTGCTTCTTTTGCATGACAGAAAGTGTATCAGTATTAAATAGTTATTGCAAGTTACTTGCAATAATTGCTTTACAGTGCTTCGTCAAGATCAATTGAAGCAACAATTACGGCAATAAATGTTGTAATTGGCACTGCGAGTACAAGCCCTATACTTCCAACCAAGGTTCGTATAATTTCATCAGCAATAATTTCTTGATTTACTATTTCCGCAAATGAATGAGGACTGTGAACAAACAACAAAAGTAATGGCAATGATGCTCCTGTATATACAAGCACTAACGTGTTTACCATAGATGCAATATGATCCTGTCCAATACGCATTGCACGATTATAGAGTTCCTTAAAACGCATTTTCTTATCAACTTCTTTTAACTGAAAGACAATTGCTGACTGTGAAACGGTAATGTCATCAAGAACTCCTAATACACCAATAATTATTCCTGCGAGAAGCAACCCTTTCATATTTAATGCTCCCTGTGACGCAAGTTGTATAAAAGAGGATTCTTCAGATGCGAAGCCTGTAAGTTTTGCCGCGCTCACAAATGTACTTGCTAAAAACCCCGTAATACCAAGTGAACACGCTGTGCCAGCCATTGCAACAATCGTTTTTTTATTTATGCCATGCGAAAGAAAAAATGAAATGGGGATAATAATCATTGAACCAATAATTGCTACGCGAACAGGTGGCGCACCCGCAAGAATACGTGGCAAAATATATGCAAAAATTACAATAAACGATAATCCCATTCCCAGCAAAGACGTCAAACCACGAAGTTTTGCAACAATAATCGTCACGATAATAAAAATAATAAATAACGAACGAAGAGGCTCTCGTCGAACATAATCTGTAATATAAAAAAGGTCATTTCCTTCACTGTCTTTTTCTACATGTACCATTACTGCATCTCCTACTCTATATTGCTGATCATTTGTCATTAACATGGTGCCATTCTCTATCACTATGGTTTTGTCTCGCAGTGATCCTTTGGTTACCAATAATTCCAATTTTTGATATGTCTGCTGTTTTTCCATGATGACAACGTCTTTTTCCTCGACAACCTTTGTGACAGTTGCTTCTAATGTCTCTGCAAGACTTTCTTTCTCTTGTGCAACAATCGGCGTAGAAAAAACAAACAGGTTAAAAATGATAAGTAAAACGATATATAGAATTTTTCTCATATATGTGTATACAAAAATACGTGAAAAAAATTGCGCTTGCCGGTCAACCGAACATCAATAATTCAGGCTTACATATCAACAATATTCCAATGATAATCATAATAATGCCGCCAACTAAATGTGATAATCTAGAATATTTACTTTGAATTCCCACAGCCTTCATTGTCACCATTGCAGTAATAAATATTATTAAATCGTCAGCCATGAAAATAAGCATATACATAAACAGATACATATAATATTGCCATGGCTGAAGTGATGACATGCTTAGTATTTTTGTGTATACCGCGGGTAATCCAGCAGAACAAACAAGCTCAATCATGTTTACTGCAACGGCAAGCAACATAATTCCGACAACAGAAAGAAAAAGACTAGGTTTTTGCGTAATCATACGCATTTTTTCAATAAATTTTTGTCTTTTTGAGTCACCCATTACCGAACACCCTCCTTTTCGATTAACATAATAATCCCTAAGAAAATACCATCCTGCAAATAGTGCAACTCCGCCAATAATAAAACGTACCCACACCACGACTCCCAACACCAAAAAAAGATTAAACCAAGCAGATAAAAACAAAAAATATACAGCTGCAGAAGTAACAATAAACATAATACCTAACATCCACATACGTTTTTGATCTTTCATTTCAAGAAGTAGACTAATCAAAAAAATAAGCGTCCACATAGCACATGGATTAAATCCGTCAATAAACGCAAGTAAAAACGTTAATACAGGAAGCGAAGTATGTCGTACTGAAATATGACCAATAAACGGTAACTCTAATGTTTCAGGAATGGTCGTTTCTATTATTTTGTCATCTTTATTTTCTTGATTGGTATCTATCGTCGCTACAATATCCGGAATATCATTTTGTATCGCATACACAACTTTATTCTCTATCTCTTTACCCGTTGTCTCATCGCTTAAAAAGCCAACCACATATGACTTTCCAACCACAAGAAATGGAACTCCTGATACGTCAGCGCGCAACGTATCCCCTATTTTTTGTAACAACGCTATGTTTTCACTATGATATCCAACCTCATAATCTCTTACCGTAACTTCATCATATTTTTTATCCAATGTCTCTAAGAATATTTTTTCTTTCGCGCAATGAGGACAACCTTCGGACCAAAAAAAATGAAGTTGTACATCTGCTGCTTGCACAGGCATAGCACCAAACAATACAAGAATAGTAGAGCAGATGAGTGATACGATACCTTTAATCATGTTTAAAAATTTCTAAACTTTTCAATATAAGTCACTAATTCTTTTTTATCAATTTCACCGGTTAATCGAAGCAATTCTTTGTCCTGTTTATCAAGGAAAATAAAAACAGGAAGAACTCCGCTTGTTATTTCATAAACCTTTATTTTGTCTGCGTCAGTATCAAAATCATAATATTCAGTCTTAAGCCAAGAATATTCTTTTTCTAATTCCTGCCAACGAGGTTTCATCACAAGACATCCATTACACCATGCAGCACCAATTTTAATCACTTTCATATAACCTCCTTCTATTATAAACACGGCATTTTTATAATTCTTTTTCTTCAATCCGTATTGCTTTCCCCCAAATAATAGCCTCAGCAATTTTTTTATGCGCATTTCCCAAAGTCCTTGCAAACGTTGACTGGGATATTTTCATTTGCTTCGCTGCTTTAATTTGTTCAAACCCATCTATTTCATGTAATTTAAGCGACTCCAGTTCATCAGGCAGTAAAACAACCTCTTCAAGATCCCTTAGCGGAATACCTCGAGGTTTGAAGTAACGAACATTTGGTATAAATCGCATACAGCGATGAATTTTTGGCCGTGACATACTATTAAATATTTAGTCTTTTATACTACTTATTTTTATACTAAATGTTTGTGTATTCCGAAACAAGCTAAGAAATACCACATTTATCAAGCTCACAGTGTTACGTCGACAGTCGATGGAATATATATATAAAGCTTTTATATCTTTAATTCCTTTTCTTTTTTTTCAATATCCTCTAATTCTTCTACAAGTGCTTTTTTATATTCCGATAAGTCTTTTTTTTGTTCTTCTACCGTTATTGGCGCATTCCATCCAAAGTACCTCCCCAATCCTCGTCCATACCCACAGCATCGTCCTCTCATTCTTCGACCCATTCCCGTGTCGTTTCCACAATGCCCCATACCTCTTCCTGTCATCGGACCTTGTCCTTGTGGTCCTGTTTTATCAAATGCTGGCATATCAATCACCACCTTTCTTTGTTGGATTTAATAACTTTTTTTCAATATTCATAAGTTTTTTTACTAATATCGTTCGTATTTTTTGAAGCTTTTTAACCTGATATGTTCGAGAATCACATGAATACTCATCAGGATATATACAATACTCACATTGAAAATTACATGATTTTCTATTACCGTGTGGACACATCATATTATGAATATATATTCATAATATATTGAGATGAGTATTTTGTCAATGCGTAAGAAGCCTAACAATCTTTCCATCGGTATTTTGGATGCTTCGATTCAAATTTCGCGACTGCTTCTTTCATCACCAGATGCCATTTTTCTTTTTTTGAAGCGCCTACAATACTTGCGAGCGCACACCTACATAATGTTGGATCAACATTCCGAAGTAAATCTTCAAACACCTCATAGGGGTCACGTGACAAAAATTCTTCGGCTGAATTGATTCCAATTTTATTCAGTTTTTCCCCAATCACATTTCCAATGTTTGGAAGAGTGGATACTTTACTCATAGTTCTCCGAAGATGACAACATAATTCTTTCCGTATACTTTTGCACATTTTGGACATGTGGTATACCACATATACCATTTTTTCACCGTTTTTCCTTTTTTCTTGACGGTGTTTTCAAAATCTTTACACCATTCTCCGGTTTTATTGAAATCCCCCTCATACGCTTTACTGTAGAATGTTCCTGATATGGCGACATTTTTTGCATCAGGAATTTTTCTGTCTGTTGCAAGATATATATTCATATTGAACATATTCGTATGATCAGACAGGCACATATTTCCAATAGCTGTCGCGTTTGCTTTTTCCACTTTTTTCATCATTCGGGTAATGACCGAACCGAAATTAACAGGCATAAAAAACAGCGTAAACACATTGTCTTGCACAAACAATTTATTTTTCCATGTATGCATCTTGTCATTCCACGGAGCGGGGTTAAAACGCGGACAACATCCTGTTTCGGAGATTTGAGCATTCATATACGTCAATTATACGCTGGGTATACGGGGATGCAAACGAAAGGTCATAACGACGCTGTTTCCCGAAGAAGTGCATGAAAATCTGCAAATTGTTTTTCAGCGGTGAACATATTTTTCACTGTTTTTTGTCCAGCTTTAATAAATTTTTCCCGAAGGGTCGTATCGTTCATCAGCTTTTCGATACGCTGTGCCAAGATACTTGCATCATTTGGACTGACGAGATAGCCGTTATATGAATCACTGATGATCTCTGGGATTCCTCCGACCTTTGTGCCGATAACGGGCACGCCCGATGCCATTGCTTCGATAAATACCTGACCGAATGTTTCATTTTCTGATGTCAACACAAACACATCTGATTCTCTATATACTCTTGGCATATCTTCAAGATGAAATGTTTTTACAATTGTTTGTTGTTCAACGCCATGAAGTTTAATATACCCCATAAGCATTTCGAGTGATTGCTCAAATTCATTTTTCAACCGTTCCGGTGGCATACCGACAGCAATAAGCAATCTCCAATGTGGATACCGCACATGCATTTTTGAAAATGCTTTAATCAAATTAATAACTCCTTTTTCCCGAAGAATATTTGCGTGTCCGGCGATGATACGTGTTGCGGTTAAAATTATTTTTGTAGACTCATTCATTCCCAATTCTTTTTTTAATGCTCCTTTTGTATCAGAAACGTCAGTAAACTCTTTTGTATTCACTCCTAAATAATCTGTTGATAAAAGATCTATATCCGTGCCTTTTTGGAAACAATCACCGGCAACACTTCTGCTCACACAGCTGACTCTTTTCCACATCAACTGGTTTACCAGCTCTTTCTGCAGTTCTGATACCGGAAATGAGTGTAGGCGCAACACAAGCGGAATAGAAAACTGCGATGCAATCATATTCAAAAGCAGTGCATATGCAGGCGGAGTTCCAACTGCGATATTCTCCGCACAGATAATCTGTATACCATGTTCTTTGATAATCTGATTAATCCGATCTGCGAATATCCGTGCTTTTTTTGACACTATTTTGTTATACTGCGTCCGTTGTCGCGGAACAGAAAAACTGTTTTCAAAATATATCGTCACATTGCCTTCTTTTTCGACAAATGATTCGTCTTTGGTTGGCAGCAGAAGATAGACAGAGGTGTCTGTTCTGTCTTTGTAGTACGCAATCAGATTGGAGATGTAGCGCTCCACTCCTCCAACACTTTCCCGCGGAGAATTGGGGCTGATAAATAATACATTCATATATTCATTATACCTGCATCAATGCGATAATTCCGCAAAGAATAACATTTTTGGATCAGCTGGCGCGTGACGACATAAGTATCGAAGATCTGTAGCATCGGGATACAGAAAAAACACCTGCGGATCACCTGCGATAACCGAAAATAAGTATACCATGGAAAGCCGAAACATACAAGCTATAGGATAATATCTGATTCTAGCGAATCATCTGTTTCTTATTTTTTTATTATTCTTTCTGTGGTAATACCATGTCAATATAAGTAGAAAGAACACAGCAAGTAAAACAGACGCTAATGGATTGAGAAGCGCGGTAAACAGGACAAATACCGCAGCGATGCCTGATATAGTCGTTTCAGAGGATTGTTGCTTCATCAGTCTTCATTATACTACGCTGATTTTTCTTCATCCTTTTTTCAACCCGTTTGCAGACGGCAATTGTGCGTTGCTATAATGAATATATATGAAAAAACTACTTGCTTCCCTATTTATTTTCGCATTTGCTTTCTTTGGCATGAACGCAAATAAAGTCTACGCCAAAGTCATCACAGAAAAAGAAGGTACGGTCACCGTCGCCAAAGACGAAATCGTCAATGACGATCTCTTCATCGGTGCCAAATCCGTACTCCTCGACGGCACGGTCAATGGTGATGTCTTCATCGGCGCAGAATCAGTAAAAATTGGTGGCGTTGTGAACGGCAACGTGCACACGGCGGCCAAGACCATCGATGTCAGCGGCAGCGTGCGTGGCAACATGTACGGCGGCGGACAAACCATTTTGGTGACGGGCTCACACATTGGTGGATCGCTTCTTTTGGGAGGCGCAACCGTCAGTGTCGACAAAGACACAACTGTTGCTGGTTCAATTCTCACGGCTGCCGAAAGTGTCGCAATTGATTCACGTATCACACGAAACGTTTTTGCCGGCGCGGGAACGCTCAATATCGGTGCAAGTACACAAATCGGGAAAGATCTGTATTATGGAACAGGTGAAAACAAAGCGACCATCTCCCCTGATGCGGTTATCGTCGGCGCAACACACAAATCCGAGATGAAGACACCGGAAACCAAATCAACCACGGATGTGGTCGCTATGAAGAAAGGTTTCCTGAAAGTGATGGCAGCCACGAAAGTCGGCATGTCCATCCTTATGTTTCTTGGAGCACTCATCGTTGGATGGGTCTGGATGAAACTTGTGGAAAAACAGTTTTCGCAGTCCACAGCAATTGTTTCCCAATCATTCTGGAAAAGCATGGGGCTTGGATTTCTGATTGCGATGGCATTCATCCCCGCAGTTATTATCCTGTGTATGACATTTGTCGGTCTGCCGCTTGCCGGCATGTCCGTGTTAGTGTTCATCCTATACTCCTGCCTCTCGGGTCTCGTCACGGCAAGAGCACTGGGAACGGCACTCCTTAAGGCAAACAAAAAGACACCGGTCTTTGCCGCATTTGCGTTGGGACTTGTCATCATCAAAGTAGTCGAGATGATTCCGTTTGCCGGATTCTTCGTGACACTTGCAGTGTTCTGGACAGGTCTCGGAGCACTGACCATGCAGCTGTTTGCAAAACAAAAGACGGTGAAGGCATAAGGAGAACGGTTACTTATGTGCTGATGAGGAGCAGTCCCGCAACGCTGACGACGACGCCGAGGATTTTCTTCCACATGTGGTCTTTCTCCTTCAGGACAAGGATGGAAAGAATGACAGTGATGATGGCACCAAATGAATTGATGGAGAACAGTTGCGATGAATTTGGCGTAATCTGCAAGGCAGCAAAAAATGTGACTGCAGACAATCCATACAATAAACACAAGAATGTCATCTTAAACAGAAAACTCTTTCGTGCATAGGTTTTCAAAAGTTTCAGTTTCTTCGGATACATGAGTGCAATCGCAAATCCTGGTAGCAAAAATCCGATAACGACATATGTGTATGGATCAAAGAACTTCACGAGAAAACGGTCATTGGTGTTTGCCAACCCGAACAGGATGGCGGCAAGCAGCGCATACAAGTCCCCCATATTCAGTTTCTTGCCGGACTTCTTCATAGTAATAATGACGATACCTACGATGATGAGGACAGCTCCAATCCATTGAACAGGAGTCAGGAGTTCCTGAAACAGCAGTGATGCGCCGATGGCGGCAAACAATGTCTTGCCCGAGAAAATGACGGTAAACCGCGACGCTTCTGTCTCTTTGAGTGCCTTGAATATGAAAATGTTTGCAAGCGCGTATAAAAGCGTCATGGTCAGCACGCTCCATGATATCTTGGAAAAGTCCGGAAGCGGAATCTTCCCCTGCATGACAAAAACGAGGATCGCTGTCACCAATGCAACGCCGAGCTGGAAGATGATGGAAAACGAAATAGATTCACTTTTGTCATCCTTGAGAAGCAGCCGCTGTAAAAGCACAGAGACTGAATACAAGATGACGCTGATGCAGATAAGGAGTTGCCAAGACATAAATTTTAATAAAAATAGTGTGCTGCGGGACTTGGAAGATCTTCGCTTTGCTCGATGAATAACCGCTTATTATTGCAATCGTTGTTGCAATAACTGCTTATCATTCCCGGACCAAAGTGATCCTCATCCTGAAATCTCACAGTATTTAAAAATATGAATGAATTCATATTTTTAAATATGCTGCGGGACTTGGATTCGGACCAAGATAACCTCCTCCAGAGGGAGGTGTACTACCATTATACGATCCCGCAATGGCTATTCCGGTAAGCTGATTATACCAGTTTTACTGCGTACAATTAACCCGTCTTTTACCATCCCCCTCATGACCTGTTCCATAAATTCGTTGTCTTTACCAAAACCTCTTACTAGCTCGGCAAGCAAATCCCTTTCTTTCCACTTCTTTTCGTACACCAAATCCAGTAGCCTTCCCCGAAAATACCGGTTTGTTTCTTTGAACGGCTTTTCTTTCTTTTTTGCGGTTCTCTGTTTATTTCTTTCTAATGCAATAGCTCCATAATCCATCAGTGCCTGATGCCATTCCCAAGACTTTCCCTTTGGTACGAGCAGTTCTGCAACCTCTTGAATAATTTTTTCCGTTTGCGGAATATCGGCAAAGAAAAAATGCGTGATAATCTGACGGATATTTGTATCCACCATCGCAACATCCATTTTATATGCGAACACCAATATTGCTCGAGCAGTATATTTCCCCACTCCGGAAAGTGCAGTCAATTGTTGTTCATTTTTCGGAAAAACCCCATGATGGACTGTGACGATTGTTTGCGCAGCTTTCTGCAGGTAGAGTGCCCGTCTGTTATATCCCATCCCTTTCCACATCCGAAGGACGGAGGATGTCTTCGCGCTTGCAAGTTTTTCAACAGTTGGAAATACATTTAGAAACTCCAGATACTTCGGCAATCCCCGTGATACCTGTGTTTGTTGCAACATAATTTCCGACACAAGAATTTTGTACGGATCATGCGTTTTTCTCCACGGAAGATCACGCCTATGCGTTTTCCACCACTTAAAAATCATCTTCTGAAATTGTCTGATACGGGAAACAGCGAGTTGCATACAAAGCGCAGTATATCAAAATGTGGTAGGACTATGAATTACAACGCAGGAGTGGTTGTTCTGTTCGGCGTCGGAGTGCCAGTTGCTTTACTTGTCGGTATCATCGACGGTTTTACTGTTGGTTTTATTGTTGCTGATACTGTGCTTATTGTCGGCACTGCGGTCGCGCTCGGAGTGCTCACTTGCACGGTCGGTACCACTAAACGGATAATGGGCGTTGGGACTATAGTAGGAGTCTGTGTCGGTGTAATCATCGCTTTTTTTACTGCTTCGGCTTCTTTTTTTGCAGTCTCCGCCTGTGTGTTGGTAATCAGAAGCCCTAGAACGGCAACAAGAATGAGCACGCCGATTCCGGATGCCATGATGACTATTTGAGAGAATCCTCTGTATGTATGTTTCATATCTCTCTATCTAGTATACCCTGTTTTTTAAGGAATCGGGAGCATGCAACCAATGGTCGTTCCAAACAACCAACCAAAAATGGTACAATATACATATGGAAGAACCAAAAAAGAAGGTTGGAGTCGTCTGTATCGTTGGTCGTCCAAACGCCGGCAAATCAACCCTTCTCAACATGATCTTAAGACAAAAGGTCTCAATTACCTCACCTAAACCGCAGACAACGCGGTTTCCTTTGCAGGCGGTCTATGAAGATAAGCGGGGACAAATCATATTCGTTGACACACCCGGAGTTTTCGGCAAAACGCCTGACCGGCTTTCCAAACGTATCAACAGTAAAGCGGAAGAGGCACTTGGCAGCGATGTTGATGTGGTTGTGTATCTGATTGACCACACCAGAGAACGGGATTTTGAGGAGAACAAGGCACTCGGTATCGTCCGCAAATCAAAAGGTGCGAAAATTCTTGCCATCAACAAGATAGACGTCAAACATCCGACTCATATCGTGCAGTACAAATTCCTCGAGGACGAATTTGATGACGTCGTTGAACTGTCCGCACTTGAGGGAAAGAATATTCCAAATCTTCTCGATGCAATTTTCAAACATTTACACGAGGGAGACGATATCGTCGACACATCCACGCTGACACAACCTGGACTCAATCTTGACAGCCGTATGTTCCTTTCTGAAATCATCCGAGAAAAGGCATATCTTTTCCTCCGGAAAGAGGTGCCGTATTCACTGACAGTCGTCATTGATGACACCATTGAACGACCGGACGGTACACTGTACATCAAAGCACGGATTCTCACCAATCAGGATAGATATAAAGGTATGATTGTGGGAAAAGCAGGCTACATGATCAAGGAAATTTCCATGGCTTCCAGAAAAGAACTTGAGACAGCGACCAACAAAAAAGTGTACCTTGATCTCACCGTTGAAGTCGATTCACACTGGGTAGACTATTTGGAATAAAAAATCAATGCTAAATGGCCAATGCCAAATGCTAAATTGATTGAAGACGATTTAGCGTTTCCTCTTTGCCGAGCACAACAAGAGACTCCAAAAGCGGAGGACCTACTGTTTTTCCCGTGACGGCAAGCCGCAGTTCCATAAACACATCACGTGCTTTCAACTCAGCTTTTTCAGCGGCATCACGAATAGCTTTCTCCATCGCATCATGCGTCCAGTCTGATTGTTTCGTCAACACCTCTATGGATGTCGCAAGTAGTTTTTTATCCACCGGCCGTTCAAATTTGACGGGTCTCACAAAATAAAAATCCGCGAGCGTCTCAAATTCACCGATAGTTTTCATGCGCTCCTTGACGAGTGGAAGAATCTTTTTCATGAGTGCGTCGCTGTCTTTTGGCACCGTCGCGTCGAAGTCCTTTATTTTTTGGATCAGCTCCCCTTCATCCATCTTCCGTATATATTCCCCGTTCATCCACCGGAGTTTTTCCTGATCAAACACAGGCGCGGTCGTCTGCACATCGTTCATGTCAAATTTTTCGATCATCTCATCCACTGTGAACAGCTCCTTACCCGGAAATGTCCATGCCATCGTACCCATGTAGTTTTTCAGCGCCTCAGGCAGATAACCCTTAGCGCGATAATCGGAAACCCACACTGGATTTTTCCGTTTCGACAGTTTGCTCTTATCGGGATTCCGAAGCACAGATACATGCGCAATTTTTGGACATTCCCATCCGAAAAACTGATACAGCAAAATGTGTTTCGGTGTGGAGGAAATCCATTCCTCACCGCGGATGATGTGCGTAATCTCCATAATGTGATCATCCACTACAACGCCTAAATGATACGTCGGAAATCCGTCGGATTTCAGAAGCACCTGATCATCAATCAGTTTATTTTCAAATGCTATATCGCCACGAATTAAATCATGAAATGTCGTCGTTCCTTCGTCGGGTACATTCAGACGGATAACATATTTTTCGCCCTTCGCGACACGCGCCTTCGCCTCATTAAGCGGGATTTTCTTGCAAAGGCCATCATACATGGGCGGCTGATGATTTGCTTCCTGTTCTGTGCGCATTTCCTCAAGGCGATGAGCATCACAGAAACAGTAATATGCATGTCCCTTTTCCACAAGCTCTTCCGCATACTGTTTATACAAAGGAAGTCTGTCTGATTGCCGATATGGAGCGTATTGGCCGCCGATATCCGGTCCTTCATCATGCGGTATTCCGAGCCATTCCAACGATTTGAGAATTCGTGCTTCCGACCCCTCAATGAGACGCGTCTGATCTGTATCTTCAATGCGGATGATGAACTGGCCTTTGTATTTTTTGGCCATCACATAGTTGATAAGCGCGGTATACGCGTTGCCGATATGTAAGTCTTGACCTGTAGGAGATGGTGCAATTCGGGTACGAACTGTCGTCATATTTACCTATGCATTGTACCACACAAATATGCTGTATACTTATACGTATGGCGACACTAACGGAAACTGCGTATCAGACGAGAAAGGCCATCAATTGGGCCATTCTTGCTGTCGTCGCCTATATCATTCTTCGACTTTTATGGAGCGTTTTTGTTTCCATCTGGCTCACCATTTTTCCGCCGCAAGCCCCGCCACCCAATCACGCATTTGGCAAATTGCCGGCAGTGCAGTTTCCCGCCGCAACCGCTTCCCCTTCTGCATCACTGACATTCAGGTTGGAAACCATTGAAGGAACAGTCCCGAAGGCGTCGGAATCGGCAACCGTATTTTTCATGCCGAAACTGGCATCTAATCTCTTGGCGCTTACCAAAGCAACGGAATTTGCCAAACGTCTCGAATTTACCGGTGAACCGATTCAGGAAACAAAATATATTTACCGGTTTGAAGATACCGATGCGCCGCTCAGAAAACTTCGATACGATATCGTCTCAAAAAACTTTATCCTGCGGTATTTGTATGAGCAGGACATGGCAGTGTTTGCCGAACGAAATATTCCGCTTGCAGACGCAGCAAAACTGGAAGCAAAAAATATGCTTCAGACATACGGAATATACGAAGACGACATTGAAAAGGGAACAAGCACAGTACAGTTTTTAAAGCTTTCGGGAGATACGCTTGTACAGACAACTAGCCTTTCCCAAGCAGACAGTATCCGTATCGACTTTTTCAGGGCACCGGTTGCAGGAACCGCCATAGTTACCCCATATCCGGATGAAGGAGCTATTTCTTTTGTCTTCTCCGGATCGAAAAATATAAAAAAACGAGTTCTGCAGTTTGCCTACACATTCTGGCCGATTGATTATCAGACAACGGCGACCTACGGTTTAAAGGAGAGCAGTCTTGCGTGGACAGAACTGCAAAACGGACAGGGTTATATTGCACGATATCCAAAATCCGGAACAACAGCCGTCATACGAAAAGTGCATCTTGCCTATTACGACTCCATCGAACCCCAGACATATCTCCAACCGGTATTTGTGTTTGAAGGTGACGATGATTTTCTCGCGTATGTTCCTGCTGTGGAAGCCGCATGGATTGAAAACAAATAAACTCCCTACTCTGCACTATACGTTTGCCATTCGATATTGGCAAATGTCCAATTGATGAGGGCGATCGTATCGGCGAACCGGTCTTTGCTTTTCAAAACTACAATGATCACTCTTCGGCCGTCCCGTTCCATGAGTGTCACAAGGTTTTCCCCCGCCTCTTCCGTCCATCCTGTTTTAATACCCGCAACACCCGGAATTTTCCCGAGCAGCTGATTGACGTTACTGAGTTTGTGAAAATAGGTGTGTGTCACATCGGAAACAGTGATCTGCGGAATGCCGACCATTTTTGCAATGGTCTTATTTAACAGGGCAACATCAGCAAGACGAGCTAAATCTTCCGCGGTCATGTAATGATTAGGGTCATCGAACCCGACAGGATTGGTGAAGTGACTGCCCGTCAGATGCAAATCTTCAGCTTTTTTGTTCATTGCCTGAATGAATGCATCATAGCCGCCCGCATAACTTTGCGCGAGCGCATATCCCGCGTCATTGCCCGAATAGATAAGCAGTCCGTACAAAAGATTTTCCACTGTGATTTTTTCACCCGCGACTAGTCCCATCTGCTGCCCGTCACGCATCACATTCTGGGGTACGGTGAGCACTTCATCAGGCGTCATCGCATCAAGCACCACAAGTGCGGTCAGAATTTTTGTCGTCGATGCGGGAGCAAGCCGTTCCATACTGTTTCGCTTGTACACATACACACCCGACGTCAGATCCTGCACGACCACGGATTTGGCCGAGATTTCGCCGTTTGGCGTTATCCCCGTTTTGTTGACGGGATACGGAGGAGGTGTCGGAATGGCACCTGTCTGCGATTGAGTGTTCTGTACTTCGGAAAACTGTCCAATCATATATCTGTTTTGTCCGGGATAAAAAACAAAGAAACCGACAAGCCCCGCAAGGATAAGCCATTTGTCCCAACGGCTTTTCAAAACGTCAGGAATTTTTTTGACAATCGTATGAATTTTTTGCATGGCAGGGATAACACAATATTTTCTATTTCTTTTTGAGGGAAAGTCCCAGTTCTTTCAGCTGTTCTTCTGCAACCTTGCTCGGTGCATCCATCACACTCGTCTGACCGCTTGATGTCTGCGGGAATGCCTGCACTTCCTTGATGGATGTTTCACCTGTAAGTCCCATTAAAAACCGGTCAATGCCAAGAGCAATACCGCCGTGCGGCGGTGCGCCATATCCGAATGCAGTCAGCATATGTCCAAATTTTTCCTGCACCTCTTCTTTGGAATGCCCAAGCACTTCAAACACTTTTGAAAGTACTGCCGGATCATTACTTCTGATGCTTCCACCGCCCGCTTCATATCCATTCCACACAAGATCATATTGGAGTGTCGAAATCCCTTCAATCTCACCATTCATGAACGCCTCTTTTTGCTCTTCGGGCATGCCGGAAAACGGATTATGTGTATACGTCCATTTCCCGTCTTTGTCTTTTTCAAAGAATGGAAAATCAACAACCCACGCAAATGCATTCACACCCTGTTTCTTTTCCTCATCCGACCGAAGATCAAATTTATCGGCGCCAAACTGTTCCATCGCCTGCTTGTAAGTAAACACCGGAAACGGTTTTTTTTGAATGACTCCGCCGAGCTTTTCGACAATTTCCGTCACCATCTGTTCGATGAGTTTCATGACATCTTCGCGTTTCACAAAACTCATTTCGATATCAAGCTGCGTGTGTTCAAATCCGCGGTCAGCGCGCAAATCCTCATCACGCATGCACCGAGCTATTTGAAAATACCGTTCAAATCCCGCAACCATCAAAAGCTGTTTATATTGCTGCGGCGACTGCGGAAGCGCATAAAATTCGCCCTGCTGCAACCGCGACGGCACGAGAAAATCCCGTGAGCCTTCAGGCGTTGATTTGGTAAGCATCGGCGTTTCTATCTCTGTGAAGTCTTTGGCAAACAGATACTCACGCATCATATTCACCACTTTTGATCTGAGTTTTATGTTCTTCTGCATCCGTTCCCTTCGAAGATCGAGATAGCGGTATTTGAGCCGGATTTCCTCGTTGATTTCTTTTCCATCCGTATCGAGTGGGAATGGGAGTTCAGTAGCTGCAGAAAGTATCGTTACCATCTGTGCTTCCATCTCGATTGTTCCCGTCACCAGTTTCGGATTCACCATGGATTCAGGACGACTCTTCACCAGTCCTGTAATCTCCACACAATCCTCCGGTTTCACGTCGCCAAGCGTTTTCATGGAAACAACCTGCACAACACCTGTTCTGTCCCGAACGTCCAAAAACATGATTTTCCCGTGGTCACGACGCGCGTTAATCCATCCTTGTATAGTAACTGTTTCCCCTGTTTTTCCCGTAGTTTCGGCAATGAGAGTTCTCATAGAACTCATTTTAAAGCTTCGTCAATAGCTTGACAAGGATTATCTCATCTTGCATAATATCCGTTATTGTATGAAACAGAATATACTTCGAGTGACACAGATTATTCTCGTCCACAAGGCGGGAGGATTTGTGTGTTGAAGTAACGAAACACAAAAAAAACACACAATGAACCTCCCAATAAGCGGGAGGTTTTTTATTGTTCTTTAACAACATATTGATTGGGAATGAGCAGTGAATTATTTCACTTCTTTTTTCCACTCAACATACCGAGTGAAATATATTCATTTTAGGAGAATTGATAATGAACATAACTATCGCAACACCAGGAAGCACCTGCACCAAGGAAGAACTGGTTGATCGTAGTTCAACGACACAACCGTGCGGTTTGCCGGCACAATATAACGTCAATGGCAAACCTCGCTGTTCAGCACATATGCCAAAAAACTTCTCTAAACCTAAAACAAAGAAAGGACAGATGCCGAAACAACGCAGAGGCTCAGGTCTTGGAGAAGCAACTGATAGGGCGGCAGTATCATAAATTCTTCCGGAGTGAATCCTCATGGAAATCCTCAGTATTTATCAGCATATACGCTGAGGATTTCCAAAACGGATATCTTTATATATTTCACTCAACTTCACAAAACACCATTTTTTATGCGGTCAATTGTTGACCGCGGAAATTACGGTGTTTTGTGAAAATAGAAAAAAACAATACCCCGTCTGTGACGGTCAAAAGCGGCCGGAAACATGCGGGGTTTATTGTGGCTGAATATCCCGTATCTTCATCTGCATGGTTGTTGTCCCGTTCCATGTATTTTCATCGATCGTATAGGCAACATCCACACGTGCACCGACCGGAAGTGTATCGGCCATTCCGCCCAGTCCGAATGCGACTGCATCGACAATCTTCTTTTCCTGATTTTTCAGTTTCAGTTTCAGATGATTTTGTTTGGCTCCAATTTTTCGTTGCTGTTCAATGATGAGTCCGCGCGTCACGAACACCGGTTCATAGTTTGCAAGTCCATACGGAGAAAAATCCTTCAGCGCATCCACCAAAGATCGGGTCACCAAGAAATATGGAAGCTCCATGTCAACGGGCAGTGACCTGACAAACAATGATGCATCCAAGAGTCCGTCGATATGCGTTGCAAAAAATTCCTTGAGTGCGGAAATATTTTTTGTCTCAACGGTAAAACCTGCGGCCATCGGATGCCCGCCGACATCAACCAATAAATCCCCTGCTTTCCTGATAAATTCAACAATATTAAATCCCGCGATGGAACGCGCGGATGCCTTGGAAAAAAATTCCCCTTCCGCAATGACGATGGATGGACGATAATATTCCTCCACCAACTTCCCTGCGACAAGCCCGATAATCCCAGGATTATATGAGGGATCGGACACTACGAGTATTTTGTTTTCTTTAATATTTTCAATTTTGGAAAGTCCCGTCAGCGCGTGCAGTGTCGAGTCGACAGTTAGCTGCTGCCGCTCTTTGTTTGTTTCCCCAAGCTTCGATGCCAGCATACTTGCCCGTTCCGGATTTTTCGTACACAAAAGTCTGAGTGCATCGATGGCATGATCAAGCCTTCCCATGGCGTTCAGTCTCGGTGCTATCATGTGGGAAATGTCGGATGTTGCTATGATTTTTTCATCCAGTGCCGCCTCGTGCATCAGTGCCTTTATCCCAATGCGTTTTGTTTTCATAATTTCCTGCAGACCGAATTTTGCGATGCTTCTGTTTGCACTGATTAAAGGTACCATGTCGGCAATCGTGCCGATGGCGGCAAGTGCAAGAAGATCATTTGCCTCCTCCTGCATGTCCTGTTCCAAAAGCAATGTCTTTGCGATAAACCATGATACGCCCGCACCACACAGTTCCGTCGTATGCACGATAGTGCAGTCGGGTATCTCATCCGGCGGCAAATGATGATCCGTGACAATCACTTCCACGCCGAGTTTTTTCGCGTATGCCACCTGCTGTTTTGCGGTGATGCCGTGATCCACCGTGATGATCAGTTTCGGATGATATTCACGGATACAGGTATCAATCCCTTTCTCGGACAGTCCGTATCCCTCCTCTATCCGGTGCGGCACATACGGCATGATTTGCGCGCCCAGTTTGTGCAGCGCTTCCCACATGATTGACCCTGCAGTGATACCATCAGCATCATAATCCGCGTACACAACCACTGATTCCTTGTTTGCGATGGCGCTCCGTATCCGCTGTAATGCGTTTTTTAGTGAAGACTCATCTATCAAGACATCTGTTGCGGTCAGTTTTAGCGGATCTTTCGGGTGAAGAAACGCCTTTTGTGAACGAGTGTCCGTCATTCCCCGATTCTGAAGAAGTAAACGTACCACATCATCCGTGTTCTCTATTTCATCCGTACCCATATATTTTATATTCCAGTTTTTCATGGTCTCTATGGTATCATAAGACTGAAGGAAATGTGTATGAACGGAAAATTCGTGATGCCGGAAAAACCAAAAAAAATCATTGATGCCATGCAGCAAGCAGGGTATGAATGCTATGCTGTCGGCGGATCAGTCAGGGACATTCTTATGGGGAAAGAAACACACGGATGGGACTTTACCACCGATGCCACCCCTGAACAAATATTGCGTGTTTTTCCCGACAGTTTCTATGACAACCAATTCGGCACAGTTGGAATAAAAATATATCCCACTTCATCAAAGCTTCGCGGGACGCAGCACAATGAAACAGACAAGCCTGAAGATATTTATGAAATCACAACGTATAGAAGTGAAAAAGGATATAAAGATCACAGACATCCGGATGTTGTACTTTGGGGAAAAACACTTGCGGAAGATCTCTCCAGACGCGATGCAACCATCAACGCCATTGCATGGGACGGCGAGACACTGACAGACCCGTATCACGGGGAGGAAGACATACAGAAAAAAATCATCAGAACAGTGGGCGTTCCTGAGGACAGATTTGATGAAGATGCACTCCGCATGATGCGAGCTATCCGCATCGCAAGTCAGCTCGGATTTCAGATTGAGGAGCAAACAACCAAAGCAATACAGATGAAAGCTTCACTTCTTGAAGAAATTTCCAAGGAACGCGTACGTGATGAACTTCTAAAAATTCTGGTCGCACCGTTTGCCTACGACGGCATCCTTTTACTTAAAAATACGGGGCTCATGCAATATATTTTGCCAGAATTTATCCCTACATTCAGCACAGAACAGAAAAGTCCGCGCCGTCACCATTTGTACGATGTCGGTATTCATTCAACCAAAGCGATGGAAAACTGTCCTTCCACAGATCCCATTGTTAAATTTGCCACTCTTCTGCATGACATCGGAAAACCGAAAACTTTTCATAAAGACGAAACAGGACTCATCACCTTTTACAACCATGAAGTCGCAGGCGACCGAATCGTCAAACATATCGTTGAACGATTGCGTTTTTCGAAAAAAGACAGCGACAGAATTCGCACCCTCATACGCTGGCACCAGTTCAGTGTTGATGAACGGCAGACCGACAGTGCGATCAGACGCATCATCCGAAGAGTAGGAAAAGAAAATTTAGCCGATATGCTTGCGCTCCGCATCGGCGACCGTCTGGGCGGCGGCGCTCAGGAAACTTCATGGAGATTGGAACTCTTCAAAAAACGGCTTGAAGAAGTTCAGCAACAACCTTTTTCTATAAAAGACCTACACATTAACGGCAATGACGTCATGCAGGCGATGGAAATAAAACCCGGACCGATTGTCGGAGAAACGCTTGCAAAATTATTTGCGGCTGTTGAGCAGGGAACCCTTGCCAACGAACGTGAAGCATTGCTCACAGCGATCTCTTCTTTTTCTTCTGCTCCAGAACATCCCATAAAATAATAATGGGAGTCGCCACAAACGGCGATGAATATGTTCCTGTAATGGTACCAATCAGAAGCGCTACGGCAAACCATTTTATTGATTCCCCACCCATCAAAACGAGTGCAAGCAGCATGAAAATAATGGTAAATGAATTAATGAGGGATCTCCCCATAGTTTCATTTAACGCCAAATCCGCAATATCCGTGATGTTTCCGCGCGGATCTTTTTTGCGATATTCCCTGATCCTGTCAAAAATAACAATGGTATCATGCACGGAAAAGCTCATGGTAGTTAAAAATGCAGTCATAAATAATGTATCCACTTCCACACCAAAAAAATGACCAAACAAGGAAAAGCTCCCAAATATCACAAGAACGTCATGGACAAGAGCAATAACTGCAGATACACCGAACCGGATATTTTTAAATGCGTATGCGACATACAGCAGAATTGCGGCAATGGCAAGAAATGCCGCAATGACAGACTTAAACAGCAACTCGGATCCTAAAATAGGACCAACCGTATCTTTTTTTAACAACTCTGGTGCTGTGTCTCCGGTTTTTGCAGCAAGTGTTGCTTGAAATCTCGTAATTACTTCATCAGTGGCAGCACCTGCACGCATTCCGTACGCGGTTTCCCCAATCGTCTGAACTGTCATCAGAGGAAACTGCTCTTGTTTTGCAATTGCTTCTATCATTCCCGTATCAACAGGCTTGGTAAATTTCATTTCAAGGAGAGTTCCTCCGGTAAAATCTACCGCCGGTCGCAAACCGAAACGGACAAGAGAGTATATTCCCGGAATCAGGACAAGCGCCGAAATGCAGACATATATCCAGATATATTTGGAAAACCGAATCATGGTTGTTCCCCTTTCTTCACTCGAGGACCTTTATATAACACGCGGATAAATGTTCTCGTCACCACAATGCCCGTAAACAAACTGGTCACCACACCGATAAATAGTGTTGCTGCAAACCCTCTCACGAGTCCTGATGTCGGCAAAAATGACCAGTTGGCAGGATTAAACAATATTATTGATGTCATGATGGTTGTAAAGTTTGCATCCCTAATGCTTTCCCATGCTTTTCCAAACCCTAGCTCCATTGCAATGTGCCACGGTTTTCCTTTTCGGAGTTCCTCTTTATATCGGGAAAAAATCAGGATATTGCTGTCGACTGCCATACCAATGGATAGAATAAAACCAGCAATACCGGGAAGTGTCAATGTCACTGGGATCAGCCGGTAGAGAGCAAATGTAATAAGTCCGTACATGACAAGTGCCAGATCAGCAAGCAACCCAAGCCACCCGTATTCGATAATCATAAAAACAGCAACAAGTCCAAGTCCTATGATACCCGCTCTCGTACTTTTCGCCACTGAATCTGCGCCAAGCGTCGCACCAATAGTCCGTTTTTCAACCACTTTCACCGGAACAGGAAGCGCGCCGGCATTCAGTTGAATGGATAACTGTTTTGCGGACTCCACAGTAAAATTGCCTGTTATGACGCCCTGCCCGTCGATGATTTCCGTACTCACCGTCGGAGCTGTCACCAGCATGTCATCCAAGAATATCGCCAAGGGTTTTCCCACTAACCGCTTGGTTACATCGGCGAATTTTTTTGCGCCTTCCGGGGTAAACTGAATAGCCACCTGCGGTTCTCCTGTTTGCGTATCGAATTCTATAGACGATTTTTTCAGATCTTTTCCGGAAATTCCAACGCTTACCGTATTTTCCAGCGTCGGTATCAGATACGCGGATGTTGTCGCATCAACGGCGTTTCCTGTAATTTCCCTAAATTCCAGATTTGCAGTCTGTCCGATAAGCGTGAGTGCTTCTTCGGTATCCGTTACCCCCGGAAGTTCTACAAGAATCCTGTAGGCGGTACCACTGACAGCCGATTGCACAATAGGTTCCGAAACGCCGAAAAAATTAACCCGTCGCTCGATCACCTGTTTTGCCGATTCCAACGAGTCCAATTTATCCGCATCGGCAATTCCCGTCATATCAGCTTCCAGTGATACCTGTGTTCCGCCGGCAAGATCAAGACCTAGATGGGTTGTAAATTTTTTCCGGATGTTCATCCCAAATATATTGATGTTTATTTCCGGAGGATTTACTGTTATGGTTTGTTTTGTTGTACCGAACGGCAGTGTTATTTTCAGGTTTTCCGGAATGACAATGAAGGTCAGCACTAAAGCCAGCAAGACAAGAAGCACAAACGTTCGTTTTGTTTTTTTCATAGTGTATGAACGGCGTTACGACAATTCAACCAGTTCTTCCTCATCTCCGATAATCATAACGCGAGAGCCAGAAAGAACAGAAAGAACAAATGGATCACGGCGGCGTTTTCTAAACGCAAACTCCTCTTCAGACATTACCGTGTAATTTAATTCCCTCTCGCGCCTAACCTCTTCCGCTTTGACGAGTTGAGATAATTCCGGCAACACTACATTGCCTACAATCAATATATCAACGTCTGTTGATCCTCTCCGTTGCAGTCCTCTCAGATATCTTCCCGACATCATGACAAACTTCAGTTTCCCGAGCTTCGCCTTGTGCTTTAAAATATCATACCCGAGTCCTGAAGTTTTTCCCACCAACTCCAACAGCTCAAAGTACAACGGGTAGTCTTTCCTAAATCCATAAAACAGACGATTTGCACGCTGCTCCTTGGAAAGCATTCCCGCCACTTCCATATGCGACAACTCACGACGCACCGCATTGATCTCTTCGCCTATTTTTCTCACGATATCACGCACATGAAATATCGCACCTGGGTGACTGAGAAACAGCTGCAACATCTTCACCCGGACTCGTGAGATGATGATATCTTCAAGCAACATACATGCATCCTTCCGGGGCAGGAACCAGTTAATATGTCACCGACGTTCCGGTCGGCAGCATTTCTATCCAAATTTGCCCTTTGTTAAATGAAATCTCTTTTCCTGTTGTCGCATCGGAAAACACGGTGCGTGCACTTCTATCCAGTTTCGACCATGTGATCTTTGATGCTTTTCCGTCTTCAAACAACAGTCCTGTTCCTGTACCGATGTTGCCATACAACAAATGCATATGGTCATCCACAGGTCCTGTTTCCTTTGCAAACATCACGACGATTGTCTTTGCCGACAATTGTTCCTCTGTTTCCAGATCAAGATGTTTTTGTCCTCCGTTTTCGCGAAGATAAACATTGTTTGCCTTATCATACGTCCACTTCACTCCGTAATCCTTTTCATATCCTTTCCATGCTACAAAACTGATGCTGGTCGCGTCGCCGAGATCACCTGTTTTTGCATCATCTTTAAATTTCCATTCTTCAAATTTTGCATCCCACTTAACCCCTTTGCTGTCTACATTTGTCCACCCTCGGGATGCCGCAAGAGTGATCAGTTTATCGGTCTGACATACCATGGTGTGCTCTGTGGCGACAGTGTGATCCAAACGGTCATAATTCCTGTAACAGGTCGGGAATGAAATACCAAACTGATCCATGTCCTTAACTTTGTATGTTTCGATCTGACATAATGCCTTTGCCCGCTCATCCACTGTGTCATCGTTGCAGTTTCCCGCACCTCCTACGTGGTTATACAATGCGTCATACTCCAACACCCATGGCAAAAAATATGTTCGTGCGCTTCTCACAGGTGCAAGATTTACATTTTCTGCTGCAATGCCGCAGTAAAATACACCCATGAACCGCGTAATGCCGCCTTCTGCAACCGCTTCATATACCACATCTGCATAGGAAAGACCGGATTGCGGCCGTGATTCCTGATGGTTTTCAATCATAACGGCAAGCGGTCGTCTCTTTTCCCAGACTTCCTTTTCCTGCTTTGTATATAATTTGCCATTTAATGGACAAGCTTCCGTACGGGGAATGGACGGGTCAATCGCAAAATGTTTTTGTTTTTTCCCTGTCGAATCGACCTGCAGTGTCGTCATCGAGTTCGTTTTTTTGGAGCCGACAGCCTTAAAAACAACCGTCGATACTCCGGTTGAAATCAAATACAGTGAAACTGCAATAATACCGCTGATGAGCAGATTTTGTTTTTTCATACCTCGTGTTTCCTCCTTAGATAAGCATTACACCGGTTGTGCCTTTTTAATTGCCGACTGTTCTTCTTTTGAAAGTTCAACATCAGCGCAGCTTCCCGATTTTATATGTTTAATATACCACCGATTCCCTGTTCTCGCATAGAGTGAAGTCATGATAATGCCGTTATCTTTTCCATCCAAGATTGCAATGGTAAAGCTTTGACTTCCCCCTGTATCTGAAAACGGATTAAAACGGACAATACCGATACGTTGCAGGTGCAGCTGTCCATCCGATTCAACCTCCAATAATGATTTTTCCAGTTTTTGAATTCCTTTTGCATTTATTTCCTGTTTACTCAATAGTGTGGCGAGAACATCCTGCATGGTTTTCGAAGTCACACCTTTGGTCAGTGTATTATAATGAACGCTCATGCGAATGAATAAGACTGTGATGACGGTAATCCAAATTCCCAAAATCACAATTAATATACTTTCAATACTCATGTTTCTTGAACACCTTTCGTATCCATCATAGTAGTATGGAAACAGTTCCAATGTCAACTGATGACTCCTTCCAAAAAATTGAGCGGATGTTGACAACACTCTTGAAGCTGTGTTACGCTCAACGCTAGCCTCAAACACCTATGCCAAAAAAAACAAAAAAGGCTAAGCTGATTGCAGAGTACAGAAGAAAACTCCAACGTTTGGACGGGACTCCCATTTCTGCGCCGTCACAGGTTCACCACGACGTATTTACACTCCCTGTTGTATCTGCCGAAATACCGAAACCATCCATAGTGGAGATACCAGAAGACGAAGCCCGCGCAATCAAAAATGATCTGATGAAAACCGTGGGCATTGTTTCCCTGTTTCTCATATTTGAATTTTTTTTGGCGCGTATATTGCAGTAAATGTGTGTACTGATAGCATGAAAGGAGGTGAAGAACAACTATGGCAACAATGTATTGTGTAAAATGTCGAGCAAAGAAAGATGACCCAGCAGCAGTTGCAGTCACCTTGAAAAACGGCAAACCGGCAATGAAAGGCAAATGCCCAACTTGCGGAACCGGAATGTTCAAAATCGGTAGCTCAAAGTAACACCCCGTTGGGGGTAAATCTGTCCTACGGGCAGATTTTTACGCGTAAGAATTTTCTGCCTCCCAGCCCCTTTGGGGCTGGGTTTCGTTTTACGGGTCAATCCTGTTCTTTCGGACGATATTGCAACGCTTCCGCAAGATGTGCAACATGAATGGACGCGTCTCCTGCAAGATCCGCTATGGTTCTTGCGACTTTTATGACGCGGTAAAACGATCGTGCGGATAATCCCATTGTTTTGACTGCAGACTGAAGAAACAATGAAGCATTAGCGTCAAGCGGACAAAAAATCTTCACGGCACCCGACGACAATTCCGCGTTTGTCATGGTTTTTATTTCAGCGTACCGTTTCACCTGCCTGCCTCGTGCTTCTTGAACACGCCGTCTGATACTGTCAGAAGATTCTGCTTTCGCTGCCGATTGCGTCAATCGTTCCATGGAAACCGCGGGCACTGCCACATGAATATCGATTCTATCCATAATCGGTCCTGAGATTCTTGCGCGATATCGGTTCACCGCCTGCATGGAACAACTGCATCGTTTTATAGGTGATCCGAAATTTCCGCATGGACAGGGATTTGCGGATGCAACCAGCATAAACTGCGCTGGATACACGACTGAACACGCCGCTCTCGCAATAGTCACAATGCCGTCTTCCATCGGCTGACGCAATGCTTCAAGAACATGTCTTGGAAATTCGGGAAATTCATCGCAGAATAATACCCCGCGGTGCGCAAGTGAAATTTCTCCTGGGGTCGGACGCGTCCCTCCGCCGATTAGTCCGATACACGACGTTGTATGATGCGGGGCACGAAACGGACGGTACGTTATGAACGATTGCCCCTGCGGCAGATTGCCGGTTACGGAATAGATTTTTGTCACCTCCACCGCCTCCTCTTCTGTCAATTTAGGCATAATGGAAGGAATTGCGCGGGCAAGCATCGTCTTGCCAGCACCCGGCGGACCCTGCATAAACACGTTGTGTCCCCCTGCAACCGCAATTTCTATTGCCCGTTTTGCGGTTTCCTGCCCCATGATATCCGCAAAATCAAATCCAAAACTTTTGGAAGATTCCATGTCTACAAATTTTTTATGCAAAACGGGGTGTATCAGTTCAATACCCATCAGGTGATGAAATAATGCCAGCAGGGTGTGAACCGGATAGATATCTATTCCTGAAATAACTGCGGCTTCCGACGCATCCACAGCCGGAACAAAACATGCAGGTATTTTCTCTTTACGCGCAAGCATCGCCATCATCAATATGCCGTTGGTATGACGTAAACTGCCGTCCAATGACACTTCCCCGACAAAAAACGCTTTTTCTTTGTATGCATTCATCTGTCCTGATGCCAACAGAATCCCGAGTGCGATGGGAATGTCATACGCAGGACCGTTTTTCGGCAAATCCGCCGGCGCCAGATTGACAGTTATCCGCTTCGCGGGAAATTCGGCGCCACTGTTTCTGATGGCAGCCCGCACCCGCTCTTTGCTTTCTTCAATCGCCTTGTCAGGAAGACCAACAATAGTAAATGAAGGGAGACCCTGCGACGCAATATCAACCTCAATAGTCACCGGTGTCGCAGTCAATCCCGTTATGGCACCCGAATATATTTTTGCCAACACAATATATCCAGTATGTCCCCCTACAGGATTTTCCGCAATATGATCTCTGGTGATATAATACGCACGCGCTGAGATAACAGATCTTTACGTCCCGACTAAGTTGGGATGAGGAAAGTCCAGACAGCAGAATGTGAGAGGACTCCGCGTAAGCGGTGATCCCGATTTAATCGGGACTGGTGACATATGTCCGAAAGGACGTTTGTACGATTCCTGAATTGACAGGATGAGAGAGTCACAGAGACGACCCTTCGGCTACGATCAGGGCAAGCAATTGTCTTGAATACGCCAAAGGTATGAAACGTTGGCAATCCCACTCGCTGCAACCGACGACTGATCCGTTATGAGCACACATTCGCCAGGATCGAAGTATGCGGGCATCAGATAAATGAAGATCTTCAATGACAGAATCTGGCTTACCGTTATTTCAGCGCACTGTCAATTTTTCTTTTCTTCTTTTTCTCCGGTCAGGGTTAAAATCAGTTCCTGAATAATAAGAAGAACCGGAATGGCAAGAACAGCACCTGCAATACCTGCAAGTTTACTTCCGACAAGTAATGAGAATATCGTAATAATTGGTGACAAACCGACGCTTTTTTTCATAACAAGCGGAACAATTAAGTTGTTCTCGAGTTGTTGAATCACCAAATATAAAACTCCGACGCTCAATCCACTCACGGGAGATACTGACAATGCAATGAGTACTGCAGGGATTGCAGATACGATGGGACCGATGTTGGGAACAATCTCGAGCAAACCGGCAATAATTGCAAGCGGCAAGGCAAACTTGACTCCCAACAAAACAAGACCGATATATGAAAGCAATCCAACCGTAATCATCAAAAACAACTGCCCCATCATCCATGAACCCAGTCTTCCTTCAATCCGTTCAACCACATCAATAAACGTTGCCGCCTTCTCACTTCCGACAAAACCCGTCACTATTTTTTCCGCATGTTTTCTTTCAAGAAGAAAATAGAACGAAAACACCATCACCATACAGACGGCAACCACGTTGGAAAAAATACTGATGGTTACTTTCAAAATATTTTGACCAATCGGTGCAAGTTGCTGTGAAAAAGAATTTAAATCCAAATTCAAATGCGGGAGCATTTTTCCAATGATAGCCGGAAATGCCTGTGAAAAACTTGTAATTTCAGCAACAACAGATGGAATAGTCCATGCAATGGAAAAACCAATAATTCCAAATACAACAATGTAGACAAGTATCGTTGCAAGCAGTCGTGGTATGCGTTTACTCACCATCCAATCAACAGACGGTTTAAACGTCGACATGATAATGAATGCAACAAATACAAGAAACAATATGTCACGAATTTGCAATACCAACCAAATAGAAGCAAGCAAAACAAGGGTAAAAACAATGGTCTTATGAGAAATTTCAATTCTCGATATCATACTTCCCTAGTATACCATGAACGAACGAGTGACTCTATTTCCTGCTCTACCCCTGTAGCACCTCTTTCAAACCAATGAATGGTTTTATCTTTCCGAAACCATGTCATCTGACGCCTCGCATACGCATGCTCATCATATTTCCACCTTTGGATAACTGACGTTTTGTCCGCAAGTCCATCAAAATACGGTTTCCACTGCCTGTATCCAAGACTACTCATCGATGGCAAATCCCATCCATATCCATGATCAAGTAATGTTTGTATTTCACTTGTCACCCCCTGTGATACTCGCTTTTCGACACGCTTGTCAATACGCGCGTACAATGTATCAATAGGTAATCGCAATCCAATTTGTAATACATCATATGGACACTGTTCTTGTTTGGTTTCTTTTTTATTTCCGAGCGCAATCTCAATTTTTCTGATGAGCCGTCGTGGATTTTCTCTATCAGACGCGTTCAGCGCTTCCCAATATTCTTTACCAACGACCTGCAATTTTTTCTGCAATGCTTCCTTTGATTGCATAGAAAGCTCACTCCGTAATGTCTCATTCGGTTCAACATGCACGGTTAACGGATGAAGTAATACATGAACATAGAGACCGGAACCACCGACAATAATCGGCAACGTATTTCGTTTGAAACAATCTGCAATACACGCACGAGCTTTCGTTTGATACAAAGATATATTAAACGGCTCGTCAGGACGAACAACATCATACATATGCATCGGAATGCCTTCTAAGATCTCTTTGTCTTTTCCCGTGCCAATATCCATTCCTCGATACACCTGCCTTGAATCTGCCGAAATTAATTCTCCATTATATTTTTTTGCAAGCGCGACTGCGCATGCGGTTTTCCCTGTTGCTGTAGGACCAACAATGAAAAGCGCCTTATTCATAGAGCGGATACGTTCCTTTCCTGATATTTGTTTTATTGATAATTTCATCCAATCGTTCCCACCGTCGTTTTTTCTCTGCGTATGGAATCGTATCTCCTAATTTGTTATGCGCAAACGTTGAAGGTCGATCAGAATAAATCGAAATATACGCTTTTGCAAAACCGACCGCCTGACACAAAGAGACAGTGTTCTCAAATTGTTTCACCGTTTCCCCCGGAAATCCGACAATGATATCCGTGGAAAATTGCACATCAGGAACATGTTTCCTGATTTTATTTATGAGCCGGATATATCCCGCGGGGGTATACCACCTGTTCATCTTTTTAAGAACTGTCGCATCCCCCGACTGTACAGGCAGGTGTATGAGCCTCCTAATATTTTTGTTTTTTGCAATCACGGCAATCAACTCGTCGGAAAAATCCCACGGATTACTCGAAATAAAATCAACTGACGTCGATGGACTGATTAATGCAATTTCAGATAACAAATGAGGGAATAGCGTAGGAATTCTCATTTTCCCTAGATGTTTTACAAAAACCGGCGCAATCACATTTCCCTGTGCATCCTTCACTTTTTTATCCTTCACCAAATCTGAACCATAAGAATTTACATTTTGTCCAACAAGAGTAATTGCCGTCACTCCATCACGAACAAGTTGTTCACACTCTTTGATAACTTCTTCCATCGGTCGTGATACTTCAGCCCCACGTGCAAATGGAACAACACAGTATGAACAAAAATTATTGCACCCGTTGCTTATCAAAACGAGTGCATGTTTTGGATCAGACCTGAGCTGAACATTTGTAAAACCAACTTCCTCAATTGCTAAAAATTCATCGACCATTGGATACTTCTTCTTGTACCCTGCCATTATTTTTCCTGAAGTATCTCGTATGGCAAGTCCCGTCATGCAACCGGTCACAATTATTTTCACTTTTCTTCCCGCCTTTTTTTCAACACCTAAATTTCTAAGGAGTCCTGTCACTCTATCTTCTGCTGACTGCCTGATCATACAGGTAACAATAATGACGTCATCTGCATCACTCATCGTAGATGCCGCTTGCCATCCACGGGCCACATACGATGCGGCAATACGTTCACTTTCCGCGGTGTTTGCAGCGCAGCCGAATACTGAAAGGTAATACTTCATGAAGACGATTGTAGCAGAATTGTCTTACTCTTTCCCGACAATTACCAGAATATTGTATGGCAAGGTGTCCTTTAACGTTGCTGCCGTTGATCCAACAGTGTAGGTTCCTGCAAGATCAGTCGATAAGATTCCTAAGACTGCCTCCTCAGCACTGGTTGATTGAAGCTCAGTCTGATCATAGTCGTAGGTTTTTGCATTACCGGTTCCAACAACGGTATATCCTTTTTCTTCAAGCAAGGTTTTCATTTTTCCCGCCTCGCCTGCGGTTCCAGATCCATTTAACACCTGAATTTTCAGGGTTGTTTTGTCAATAACGGGCGTCGGTGCTACGGTCGGTGTAGGTTGCATAGTCGGTGTTGGAGTCGGTTTTGCCTGAAGCACTGGGATGGTCACCGATCCACGGCTGGCGGCAATAATAACGGCGCCGATCACAACAACCAGAAGAATAATCCCAAGTGCCCACAATACTACTCCGGAAACAGGTGATTTTTTATGGACGCTGATATCGGGATATCCGAATGATGAAGGAACGGATCCTCCGTCTGCAGGTGGAGTGGACTTTTTTGCAAAAAATTCACTCACAACCTCCTGCTTTTTTTCCTCTTCTGTTTTGACCGCTGCTGCTGTCGGCATTTCGGATTCCGCCGCATCAGTCTGAGAAACATTGTCTGCTGCAGATTCTTCTCTCTGTTCTGCTTTTTCAGGAATTTCTACTTCTTCTTCCATAACCTCCACAACCTGCATTACCTGCGGTGCTGATTCTTTTTTTGGCATCTCTGATGCAAGCTCCTCAATCTTTTCTTCTACAGTTTCATTCATTTTGGTTTTGGTTTTTGATGCTTTTTTTACCATACATCATTAGTGTACACGGAGTGTTTTTATAAATCAATGTTACCCAAAAAAAAGGAAAGCTCCTTATGGTCTTTATTTTCATAAAGAACTGCAAGGAGTCTTTCCACTATAGTTGAAAAAATATTTCGGTGATTACCGAACAGCTTTTTTCAATGCTTTTCCTGCTGTAAAACCAGGGGTCTTACGTGCTGGAATACTGATTGGTTTTCCGGTTTGCGGATTTCTTCCGGTTCGTGCTTTTCGGGATCTGATCATGAATGTTCCAAATCCTGTTACCACGACTTTGTCACCTTTTTTCAAGGCGTCAGTCATTGCACCGAATACTGCAGCAACTGATTCACGTGCTGCTTTTGCTGTAAGGCTTGCTTTTTTCGCAACGATTTCTACCAAATCTGCTTTTGTCATAGTTCTTTTTTCACCTCCCTGCTCGGGCAGCAAATTTTTTCAGATTGTTGTAACAATCTCTATGAATCACGATATGGAATTTGGATTGTACTGTCAAGATGTCAAAAAATATATCGCACTAATACAATCCGAATCGTAATGGATTAAATGAAAAACGCGATATGACGCGAAAAACTTTTTTTCGCCGAAAACAGCCGGATTTTTTGCTCCCGATTTCCGACAAAAAATATCAGTGGGCTATTTCTGTAGCACGTAATTCCCGAACTACCGTCACTTTGATTTGTCCCGGAAAAGTGATCTTGTCTTCAATTTCTTCTTTAATCTTCTGTGCAATGATTGTCGCTGTATCATCATCCACTTTTCCTGGATCAACAGCAACACGAAGTTCACGTCCTGCTTGAAATGCAAACACCTCTTTTACTCCTTCGTGTGCTTTTGCAATATCCTCCAGATCCTTCAGTCTCTTGATATATTCATCATAATTCTCATACCGTGCTCCAGGACGGCTTCCTGATATAGCATCGGCAATGTAGGTGAGCATAGATTCAGCGCTCGTAAACGGCGTGTCTTCATGATGCTGCGCCACACAAGCAATCACCGCGGGCGGAAGACCATATTTTTTACACAACTCGACACCCAATTCCACATGACTTCCTTCTTTGTCATTAATGACCTTCCCGATATCGTGAAGTAAACATCCGAGACGGACAATATTCGCGTCGGCTCCCACTTCTTTTGCAAGTGCGATACCGATTTTTGTTTCCTCCAATGTGTGTGCAATCATGTTTTGTCCGTAGGAAAACCGGTATTTAAACCGGCCGAGCATCGCAACAATCGGTGAAGGCAGATTATACACGCCAACCGCGTGACACAATTTTTGTCCTTCTTCAAACATGATACGTTCAATTTCCTTTTTCACCTGCTCGATGATTTCCTCTATCCGTCCTGGCTGCACCCGTCCGTCTTTCAAAAGACGTTCTAATGCAACGCGCGCAATTTCGCGCCGAACCGGATCAAAACAGGAAAGCCTGATGACCCCTTCTTCATCAAGATCCACATCCACACCTGTTGCCGTTTCGAATGCACGGATGTTGCGTCCTTCTTTTCCGATAATCCGTCCCTTTATATCCTCATCAGCAATCTTGATAACGGATACGGTAAATTCCGCAACATATTCCGTTGCACCATGTCGCATCGCGTCAACCAGAATTTCACGCGCTTTGAGTTCTGACTCTTCCTCCGCCTTGATATATGCTTCCTTAATTTCTTTCGCGATAAGCGGCTTCATTTTTTCCTGTGCCTGATCCAATACTAGCTTCCGCGCTTCTTCACTCGTCATGCGCGCGGTTTTTTCTAATTTTGCATTCAGTTCTGTCCGGATTGCCTCAACATCTGTAAGCCGTTTTTGTACGGTACGTTCCACATCTGCAATATGCTTTTCCCGCTCTTCCACTGCCCCTTCCCGTTTCCCCGCCGCATCAAGTCGTTTTCGCACTTCTTCTTCCGACTCCCGTTTAATTCTGTATGCTTCGTCTTTGGCCTCAACAATTAATTCTCTCGCCTGTGCTGTCGCCATTGCAACCTGCGCCTGTGCTTGTGCCGCCGCCTGCTGCAACTCGGCTTTTGCTTGTTGTGTCACCGGTACGTCTTTTTTTCCATCTTTTGCAGCTTGTGGTTGTTGTGCCGCCTGCGTTTTGACAGGTTCGTTTGCCATCTGTTTTTTCACCGGCTGTTTTGCTGCAACCGTAGGTTTTGTTTTTACGAGTGTTGATAAAGTTTTTAGTACATCAAACATATGCCCTCCAAATTCTGTTTTTTGTCTGAAGACGTATCAGGGATATTCTCCGTATAAAAACCACCAAAAGAAGCGCCTTGTGTTAGGCGGCTGACTGTGTAGGAGATAAAAGTACTTGTATGGTTGTCATAGTCCTACGTATTCTATACTGCTAGTCTTCTTCTGATAGTTTTGAAAAGACCTTACTTCCGTACGTCTTCTGTCTCTTCAATTGTTCCTTATTGTAATGAATCTAGACCCGTTCGTCAATGATTTTATATATAGTACTGTTGGAAAAACCGCGGGATGCCAGAAACCGGTATACTTTTTGCTTCAATACACGAACGGGCAACGTATGCCATTGACGCCATTTTTTCTCCAAAGCCGATCGAGCTAAGACGAGTTCGCTGGATTCTGTACCATCCGAAGTAAAATATTCTCCACAAACCGAGTCAATAATCTCTTGTTGAACACCTTTTGTTTTCAATTCCATCCGGATGCTGCGTTCTCCCTTGGGACGGCTCCGGATACGGCTTTCCACGAACATTTTCGCGTATGCCCTGTCATCTACCAAACCAAGGGAAATAAGGCGCTCCAATGCCTCTGTAACGGCTGTTTCGGATATATGAAACCGAAGCGAGCGCCTGTCCAAATAGGCACGGATTTCCGCCGCGCTTCTCGGGTGGATCGAAACATACGCAATTGCCGCTCCTATGAGCTTTTGAAGTTTTTCATCCTCCATGAGATTTCAACGAAATTATTCTTCCTCACTGCCAACCACTACCTTGGCCTGTACGGAACCGGATCGGACAACTTTCCAAATCGCCTCACTGATTTCTTTGGCAATTTTCGGATTTTCCCTGAGGAAAATTTTTGCCGCTTCTTTTCCCTGTCCGAGCATCTGCGCACCATGTTTGATAAATGCTCCGGATTTCGTCAGAATGGCAAATTCAATACCGACATCAATGAGCGCCCCTTCCTTGGACACACCGTCGTGCATGACATCAAATTCCGCAATGCGAAACGGCGGAGCCACTTTATTTTTTACAACACGAATCCGGTGCCTTGAACCGATTACTTTATCGCCATCTTTTAACGATTCTATTTTTCTGGAATCCAGACGGATAGATGCGTAGAATTTCATCGCCAGTCCTCCTGGAGTTGTTTCCGGATTACCGAACATCACACCGATTTTCTGACGCAGCTGATTTGTAAACATGACGACTGCTTTTGATTTGGAAATAACTGCAGTCAGTCTGCGGAGTGCCTGCGACATAAGCCGCGCCTGTACACCGATCATACTGTCACCGATATCACCCTCCAGCTCCGCCCGCGGCACCAGTGCCGCAACCGAATCAACCACGATAACGTCGATGCCTCCACTCCGAATTAATGTTTCGGCGATTTCAAGAGCCTGTTCTCCTGAATCCGGTTGGGAAATCAAGAGGTCTTCCAGTTTCACTCCCAACGTCTGCGCCCATTGCGGATCAAGTGCATGTTCCGCATCAATAAACGCCGCCGTTCCCCCCGCTTTTTGCGCTTCGGCAATGACGGATAAACATGCGGTTGTTTTTCCCGACGCCTCCGGTCCGTAAATCTCGACAATTCTTCCCCGCGGTATACCCCCAACGCCGAGTGCCAAATCGAGCGGAAGAATTCCTGTTGAAATAACATCGAGTGCAAGTTTATCCGAGGATTTTTCCCCAAACCGCATAATGGAACCTTTTCCATATTGTTTTTCGATCTGATCCATAGCAAGACGAACTGCTTGAAGTTTGGCATCTATTGGCATATGTGACTCCTTTATTTCGGGCAGAAATTAGTAAATGATAATGACTGGAAGCTTCATACCATTTTTGCACAGCGGGTGGTAGAATACAATATATCACACGGGGTGTGGCGCAATTGGCTAGCGCACTCGCATGGGGTGCGAGAGGTTGCTCGTTCAAGTCGAGTCACCCCGACTGACACAAGACGTCATGATGAAAACAATTCTTTTTGATGTTGATGGAGTTCTGATTTATTCATTTGACGCAAACTTCGAATTCTTCCGCAGATTATTTATCAAGGCAGGATACACTCCGCCGACACGTGAAGCATATACAGATATGTATCAGATGACAATGCTTGGTGTCATACAAACAGTAACAGGAACCACTGACCAAAAAGAAATTGAACGGTTAATGCATATGGGAAAACAACGGGAAAGCCTGTATCCATATGATCTGATCAGAACACCCGATTCTCTTGTGTCAGTGATTGAAACATTACATAAAACACATACGCTGGGAATTGTAACCAGTCGCATTAAAGGAGGTGTATTTCAACTTCCACAGCTTGCACCTCTAGAAAAATATTTTTCTGTTGTTGTTTCTTTTGAAGATACAGAAAAACATAAACCACATCCTGAACCACTACTCCATGCAATCAATCAATTAAAAATTGTACCGGAAGAAACACTATATGTCGGCGATCAGCAAGCGGATCTTCTCGCTGCCCGTGCTGCGGGAACAAAAATCATCATGCTCTCTGAAAAATTTTATCCTGATGCGGACGCAACCATCACGTCTTTTGACGATCTTCCAAACGTGATTGTAAAAATTGCATAATTGTACTTTTCTCTTGTATTCCTTATACTAAAATTAATTACATTTTTATTTCTGTTTTCTGCCCCAAATAAATTTTTGTTCTCATGAAACCAATTTCATTTCGTACATCTCTTTCTGCGCTTATTCTCTATCACAAAGGAAAAAACCATGATGATGAAGATACGCGACTTTGTGCAAAAGGAATTGCTGAAGCATTACGAAAACGAAAACATGTCGTTAAAAAAATTGCTGTCACTGAAAAAAACTGGAAACGTGCAACAAAACTTCCGGGCGACGTCGTGTTTAATCTCGTTGAAGATGATACATGGAATTTATACAAACGTGTCGGTCATAGGTTAGAAAAACTCAAGCGGGCACAGGTCGGACATGACATGTTGAGCTTCCGCTATGCAATCAGCAAAGCCTGCGTAAAGCGGAAAATGACGGAAGAGCACATCAGTACGGCGCCGTACAGAATATTCAACCGCCGGTCAAAAATCCTTGCAGGAACACTTACCTATCCGCTTATCGTCAAACCATCCAATCAGCATGCGGGCATTGGCATTTCTCAAGCGTCGGTTGTCAACACAATGGAAGAACTGAAAGAACGGGTGCAGTATGTATTTGATCATTTTCCGGGGGAAGTCGTTGTGGAAAAATTTATTAAAGGGAGAGAAATTCATGTTACGGTACTGGGCAATGACGGCAATATCATAACCCTGCCTTATTGTGAAATCGGATTCGGAAAAAAATCAAAAAAGAAATGGAATATTTATACCTATGAGGCGAAATGGGATAAAAAATCATGGGAGTACTGGAATGCACATATTGATTCCCCCGCAAAAATATCTGCCTCTCTCCATGAAAAAATTCAAAATATTGCAACACGGGCATATCAGGCGTTCCATTGCAGAGATGTTGCCAGATTTGATTTCCGAATAGATGCCAAGGGTATTCCCTATGTTATTGATGTCAACATGAATCCGAGCCTGAATTACTATGATCCTGAGGATGCCACACTCGCTTCTGTCTATACGCTGAAATGGACCTATGGTCAATTTATAGAAACAATTGCCAGCACGGCCTATCAGCGTGTTCTTGATTCCTGAGATACAAAGACACAGGAGTGGATGTACCGTTTTGGAGACTATCCCAGAACCAGAGTAAAGCTCGGTTCGGGACTGCGGCCTTACCGCTTCGGGCTTTGTTTTCGTGCACGGGCTTTTCCTGCAAATCCTGCCTTCCGGCGTTGTTTTGCACGGGGATCGCGTTTCATGAATCCGCGTTTTTTGAGAATCGGCCGAAACTTTTCCTTGTCGACTTTTTCAAGCGCACGTGACAATGCATGAATCACCGCGCCAAGCTGGCTGTACAGTCCGCCACCTGAGGTAGTAATGGTTATGGCAAACCGGTTCATTGTGTTTGTCGTTCTGAACGGTTCCATGTACATTTTCTTTAACACTTCCCCCGGAAAATACTGTTCAATAGCACGGCCGTTTACCGTTATCTGTCCTTTTTCCATTTCTTTTCCTGCAATCGTCACCTTATCGTCTTTGACAACATGCATACGGACACGTGCACTTGACGTCTTTCTTCGACCAACTGCTTCGTAATAAGAAACTTGTTCTGATTTTGTTGTTTTTTCCATACGTTATCCTACGATATTTTTTTGATATGTGTGATGTTCATCTGCAAACAAAAATAAACGGGTGATAATTCTGTCCCGAAGTTTGTTCTTCGGCAGCATACCCCAGACTGCGTGACGGATAATTTCGGTCGGTTTTTCTTTCCGCATCTGCCACAGCGCTTTTTCCTTCAAGCCGCCTGGATATCCCGAAAAGTTACCGTACATCTTTTTCTTTTCTTTCTTGCCCGTCACTTCCACAAGTTTACAATTTGTCACTACAACATAATCTCCGCAATCCAAGCTTGGTGTATAGTTTGGTTTGTTTTTACCCAACAGTTTCACGGCAATCTCTGTTGCCACATGTCCCAACACTTTTCCTTTCACATCCACAAGATGCCAAGCTCTCGTAATTTCTTTTTTCTTTGTTGCCTGTGTAAATTGTGTTCTCATAGTCTTTTTTACTTAGTTTTTTTTGCTTTTGTAGGCTTTGATTCTTTTTTTGTTTCCGTTGTTTTTACTTCTTTCTTTGCCTCTTCTTTCTTACCTTCTGGCTTAATCACTTCAGCGACAATTTTTGGGTCGACAAATGAAATCTGCACAAGATCACGTGCGTCGCTTCCAACCATTCCGTACCGAAGGATTCGAATATATCCGCTTGTTCTTCCGGAAAACCGTGTTTTTGCATCTTCCATCAATTGCTTTGCCGCATCGGCATGTGTAAGTTCTGACAGCACCAGTCTGTATGCATGCTGATCCGCCTTTTTTGCCCGTGTAATCAGTTTCTCGACTTTTGCGCGCACCGCAACCGCTTTTGCTTTGGTCGTTTTGATACTTCCGTGCTTAATTAGATCGCATGCCAAATTCCGTAACAATTGTTTACGTTGGTCGGTTGTTCGGGATAGCTTTTTTCCAAAATACGTATGACGCATAGTATTAGACCGTTAACGTAACGCCCTTCTCCTTGAGTTTCTCTGCAATGATGGACAACGATTTTGCGCCAAGATTCTTGATCTTCATCAAGTCCGCATTCGGTGCACTCAAGAGTTGTCCGATCGTTTCAATCCCGCCGTTGGATAATGCATTCACAATACGGGTTGGAATATCGAGTTCTTCAATACGCATTTTCACCACTTCATCAGATACTGACGGAGCGATTGTTTTTGTCTCTTCCACGCCGGCCGTTTTTGGTTCATATACCTGTGCAAAATAAGCCGCAAGAATCTTTGCAGAATTTTTGAGCGCGTCAATGGGTGATTTTGTTCCGTCTGTCCAGATATCCATCACCAATTTATCCAAATTGGTCATGCGTCCGACACGAGTCGCTTCGACACGGTAATTCACGCGGACAATCGGCGAATACAGCGCATCTAGCGGAATAACCCCGATCTCATCAATATGCTGTTCATCCGCGGTAACATATCCGAATCCCTTTTGCGCAGTCAGTTCCATAACAAGCTCTGTCTTTTTGTCGGCCAGCGTTCCGAGCACAAGCTCCGGATTCACGATAGTCACACCAGCTCCCGTTTCTATGTCTCCTGCTGTAATCACTCCCGGACCTTTTTTAGAAAGCGTCATTTTTCCCGTCTCTTCACCTTCTATTGTAAGACGGATTTTTTTGACATTAAGCAAAAATTCAACAATATCTTCTTTCAACCCCGGAAGTGTTGCGTACTGATGTTTCACCCCTTCGATTTTCACTGAAGTAACGGCACAGCCGGAAAGCGATGTCAACAGCACCCTGCGTAAACTGTTACCGAGTGTCTGACCATACCCCTGCGCAAGCGGCTCCACAAGGAACCGTCCGTAGGCTTTTTCTTCAACTTCTGTTTTAATCGAAAAATTTGGATCTGACATAGTGCGCTCTCCTTTAGCGTGAATAGAACTCAACAATTAATTGTTCTTGTATGTCTTCCTGTACATCCGACCGCTCCGGTAGTTTGACAACTTTTCCCGCCGGTCCTTTTCGCTCAACCCATGGCGCCATAATCGGGCTTTTTTCATCCATCATTTTTTTAATGGAAGGAATTTCCATACCTTTTGCGTCAAGCGTCATTACGTCATTCACTTCTACTCTGTATGAAGGGATAGTTAGTTTTTTCCCATTCACCAGCACGTGCCCATGACTGATGCATTGTCTGGCTGCTGCCCGTGTCGGTGCGATATTCATTCTGACAAGTGTGTTGTCAAGCCGTCGCTCCAGATATTCAATCAACTTATCTCCCGTGTTTCCCTTCCATTTCTTTGCTTCTGCAAATACTTTCCTGAATTGTTTTTCCATTACTCCATATAACCGTTTCACTTTTTGCTTTTCACGAAGCTGAATGCCATATCCTGTTACTTTCTTCCGCCCCTTAACCCCATGCTGACCAGGGATAATAGTCAATCGTTTCAGCATCGACGCATGTGCATGAGATCCGACAGTTTTCAACCCCAAATCCATGCCTTCCCGCCGCGCCAATCTGTTTTTCGGTCCAGTATATCGTGCCATATTAGACTCTCCTCTTTTTCTTTGGCCGGACTCCATTGTGTGGAATCGGTGTAACATCTGCAATAAGCGTAATATTCAATCCTACCGCACGGAGCGCCCTAAGTGATGCGTCCCGTCCGGCTCCCGGTCCTTTAATGAACACTTCAACATCCCGCATGCCATTTTCCAAAGCTTTTCTTCCGATGGATTCCACTGCGGATGTGGCCGCAAATGGTGTTGCCTTGCGTGCGCCTTTAAATCCAACCAGTCCGGATGAACTCCAATAGAGCGCATTTCCCTGTATGTCGGTTATGGTCACCAATGTGTTGTTAAACGTAGCGGTAATGAATACTTTTCCGTGTTCAACTGTTTTTTTTACTTGTGTTTTTGCCATAGTGTTTCCTTATTTCTTCGGCGCTGCAGTCGTTGCCGCTTCTACCTTTGCCCGATCGTCTTTTTTCATCGCACCCACGGTTAAACGACGTCCCCGTTGTGTCCGTCCGTTGGAACGTGTGCGTTGTCCGCGTGACGGCAACTTTCTCATATGTCTAACGCCTCTGTATGCAGCAATCTCCCGAAGTCTTTTGATGTTTGAAGCAATGAGTTGTCTGAGGTTTCCTTCAACAGTGAATGATTTTTCGATAACTTTTGCAAGATGGCTGATTTCCTCATCAGTTAAGGTGTTCACCCGTCTTGCAGCATCTATGTGTGCGGATGCAAGAACCGACTGAACATTGGTTCTTCCTATCCCATAGATATAGGTGAGTGCGATGTCCACCCGTTTCTCATTTGGTATATCAACTCCGGAAATACGTGCCATATAATTATCCCTGTCGCTGTTTATGTTTGGGATTTTCACAAATCACAAACACCCGTCCGCGTCTGCGGACGATTTTACATTTATCACACATGACTTTTACACTTGCTCGGACTTTCATATATTTACCTGACTCGATACGTTATTCTCCCTTTTGTTGCGTCGTACGGTGTCATTTCAATTCTCACTTTGTCTCCCGGCATGATGCGGATATAATTTAAGCGCATTTTTCCGGACAGATGACAAAGAACAATCACCCCATTCGGCAACTTGACCCGAAACAGCGTATTCGGCAAACATTCAAGCACTTCTCCTTCGACTTCTATATTTCCCTGATGTGCCATAAATACGCAAAAAAAATAACTACCGCTTTTGAACGTTGGATTACCCAACTCATAAATAAGCGGGTGTTAGTGCTTTATTTTACCTCAATTTTCCGGTTTGGTCAACACGGTGCTTTCTGGATCGCCAATGGCGATTGTATGTTCGAATGTGGCGGTCAGTGACCTGTCGCGGGAAGCCAACGCCCAACCGTCATCCCCCACATATTCAATCGTACCCTTCCCTTCGGCGTAGATCACCTCAATGGCAATGGTCATGCCGGAGACAAGAAGCGGTGTACGTGCAATATCCCCCCTGACGTATTCAGGAATCATCGGTTCTTCATGAAGCTTTCTTCCGACCCCGTGCCCAGTCAGATCCTTGATGACACTATATCCTGCACCTTCGATCTCCCGCTGAATGACTTCGGAAATATTGCCGATCCTGTTTCCTGCTTTGGCAACCGCGATTGCTTTCCATAATGTGTCTTCGCCGACGGTAAGAAACCGTTTTTTGCGTTCAGTTTTATCCTGTTCTTCACCGACAATCATGCTCCAAGCGGTATCTGTATGCAACCCCTGATAAATCATACCGATGTCAATCGTAAACATATCACCGGCTTGCAGCCGATACTCGGAAGGGATTCCATGAACAACAACATCATTGACGCAAAGACACGTCGCCCATCGATAGTCACCCACAGTTGAAAATGAAGGAAGACCGCCTGCTTCCTGAATGCGTTTTTGTGCCATCTCCTCCAAATCAAGAAGTCTAGTTCCTGGCGTAGAAACAACCAGTAATTCCTGCAATATTTTCCCTAATTTTTCCCCACCTACTTTCATCGCGTGTATTTCTTCTGGTGTTTTTGGCGCAATCATATAAGCTTCCTCTTGGTGAGCTCCTTCACAATAGCATGAACGACTTCTTCCTGCGTCATTGTTGTTGAATCAAGCTCCCATGCGTCCGAAAGTTTTTGCAACGGATCAGTTACTCTCCCCATATCCTGTGCGTCACGAGCTTTTGTTTCTTCAATAACTTTGTCCATGGAAACAGCAATTCCTTTTTGTCTCCATTGATCAAACCGCCTTCGTGCACGTTCTTCAAGAGATGCAGTTAAAAATATTTTTAACTGCGCATGAGGTAACACACGAAGACCAATGTCTCTTCCCTCCATAACGACCGGCTTGTCATCTGCAATCTGTTGCTGTCGTATAACCATTTCTTTCCGGACACTTGGAAACACAGCAACATCTGATGCTCCCGCTGCCACATCCGGTTCCATAATGCGCGCTGTCACATCCGTACCGTTTAATTTCGCAATAAATGTCTCCACGCTTCCTTTTGGCGGTCTTGCAAGCTCAATAGAACTTTTCCCAAGTACAGCATACACTCCCTGTTCATCTTTCGTTGCTACACCGTCAGTAATGCAGGCAAGCGCAAGCATGCGGTACATGGCACCGGTATAGATATAGAGAAGATGCAGTTTTTGTGCAAGACGGGCTGCAATATCTCCTTTCCCTGCGGCAACCGGTCCGTCAATAGCAATTTGCAGCGCCATAATTATTTGCACCCCGTTTTCTTTTTGCACTCTTCCACTGCCTTCATGATATCTGTATGCACTTGCTCAACACTCTGATGGGCATTTATATGGACAAGTGTAACACCGGATGTTGTGTAATAATCCAAAACTGCTTTCTCACCTTCTTTATAAATCGCAAGTCTGCTTTTAATCCGTTCTGGGGAATCATGGAGTTCTGTACTTCCCGGATACATCGGTCGACCGCGTTTAATTAATCGTTCATACGATACATCTTCAGGAAGATCTAAGAAAATGACAAGTTCAACTTTATATCCGTACTTATCAATCTTGTCGTCAAGAAATTTTACCTGTTCGACATTTCTTGGATATCCATCCATAATCCATGCGCCTTTTGCATCGTCTTCTTTGAGTCTCCACTTCCACAATACTTCCATTTCACTGTTTGCAACATATTTTCCCTCTTCGAGTGCTTGTTTACATACCGCTCCGATAATGCCTTTGTCGTTTGCTGCTGCATCCCGCACCAAATCACCGCTCGTTAAAATAGGAATTTTTAATTCATCTGCCAATAATTTTGCCTGCGTTCCCTTCCCTGATCCTTCTGGGCCAAAAAATACTATATGCATGACTATTAGACTCACTATCCACTTCAAAAACACGAAGACACTCTTCTTTTTCTGTTTTTCTCGTGAATAGCAAGAATCCTAAAAAATTAATCCTTTAAAAAGCCGTCATAATTGCGCATGACGAGTTGCGCTTCAAGCGTCTTGACTGTTTCAAGAACGACCGAAACAACGATAAGTACGCTTGTTCCACCGATAAGAAGTGTTGTCATTCCCGTTATCCCTCTGGCAAGAGAAGGCAGAATGGCGATAATTCCAAGAAAAATGGCGCCTGCGAGCGTAATGCGCGTCAATATGTAGTTTAAGTAATTCGCCGTCGGAACACCCGGACGGATACCGGGTATGAATCCGCCGTATTTTTGAATTTCTTCAGAAATTTTTTTCGGATTGAACGTGATGGCGGTATAAAAATAGGTAAAACCGATTACAAGTACAAAATAAAAAAGATTATAAAATATGCCGTTCGGATTAAAAAGAGCTGACATCCCTTTCCCGAAGGATGCAAGACCGGCATTCGGCAGTTGACCTAAAAACCCTCCGAGCAGCGATGGCAACAGTACCATGGACACGGCAAAAATAATTGGGATAACCCCCGCCTGATTCACCCGAAGCGGCAAAAACGAGGATCCGCCGCCGTAAATCTTGTTTCCCCTGACACGGCGCGCGTATTGTACGGACACTTTTCTCACCGCCTCATTGACAATAACGGTTGCCGCAATGACGACAAATCCCAGCATAGCGACAAACGCCAGATTCATCACTGACTCCGCAGTCGCTGTTGTGATTGTCTGTCCGAAGACGACGGGCATTCGCCCGACAATGCCTGCAAATATCAAAAGCGAAATGCCGTTGCCTATTCCGTATTCGGTAATCAATTCTCCAAGCCACATCACAAACATTGTGCCAGCCGTCATCGTCAGCACGATAGTGAGAAGTGTCAGGGGATTGATATGTGCAATAATACCCTGATTTCGGAGAAGCGCCACCATGCCGACTGCCTGTACCACCGCAAGCGGTACGGTGAGAAATCTCGTGTACTGATTGATTTGTTCCCTTCCTGATTCCCCTTCTTTTGCAAGCTCTTCCAGTTTCGGAAACACAATCTGCAGCAGTTGTAGGATAATCGAGGCGTTGATGTATGGATTGATTCCGAGTGCGAGGATGGAAAAATTCACGAGTGTGCCGCCAGAAAACACATCAAGAAGCGCCAAAAATTGATTTTGGGAAAACAACACTGCAAGTCGCGTCGTGTCGACACCCGGAATCGGAATATGCGCAAACAATCTGAATATGACAAAAAGTCCGGCGGTTAAGAGTATTTTCCTTCGAAGCGCAGGCGTTTTCCAACTGTTTATCAGTGGTGCAAGTAGCGTATTCATGGTTGAACACAATCTACAATACTACGAACAACCGGTGTTATTCAACAACCACTTTTCCGCCGGCTGCCGTAATAGATTTCAAACTTCCTTTTGAACATGGGACGTGCACGATATATGCTGCCCCAAGTTTTGCTGTTCCCAGCACTTTAATCCGTTTTGCATCTTTTTGGATACATCCGTGTTTGATGAGTACTTCACGAGTGATTTCTCCCGCGGGAAGTTTCGCGAGTGTTGCAAGCTGCACTTCCGAAACTACCGGTTTCTGTGAATGATTTCTGAGTTTGCCGCGAAGAAGCGGGAGCCGTTTGGTAAGTGAGAGTTGACCTCCCTCAAATCCGATAGGCATGTGATCACGCGCATTCTGTCCTTTGGTTCCACGACCGGCCGTTTTTACTTTTCCGGACCCATGACCGCGACCGATTCTTTTCTTTGTCCGTGCTACGATAGATGGTAAAGATGTTCGTTTCATACAATTTTTACTTTCGTACTGTCACTGTTTTTAATTTTTTGAGTGCTTCCATGGTTGCATACACATTGGATGCCTGATTTTTGCTTCCAAGAATTTTTGACACCACATCTTTCACTCCTGCCGCTTCCATAACAGAACGGACTGCACCGCCTGCGATAACTCCGGTTCCCGGTGGTGCCGGTTTAATCAAAATAATTGCAGCTCCGCGTTTTACCCGAACTTCATGCGGAATGGTTTTATTGTGCATCGGAACAACTATCATGTGTTTTTTTGCATAGACAACCGCTTTCTTTACTGCACTTGACACATCAGGAGCTCCGCCTAATCCCACTCCCACTTTCCCCTTTTTGTCGCCCACAACAATCAGCACGGAAAATCCGATTTTATTTCCGCCTTTGGTTTTTTTGGAAACACGGTTGACTTGGACTACTTTTTCCTCAAACTCTGAAGGCATGCGATGTTGATCAATCATATAGTAATTCCTCCCTCACGGATTGTATCCGCAATCTGCTTCACCACGCCGTGATATTTATATCCGCCTCTATCAAACACCATGCTTGCGATATTTTTTGTCTTCGCTTTTTTAACGACCTCTTCGCCGAGTTTTTTCGCGCTAGCAATATTTTTACCTTCGCCCTGCACAGAAAAAACAGTCAGCTTTTTCACATCATCTATCACCTGCACCATCAGTTTCTGATTGGAACGGTAGACGGAAAGCCGAGGCCGCGTTTCAGTTCCACGTACTTTTGCACGGATTCTGGCTACCCGTTTTGATTGAATGAGTTTTTTTGAAATTCTTTTTAACATACATGTACTCCCTTATTTTGCAGCTCCTGCGCCTCCAATTGCCTTTGCTGATTTCCCTGCTTTCTTTCTGATATGTTCTCCGACGTATTTAATTCCTTTTCCTTTGTACGGCTCTGGTTTCCGTACTTCCCGAATGTTCGCGGCGATTTGTCCGACAAGCTGTTTATTTGCCCCCGACACCACAATCTTTCCTTCTACGACAGAAATTGTTATCCCTTCGGGCGGTACAATGGTCACCTGATGGGAAAAACCGACGGACAACACAAGATTATTTCCTGACATCGTAGCTCTGTATCCAACTCCGGTCATTTCCAGCGATTTTGTCCAGCCCGTTGTCACACCCGTTATCATATTTGCAATCTCAGCTCTCACGAATCCATGTAATGCGTTGTGTTTCTTGTCCTGTTTTCCACATGACACTGTCACTGTCTTGTCTTTGTCTTCCACCGTAATGTCTTCTGGAATGGCAAGTGACAATTGGCCTTTTGCTCCTTTAACCAGAAGCATATTCCCATCCATGGTGATGGTTGCATCCTTGTATTCAATGAGTGCTGTTCCTATTCGTGACATATGTTCCCCTTTTTACCAAACTTCACACAATAATTCTCCGCCGATTCCGAGTTTTTTTGCCGCTCGTCCCGTCATCATACCTTTCGATGTTGAAAGTATTGCTGTTCCCATTCCGGAAAATACACGGGGAATTTCGTTTTTATCAATATACCAGCGAAGTCCCGGTTTGCTGACCCGCCTGACTCCTGAAATTGCGAATACGCCGTCTACCTCCCGAAGCACAATATGTAATACAAATTTCGGTTCGGTTCCTGTTTTTTTGATGCTTTCAATATATTTTTCAGCCACAAGAATTTCCCCGAGCGCAGCCTTCATATTCGAGTATGGCAAATCCACACTCTTCTTTCCCGCTGCTTGGGCATTCTTTATCTGTATTAACATGTCTCCAATAGGATCATTTACCATAATGTATTCCCCTTTACCACGATGCCTTTACGACTCCCGGCAATTCGCCTTTATGCGCAAGATCCCGAAAACAGATCCTGCAAATACCGAACTTCCGCATATACGCACGTGATCTTCCGCACAAATTACATCGGTTCTTATGCCGAACCGCAAATTTTTGTTTACTATCAAATTTAACGACATCAGATGTTTTTGCCATAGTTTCCTTACGCCGCAAACGGCATACCTAACAACTGTAATAATTTTTTTGCCTGTTCGTCTGATTCAGCAGTCGTCACAAATGTCGCTTCAAATCCCCGTACCCGATCGACAACTGCATATTCAAGGTCGGGAAATATAGTTTGCTCCGCAATGCCCATGGTGTAATTTCCATGTCCGTCAAATCCCTTTGTGGGAATACCTCGGAAATCACGGACGCGGGGAAGTGCAATTCCCACGAGTCTGGAAATAAAGTCATACATCCGTTTTCCGCGAAGCGTTACTTTCACACCAATAACGTCGTTTTCCCTAAGCTTGAACGATGAAATGGCAACCTTTGCCTTCGTGATTACCGGTTTTTGCCCAGTAATAAGCCCGAGCTGTTCCGCCACTTTTTCCGCAATTTTTTTATCTTTGAGCGCTTCTCCGAGTCCGCAGTTAATCACCACTTTTAACAGTTTTGGTGTTGCCATTTTATTTTTTATACCCAGCTCATTCATAAGCTTTGGTACGATATCTTCACGATAGTGTTGTTCCAAGGTTGTCATAGTTATATTTTTGCTTCGCATTTTTTACACACCCGATATTTTTCTTTCGCCGCAACGGTATATCCAATTCGTGTCTGTTTTCCGCATTTTGGACACACCAACGCAATTTTTCCAACAGCAAGCGGTCGCGGTTTTTCAATGATGCCGCCCGGATGTTTATCATCTCGGCGTTTTGCATGTCGTTTATACATATTCACGCCGCTAACCACCACCGTGTTTTCCTGAGGAAACACTTTTTCAATTTTTCCTTTTCGACCTTTATCTTTTCCGATTGTTACGATGATTTCATCACCTTTTTTAAATTTCATAGTTAAAACATCTCCAAAGACATACTGGCTATTTTATCAAAACCCTTTTCTTTAATCTCACGGGCAATCGGCCCGAAGATACGTGTTCCTCGTGGGTTGCCGTCTGCATCGATGACAACTCCCGCATTTTCATCGAACCGGATATATGATCCGTCTTTTCGTCTGTATTCTTTATGTGTCCTGACAATAACCACTTTCACCAGCTCATCGTCTTTGACGATTCCGGTCGGATCGGCCTTCTTCACTACACACTGCACAATATCGCCGAGGGTTGCAAATTTCCGAAGCGAAGATCCGTAAATATGCGTTACGGTCATCCATTGCACACCGCTGTTATCTGCCGACTTTAATTCTGTTCTTCGTTGAATCATATTATGCCTTTACAATAAATCGTTTCAATTTGCTTATCGGTCGTGTTTCAGTAATCGTTACCATGTCGCCCACCTGCACTGCATCATTTTCCGAATGCACCAGATATCGTTTCGTTGTCCGTGTTGCTTTCCTGTATAACGGATGTCGGAACATATGTCCAATTTCCACAACAATCGTCTTGTTCATTTTTTTTGAAATGACTTTTCCCTGCAGTGCTTTTCCTTTGGTTGTTTTTTCTGTTGCCATACAATTATTTCTCCTTTACAACTTCCGCAATGGATACGTCGTTCAGTCGTGTTTTCATAATCGCCACTTTTCGGCGAAGTGCTGTAATAGTCCGGACATTCTTCATGGGCTTTGTATATTTGCCAAGTTCCAGCGTCGCGATCTGTTTTTGCACATCACGGATCTGCGCCGTCAAATCCGACTGCGACATGGACAAAATCTGTTGTTTCTCTTTTTGTTTCATAGTCGATTAATTTTCTTTTATTACAAACTTTGTCAACACCGGCAATTTTGCTGATGCCAATCGCATTGCTTCTTTTGCGTCTTCCATGGCAACGCCACCCATTTCAAACAAGATTCTTCCCGGTTTCACCACTGCCACAAATTCATGTACATCACCTTTGCCGCTTCCCATTCTGGTTTCCGGCGGTTTTTTGGTCATCGGTTTATGAGGAAAAATACGAATCCAGATTCTTCCGCCGCGTTTCACGTAATGAGTCAATGCACGCCGTGCCGCCTCAATCTGTCGGCTCGATACCCATCCGCACGTTGTTGCCTTCAGTCCGAATTCACCGAAATCCACATTGCTACCACGGATGGCAACTCCGCCTCTTTTTCCCCTAAATTCTTTTCGATGTTTTGCTCGTCGTGGTGCTAACATATGTTTATTTTTTACAAATCCACACTTTTACGCCGATATATCCTGATTTTGTGAGTGACGGTACCGCTGCAAAATCAACATTTTCTCTGACTGTTGATAATGGAACAGTCCCTGCACCGAATTTTTCATGTCGCGCAATCTCAGCTCCCGCAATGCGGCCGGACAAGGCAATCTTCACTCCGCCAGCTCCTGCACCCATCACCCGCTCAAGAGCCTGATTACAAGCTCGCTTATGCGGAATACGGCGTGCTAATTGATCTGCAATGGTCGTTGCCACTAAGTATGCACTTAAGTTTGGCTCTTTCACCGGTTCCACAACGATTTCAATTTTTGATTTTGCCGTATCGCCTGCAAATTTCTTGTGCAATGTTAATGCGCGCTTTGCTTCAAACTTATGTAAAAACCGTTCCACCGCCTTTTTCATTTCCTCAAGTCCGCTTCCACCTCGTCCGATCACAAGTCCCGGTCTTGAAACACGGATAATGATTTTCATTTTGTTAATTGACCGTTCAATGTCTACCTGCTCAAGTCCGGCGTTTTTGAGTTTGCTGAAAATATATTTCCGGAGAGACACATCCTCAAAAAGGAATTCCTTGTATCTCTTTCTGTCTGCAAACCATCTGGATGTCCAGCCGAACACAACGCCGACTCTAAACCCTTTTGGATGAATTTTTTGTCCCATACGTTATTTCGCTCCTTTTTCTGCAATCACAATACGCGCGTGTGTCATTCGTTTTTTATACGTGTGCGCCATACCACGGGAAACAGCCCGAAAGCGTTTCATGGATGGTCCACCCATAATTTCCAGTTGTTTTATATCGAGTGTACCGGCTTCTGCAACGGTCTTTCTTGCGTTTGCAACAGCTGATTTGACCAGTTTCAAAAGTGGCGTTGCCGCATCTTTTGGCATCATGCTCAATTTCACTATCGCCTTGTCGACAGACAGTCCGCGGATGGCATCGGCAACAAGCCGTACCTTACGCGTGCTCATTCTTATATATTTTGCTGTTGCTTCGTATTCCATAGAAATATAATTATGTTTTGTCCATGGTTCGTTTTGTCACCTGTCCATGCCCCCTAAAGGTGCGTGTCGGAGAAAATTCTCCGAGACGATGACCGACCATTGATTCACTTACAAATATCTCCACAAATATTCTTCCGTTATGTACACCGAACGTGTGTCCAACAAATTCCGGTGGAATCTGGCATGCACGTGACCATGTTTTGATGGGCGAATGATCGCCACCTGCTTTTTGTTTCAGCACTTTTGCCAAAACGCGTTTGTCTATGTATGGTCCTTTTTTGCTTGAACGTGCCATAAAATCCTTCTTTCTTATTTCTTTCTCCGCGACAGGATAAACCGGTCGCTGTATTTTTTCTTTTTTCGTGTCTTATTGCCAAGTGTCGGTTTTCCCCATGGACTTTTCGGTGACGGCATACCGATACCGCTTCTTCCTTCTCCTCCTCCATGCGGATGAGAGCGGGGATTTTGCGCCACTCCCCTTACTGCAGGACGCTTCCCCATATGCCGACTTCTTCCGGCTTTACCAATCACTCTGTTTTTCCATTCAGTATTGCTGATCTGTCCGACTGTTGCGCGACAATCTTCCGGAAACAGCCGCATTTCTCCCGACGGCAATTTTACCTGCACCATTCCCGCATCCTTGGAAAGCACAGCTGCAACTGTTCCTGCGGATCTGATCATCTGCGCACCATGTCCGGCTTTAATCTCAATATTATGTACCAACGTTCCAACGGGAATTGAAGCAAGGGGCATTGCATTCCCCACTGTTGCTTCCACTTTTTTTCCGCTCAATACCGTATCACCGACCTTCAATCCGACAGGTGCGATCATATACCGCTTTTCCCCATCCTGATAGGTGACAAATGCCACATCGGCACTTCTGTTTGGATCATATTCAATTGCCGTGACCGTTGCTTTGATGTCATCTTTAGTTCTGAACCAGTCGATGGTTCTGTACATTCTTTTATGTCGTCCACCCTGATGCCGTACTGCAACATGACCTTTGACATCACGACCGGATTGTTTCGGCAGTAATGTCAGCAATTTCTTTGATTTTTTGATTGTCAGTTTCATACGATTATTTCGATTTTTCCGGCTCATTCCCTATTTGAAACGCATCAATGGTTTGCCCGTCGGCAAGCTTTACCATTGCCTTTTTCCAAGTCGGCTGCACTGTTGCCTGTTGTTTCCGTCCTGCCCGCTTCATTTTACCGTGAACAGTAATCGTCCGGATATCTTTGACTGTTACTTTATACAATTCTTCAATTGCATGTGCAATCTCCGCCTTACCTGTAAACCGCTGTACAACAAATGTATACCAGCCGCGCATAGCGATGGTCATGGTTTTTTCTGTCAGATACGGTTTGATAATACTTGTTGTATCCATAGGTGTTACGCCAATCGTGTTTCCAGTTGTTTCAATGCTTCTTTCGTCATAATCAGCTTGTGACTTACAAACACTTCATATGTGGTGACATTCTTGGCGGGAACTACAGTCACTGAACCGATATTCCGCGCTGATTTCACCATTGCTGTATGCATATCATCAACCACAAACAACACTGAACGTGTCGCATTCATTTTTTCAAACGCAGCTGCCACTGTTTTGGTGGCCGGTTTGGTCATGTTGCCGTCTTCCATCGCAATAACTTTCCCTTCTGTCAGTTTCAGTGCTAATGCGCTTTTCATTGCCGCATTTTTCATGGACTGTGACAGTTTCAATGAAAAATCTCTCGGCTGCGGTCCGAATACAATCCCTCCGCCGACAAAAACCGGCGCTCTCACACTTCCATGCCGCGCGCGGCCTGTTCCTTTTTGTTTATAAATTTTCCGCGTTGAACCTTCCACCAACCCTCTGGTTTTCGTCGCAGCCGCGCCTTCTCTTTGATTTGCAAGATACACGCGTATTGCCTGCGCGATAAGCTGCATGTTGATTTTACCGCCAAAAAGAGATGTAGGAGCTGCCATATCGGCTGTTTTTTCACCGCTTATTGTATAGACAGCAAGTGCACCTTTGGCCGTTTCTTTTATCGTTTCCACGGCTTTTACCGCCGCTTTCTTTGGAGCTGCTGCTTTTCCGCCAGAGGCAGATTTCGCTTTGCTTATTTTTTTGGTTGTTGTTGCCATATGTTATTACACTTCTTTTGCAATGGTTACCAGCGCATCTTTCGACCCCGGAATAAGTCCAGAGACAATAAGCATGTGCGTTTCCGCGTCAATTCCCAAAACTTTCAATCCCTTCACAGTCACTGTATCACCCCCCATACGTCCTGCCATGCGTTTTCCCTTAAATACGCGTCCCGGTGTCGTGGTAGAACCAATGGATCCCGGTGCACGCTCTTTGTCTGACTGACCATGTGTTTTCGGTCCGCCGGCAAATCCATGTCGTTTTACCACCCCTGCAAATCCTTTTCCTTTTGATATGCCCGTTGCCCGAATAACGTCACCGACGGCAAAGACATCCGTAATGTTGACTTCTTTACCGACTGCCCAATCTTCTGGGATGGCATCTACCCGGATACTACGTAAAAAGCGAAGCTTTTGTGTGAGCCCCGCTTTTTTAAGATGTCCTTCTTCCGCTTTGGTGCTGTTGCGTTTGGTGCCGAATCCAAGCTGAACATTGGTATAGCTTTCTGTCTTGTCAATTGCCGTAATCCAGCATGGACCGGTCTTGACATGTGTGACGGAATGTCGCATTCCGTCTTCCGTAAAGATCTGTGTCTGTTTTTTCTTGATTCCTAAGAGTGCGCCTAACATATTTTTCCAAAAATAAACGACCTCGGAAGGTCGTTTTATCGACTGTATTTCCGAGACTTTTGGCCTAGCTATTGGCATGTATCGTTACCATATAAATAACGCGTACTGACAATGCGTAAGTATACCAAAGTATCCCACGAATCTCAACTGTTACCTACAAATTACATTTTGATCTCAACATCAACGCCAGCCGGCAAATCAAGATGCATCAACTGATCGATGGTTTTATCCGTCGGTTCAATGATGTCCACCAGCCGTTTATGTGTCGCGATCATGAAATCCTCACGGCTGTTTCTATCAATAAACGTCGCTCTCTGTACGTTAAAGTGTTCCTTGGATGTAGGAAGCGGAACCGGACCTGCCACACGGGCACCAGTCCTCACTGCGACATCCAAGATTTTCTGGCAGCAGTCGTCAATGACTCTGCTGTCGTATGCTTTTAAACGTACGCGAATTCTACCTTTTGGCATTGTTAAATTTCCTTACTCTATAATTTTTGTAATAACTCCAGCTCCTACCGTATGACCACCTTCTCGGATGGCAAATCTCACACCCTCCTCAAGAGCTACAGGAACGATAAGTTTTGCTGTCATTTTAGTTGTGTCACCTGGCATAACCATTTCCACTCCAGCAGGAAGCGTTACTTCTCCTGTTACATCCGTTGTACGGATGTAGAACTGAGGACGATATCCGCTGAAGAACGGTGTATGTCGTCCACCCTCTTCTTTGGCAAGTACGATGACTTCTGCCTCGAATTGCGTGTGCGGCTTCACTGTTCCCGGAGCTGCCAAAACCTGTCCTCGTTCCACCTGATCCTTTTCAACTCCCCGAAGGAGTACTCCGATGTTGTCTCCTGCCATACCTTCATCCAAAAGTTTTCGAAACATTTCGACTCCGGTTACGACAGTTGAGGATGTGGCTTTGATACCGACGATTTCAATCGTGTCGTTGATGTGTACTTTACCCCGATCCACACGTCCCGTAACGACTGTTCCTCGGCCTTTGATTGAGAACACGTCCTCGATAGGCATCAGGAACGGTTTGTCCACTGGACGAACCGGATCCGGAACATATTCGTCTACCGTCTTCATAAGTTCCAGAATCTGTTTTTCCGCCTCTGCATCTCCCTGAAGCGCTTTCAATGCCGAACCTCGGATTACAGGAATGGTATCTCCCGGAAATCCGTATTTGGTCAGAAGTTCACGTACTTCCATTTCGACCAAATCCAAAAGTTCTTTGTCCTGCACCATGTCGCATTTATTCATGAACACGATGATTGCCGGAACGTTCACCTGCTTTGCAAGCAAAATATGCTCCCGTGTTTGCGGCATCGGACCATCCGGTGCGGACACCACGAGAATAGCACCATCCATCTGAGCGGCTCCCGTGATCATGTTCTTAACATAATCGGCATGTCCCGGAGCATCAATGTGTGCGTAATGTCGTTTTTCCGTTTCGTATTCTGAATGATGAATGTTTATGGTGACGCCACGTGCCTTTTCTTCTGGAGCACTGTCGATTTCTTCGTATTTCAAAGCCTTTGCCATACCTGACTTGGCAAGCACATTGGTGATTGCGGAGGTAAGTGTGGTTTTCCCATGGTCAACGTGCCCAATGGTTCCAATGTTTACGTGTGGTTTATTTCGAACGAACTTTTGCTGATCAGCCATGGTTTCCTCCTAAAAAAATTTTAATACGTATTTACCAATAAAAAAACGCTGCTCGTCTTTCAAGCGTACCAATTGTAACATCCCTAGATCTTCTTTGCAATAATCTTTTCCTGAATGTTTTTGGGCACCTCTTCGTAGTGGCTCGGCTCCATATAATAGGAAGCTCTTCCTTTAGACAAGCTTCTGAGAGTCGTCGCATATCCGGAAAGTTCGGCAAGCGGCACCGTGGCTACGATAATGGTCGTATTGCCCCGTTTCTGAGTCCCCACAATTTGAGCACGTTTTGAAGACAAATCCCCGATGACGTCTCCCATATACTCATCCGGTGTCGTCACTTCCACTTTCATGATAGGCTCAATGAGGGTAGCTCCCGCCTGTTTGACTGCCGCCTGCAGTGCCATAGATCCCGCAATTTTAAATGACAACTCGGACGAATCAACATCATGATAAGTTCCGTCATACAAAGCAACAGACATATCGACCAATGGATATCCCGCAATACAACCGTTTTCCATTGCCTCCACCACACCTTTTTCAACCGGTTTAATGAACTCTCTCGGGATTGCCCCTCCTTTGATTTCATCAATAAACTCAAATCCTTCACCACGCGGTTTTGGCGCTATACGAAGCCAACAATGACCGTATTGTCCGTGACCTCCGGTTTGTTTGATATATTTCCCTTCCGCTTCAGCTGTTTTGGTGATGGTCTCTTTGTATGCAACCTGCGGTGCGCCGACATTGGCCTCAACTTTGAATTCCCGTTTCATGCGGTCGACAAGCACATCCAAATGTAGTTCTCCCATACCCCAGATGATGGTCTGGTTAGTTTCCGGATTGGATTTTACTTTAAACGTCGGATCTTCTTCCGCAAGCCGCTGCAGTGCATACCCCATTTTTTCCTGATCATTTTTCGTTTTTGGCTCAATTGCCAGAGAGATAACGGGATCAGGGAACGTAATCTGTTCCAAAACTATCGGATTTTCGCTGTCTGCAATCGTGTCGCCTGTGATTGTATCCTTAAATCCGACCACAGCAACGATTTCTCCCGCGAATGCTTCTTTGATTTCTTCCCGCTGGTTTGCATGCATGAGAAGCAACCGTCCGATACGTTCCTTCACATCCTTGCTGGAATTATATGCGTAGGATCCTGCTTCGATTTTCCCAGAATAAATACGGACATATGTCAGTTTCCCGACGTGAGGATCAATCTGCACTTTAAACGCAAGTCCTGTAAATTTTTCGTTCACGATGCGTTTTCGTGTTATATGCTCCTGCGTCCGCGGATTTGTTCCCTCCACATCCGGCATATCGAGTGGAGATGGAAGATAATCAACAACGGCATCAAGAAGCGGCTGCACCCCTTTGTTTCGAAGGGATGTTCCTGCATACACAGGTACGAGCTTATATGCAATAACTGCTCTTCGAAGTGCAGCTTTCAGTTCCTCGACAGTCGGTTCTTCCCCGTTCAAAAATTTTTCAATCAACATGTCATCTGTTTCCGCAATACGTTCAATCAGGTTATGCCGTTTTTCTTCCACTTCCGCCTTCAACTCTTCGGGAATCTCCACCTCGTCAAACGATGCACCGAGATCATCACTATGCCAAATCATAGCTTTTCTCGTCAGAAGATCAACATTTCCTTTATACAGATTCTCTCGACCGATAGGAACAACCATGACGGCAGTCCGCGCGCCAAGCCGTTCTTCGATGGATGCGACGGTGTTCCAAAGATCCGCGCCGAGCTTGTCCATTTTGTTGACAAAACAGAGACGAGGCACTTTGTATTTATCCGCTTGTCGCCATACGGTCTCAGACTGAGACTGCACACCTTCTTCACCATCAAGAACAGTAATTCCTCCGTCAAGTACACGGAGTGAACGCTCCACTTCCGCAGTAAAGTCCACATGCCCCGGAGTGTCAATGATATTAAACCGATACCCATTCCAGAATGTGGTCGTGGCTGCAGAAACGATGGTAATACCCCGTTCCCGTTCCTGTTCCATCCAGTCCATGACGGTCGTACCTTCATCGATGTCTCCGATTTTGTAGCTTCGTCCGGTGTAATAGAGGATACGTTCTGTTGTTGTGGTTTTTCCAGCATCTATGTGTGCGATGATGCCGATATTCCGGACTTTATCAAGAGGAACATCTCGGTTTTCCGTTACAGTAATATTTTGTGTAGCCATAGATTTATAAATAAAAAAAACTGCTCAACAAGCAGTTTATGCTTTCACCCTCCTATTGTACAAAAAATTTGGGTTTCTGTCTATAACGACGAACGGAACCCGTTATAATTGTTTTAACGTATTTGTCGCGTCATCCATGCAGCTGTCAAGCAACGCTTTTGGGATTTGATAGGGAGCAATAACACTACAATTTGGATAACTCTGACCGGAATAAATATATTTCCATGCGCCATTTTCCAATACTCCCCACCACTGTGCTCCCCCTTGTTCACCCTGCTCTGTCACGCCGCCGATTGCATAATTGCCCACCTGTCTGCTTTTTGTAATTATATATTTTTCCGGATCAGTCCCAAACTCTTTACCAATCGCAATAGCGATTGGTGTTAAATCATCTTCCTGTATGGTGGGAAAAACGGTTGCGGAGGCAGTTGATGTGGGAGACACAACAATTTCTGTTTGTGATTCCTCCGTTTCAGGCACGATAACAGTTGGAATTTTTGCTGGGTTTTTTCCACCGAAGTAAATGGCAGCACTTATACATAAGCCTGCGACAAGAATCGCGATAACGATTTTATTCTCGTTCATACGAGACCTCCTTGATCACACGATGGCGTTATTCTTCTACCGGCTCTTCTTCTTTGGGAGAAAGAGTAATGACAATGCTTGTGCCTTTTTTCTCTTCATCTTCCCCGACGATCAGTCCGCCTGCCATATCACCTTTGGAAATTTCCCATGTCGCAGATGTTCCTATATTCATCGTTGATCCAACGTCCCAACCGTTCTTTGCTAAATTAGCCTCATAAAACGCGGTGACTTGTGCCGCTTCATCTGTGGTTGAAAGAATCAACCAGAATCCTTTGCCTGCCTTATTTTCAGCGCCTGATATGTTTCCTTCAACTTTTGCCGAAGGGTATATCGGAAAATCTTTCGGAAAATCCGCCGGAATTTTTCCTTCTGTTCCAATGTTGATTTCTGCACCGGTCTCCTTATCCTTAATGGTCATACTCTTACCCGCAGTATCCATGGAAATTCCCGTTTTCTGTTCAATTCCTTTTTTCATGAAATTCAAACCGATTTTGGAAAAGATAACCTGTCCGGCAACCCCGATAAGAATACCGATGATAACCAGAATTCCGACGCAGCCGATTGCAATTTTAATTCCAACGGGCAACGGTTTAGATTTTGAAGCTGATGAAGATACCGTTTCTACTTTTTTCTTTGGTGCAGTTTTTGTTGCCATAGGAAATCCTTTCAAAATAAGAGCTACTACCTTTATCCTACTCCACTTCTTCCCCACTTGGCAATTCCAGACTCTTGATTGGAGAAAGAGCAGCGCCTGCAATTCCTTGCATACTTCCATACAAACCAGCAACACCTGTCAGCAGTTTGTTCACCTGCATCTCACGAAGCTTCCAACTTCGTTCAAATGATACGCGTTCTTTTTGAATTTCTTTTTGCATTTCCTGATAGGTCTCAATCATGGATTCCATCTGATGCTGGAATTCATGACTCGTCACAAATCCATACAATTCCTCTGCTTTCGTGGACTGTGCACCTGCAATCTTTTTTTGCTTTGCCGCGTCAAGTAAAGATTTACGAAGAAGGGCGGCAAGTGGAAGTGCAAGTTTTGGCGAAGCTATCCACACGCCATCTTTAAATCCCATGCCGGATTTTGCCTCATCAGGGAGTGTGTCGGAAATAATTGCGGGAATATGTGCTTTGTCATGCAGCATATCTTCCTTCAGTTTAGTGATCCATCCGTCTGACCATGCTTTTGTCCGTTTCGATTCCCAAAGGATAGTACCGCAATCCATACCCATCGGACTTTTCACACCCTGCCTGACATCGGCACCGAGTACTCCTTTTCCAACCGGTTCAATACTATCCTGAGGAAAAGTGGCGTGCAGCGTTTCTTCAAGGTCAAGCTCCTGCACTTCTCCTTGGAGTTGCTGTGATCCGACACTTCCTTTTCGCTGCAATTCCTCAATTGTTTTTTGCATGCTCTCCAGTCTTGTGTCGCGTTCCTTAAGTTCCAGTCTGTGTTTTTCTGATTCTTCTTCTTTTGCTTTCAGGCGGATTTTGTCCTGCTCCTCCAAAAGTTTTTTTTGCATCGCAACTTCCGCATTTTCTCTGGCCGTTTTTTCCTCACGGAGCTGTTTCATCAGTTCAGAAAGCTGTTCGCGGAGTTCTTTATTTGTTTTTCGGTTTTCGGCAAGCTCCTCTTCTCGAAGTTTGGATTCCTCCACAAATTTTTCCTTTGCATCGGCTACCGCTTTTTCCTGCAGCCGCAACAATTCTTCTTTTGATTTGTTTTTTACGTCTTCTTCAATATGTTTTCGGAGGTCTTTTTCAAGCGCATCATTTATCTCAAACGGCTTGTTGCAATGGGGACATGTAATGGTCGTCATCATAGTGGCTTTATTGTACATGAAAATTCCAAAAAGTCACTTATCTATTAGAAAAGAAAACAGTCAGTTGGATAATGGATGCGGTACTCACCCACAAAAAGTACGGAATCTGCAACAGGGAAATTCCTTTTGATTTTTTCCACATGAGGAAAAACTGCGCGACAATCGTCACCCACACAATCAGAATATCCAGTGTTGCAAGTGGAATATTTTTCATTCCAAAAAATATCGGACTATATAATAGATTTGCGATGAGGTTGACAATAAACACGCTCGCAATTGTCGGGGAAAGTTTTCTTTTAAACGCTTTTACCATCACATAGATAAATGAAAAGGCAATCATCGGATAGAGAATCGTCCAAATGATGCCGATGGTGGATCCCGGCGGTGTCCATGAAGGTTTAATAAGTCCATCGTACCAAGCTCTCCAAACTGTTTCTGGTGGCATACGTATCCTCCTTTATTTTGAAAGAATATATGTATCCTGATTATATCCACCGACGCCGATAAATTCAGCTTTCCCGTTCAAAATCATCTCATACGGCCTGCAGGCACTACACCCGTCTTTTTCCTTGCAGACAAAACGTCCTAGTTTCCGTGCAAGGGAAACAGTACGTGCAATTTCCAGTAAACGCTTCATCGCATCTTCCTCACTGGGAAGATCCACATCAACGGGCGCGGTATCACGATTCAAATACCAATATTGTGCGCCATATACCCGTTTTGTCTGACAGTTGTTTGCAAGCAATGTATAAATAGGAAGCTGCAATGAATCAGCGTCTTCATCAAATTTTCCGGTTTTAAAATCAATAATCCTAACACTGTCCACATCTTCCATGTATTCCAGCCAGTCGAGTTTACCGCACAGAATAATATTCTGCTCTTCCGAGAGCCAAAAATATGGAAGCTCCTGTCGGATCTTGATAGCTTTTTTGAGAATCGGTCCAGGGTTTGCCATGATCCGTTCCATCATTTCCACTCCCCGTTTTTTATATTTTTCTTCTTCCTCAACGGTCGTAAATCCGCCTTTTTTTCCAGCAACTGTTTCCCATGCTTTCTCAAATTTTATAACTAATGATTCTTTGAGTCGTTCCTCAACAGGAAGTGTCGAAAGTGATTCAACAACACTGTGCACTGTCTGCCCAAGCGCCAAGGCCGGCTGCATAATCGCAATCTTATGATTGTTCTTCGGATCTCTGTACATATTTTTCAAAAAATATGCGCGGGGACATTTCAGATAATCAGTAATCGAAGAATGGGATAACCATGTGGCTGAGTATTTATCTTTCATACTGCTTAGGATTATATCATGCTACAATAAACACCATGCAAAACACGTTTATGAGCTTTTCCTTCGGATGCCGTGTCAACGAAGCGGAAAAACAGCAGCTCGATCAGAAGCTCATTGATGCGGGTTTTTCTTGGGATGAAACACACCCTGACTTTTACATTATCAACTCCTGCGCCATCACGGGCAAAGCAGAGCGCGAAGTCAGGCAACATATCTATCAGACACGGAAAAAATTCCCACTGACAAAAATTATCGTGACAGGATGTTCAGCAACACTGTGGCTCAAAAATAAAACGCTGCCGATGGGTGCAGACATGTGGATAGACAATACAGACAAGTGTTCCATTCCATCAAAACTTTCAAAATACTCTGAAACATCCATACGCCGTCAAGGAACAGTTCCTGATAAGTTTTTGGAGACAGGGAGAGTCATGATAAAAATTCAGGACGGGTGCAATCGTTTCTGCTCGTACTGCATTGTTCCGTTCACCCGCGGACGTGCTAAATCAAAAACTATTAAAGAAATCATCGAAGAAATCCAACACATCAGCATTCCAGTTCAGGAACTCATTCTCACTGCAATCAATACGGAATACTTCGGCATTGATACGGGAGAAACGCTCACGGATCTTATAGACGCAATTCTCACAAACACCACTGTGGAAAAAATAAGTTTCGGATCCATCCATCCGTGGAGTCTCACTCCCCAATTTCTGACGTGGTATGAAAAAAACAAAGATAATCCGCGGTTTGTACATTTCTTCCACATCCCCATCCAATCAGGATCAACCGCCGTGCTTGAAGCCATGCGAAGACCGTATAAAAAAGAGGAATTGTTAAAAAATCTCCAGACTCTTCATCACATAAATCCGAATGCGCTCATTGCGACGGATGTCATCGTCGGTTTTCCAAATGAGGGAGAAAAAGAATTTGAGGAAACATACGAATTCCTGAAAGCAAGTCCCATCACAAAATTCCATGTGTTTCGCTATTCTCCGCGTCCGGGAACAGTTGCCGCAACCATGAAAGACACCGTGTCACCCAAAGAAAAACGTGAACGTTCCCACAGACTTATCGAACTCGGGAAAAAGAGATTGGCTAAACGTACGTAGTCTTTACCACTTGAAGTGTGCGAATGCTCGGTTTGCCTCCGCGGCACGAAGCATAGTATCGCGTTTCTTGATTGCTTCTCCAAGTCCTTTTGAAGCATCCATCAGTTCAGCTGCAAGTTTTTCAGCATACGTGTGGAATTCTTTGTTTGACCGGTTTCCTGCAAACTGAACTATCCAACGTATTGCAAGTGCAATTCTCCGATCTCCACGGACTTCCATAGGAACCTGATAGGATGCACCACCAACTCGGCGCGCCTTTACTTCCAATTTCGGTCCGACGGTGTTTATGGCGTTTTCAAAAACTTTTATCGGGTCTTCGCCTTTTTCCTTGATGATATCCAAAGCGCCGTACACCTGTCGCTCTGCTGTCCTTTTTTTGCCGCTGACCATCACCCTGTTGATAAAACGGGTAAGCATCCGATTCTGATACATCGGGTCTGCCGGCAATATTTTTTTATAGTTTTTTGCTGATCTCATAGATTGTAAATAATGTTAGTTTGCTTTTGCTGCTGCTGGACCTGTTGCAGTCTTTTTTGTACCATATCGGCTTCGTCCCTTTTTCCGGTTTGCAACCCCTGTCGAATCATATTTCCCGCGAACGATATGATATTTGACTCCCGGAAGATCCGGTACTCTGCCGCCCCTAATCATGACGATTGCGTGCTCTGTCAGTTCATGTCCGATACCGCCGATATATGCTGTCACTTCCTGTTTGTTTGAAAGTCTGACACGAGCCACTTTCCGGAGTGCTGAGTTCGGTTTTTTCGGTGTCATGGTTTTTACCAATGTCACCACTCCCCGTTTGAACGGAGACGGTGTCTGGTGCATCTGACGTGTCTTCGTGTTGAAAAACTTACGGAGTGCCGTAGCTTTTACTTTTTTTGACTTTCTGTGTCGTCCGAATTTGATCAGTTGATTAATGGTTGGCATAGTTATGTCGTTTTCATCTGCGCCCGCTGGGCATCAACGGGAATAAGACGACCAATTATAACGTTTTCTTTGAGTCCGAGCAACTTGTCTTCTTTTCCTGCCAAGGCCGCATCAGTCAAAACATTCGTTGTTTCTTGGAATGACGCTGCTGACAACCATGATTCAGTGTACAGTGATGCCCGAGTAATACCCAAAAGAACGATGTTAGCCGTTGCCGGTTCTCCGCCTGCCGCAAGCACCCGTGCATTTTCTGCGGTGAATGTTGCGCGGTCAACGAGTTCTCCTGGAAGCATGATGGTATCCCCTGGAGAATCAATGCGCACTTTATCACTCATCTTACGAACGATTACTTCAAAGTGTTTGTCATGAATTCCGATACCCTGTGATTCATACACGCGCTGCACTTCCGCGATCAGATACTTCTGTGCTCCCCGAAGTCCACGGATTTCCAAAACTTCTTTAACATCCAAGTATCCGCCTGCCAGTTGATCACCTGCGCCAACCAGATCTCCGTCTTTTACCTTAAGTTCGCTGGTCAGTGGAATCATGTATTCCCGTTCTTCCACAGGTTTCAGCGATGTATTTCTGACCACGATTTTGTATCCCTGATCAGTTTCCGTCACTGTCACTTTTCCTGCTATTTCCGCAATCGGAGAAAGCACGCGTGGTGTTCTGCATTCAAACAATTCTTCAACGCGCGGCAACCCTTGGGTAACGTCGAGTCCGACGATACCTCCGGCATGACGGACACGCATGGTCAGTTGTGTTCCCGGCTCTCCGATGGATTGTGCTGCTACAACTCCCGCCGGTGTGCCGATTTCGATAAGTTGTGTTGTTGAAAAATCACGTCCATAGCACTTTGCACACATACCAACCTGTGCCTTACAGGTAATCGGTGACCGGACAACGATGGTTTCAATATTGTGTTCATCCAAAAGTTTTACATTGGACTCATCAATCATTTCATCTTTCGCAATAAGCACTTTCTTGGATCCCGGTGCCGTAATATCTGCCGCCGCGTATCGACCAATTGCGCGAAGCGTAAATGCAGTCTGTCTGTCTTCATGTCGGGAAATTTCAAGACCTTCGTCTGTTCCGCAGTCATCCATTCGGATAATCACGTCATGCGCCACATCGACCAAACGACGCGTCAGATATCCTGCATCAGCAGTTTTGAGAGCTGAATCAGTCAAACCTTTTCGTGATCCTCTGGTTGATGTCACGTATTCAAAGATGGAAAGCCCCTGACGGTAGTTGCTTTTGGTCGGCATTTCAACGATTTTTCCCATAGGATCAACAACAAGTCCTTTGATGGCGGCGAGTTGCTTGAGCTGATCTTTTGATGCACGGGCACCGCCTGAATCGATAATCATTTTCACCGGATTATCCGTTTTCATATTGTCCCATGTCATGTTTGCAAGCCGTTCCGTCACTTCGATCCAGATGTCATTGGAAAGACGACGTTTTTCTTCTATGGTAATCAGTCCCTGTTGGTAATTCTGTTCGACCTGTTTAATCTGCTCTTCCGCCTGATTGATAATTTCCGCTTTGTTTGCAACCATTTCATTGTCAAATACAGATGCAGATAATCCTCCACAGTATGTTGCACCCTGAAATCCAATCGATTTGATTGCGTCAATCAGGACAACAACTTCTTCTTTGGAATACTGACGAAGCGCCTGCGTAATCAAGGTTTTGATTGTTGCGGCTTTTACGGGAGTGTTCACAAAACGCAGTTTTTCCGGCAGTATTTCGTTAAACAGCACTTTTCCAACTGTGGTTACCAGCACTGCATCGCCGATCTTCACACGAATCGGCTCTCTGAGTGTTATGTGCTCTGTCTGAAATGCCAGTATTGCTTCCTGTTCATCTGCAAACAAAGGCATGTCTTCCTCTTTCTTCCCCATAAATTTCGCGTCAACAGTTGTATAGTAGTAACACCCGATAACCATTTCCTTATTCGGCACGGTGATAGGAGATCCGTCAGCCGGTTTGAGTAGGTTGAATGTCGGAAGCATCAAATGCGCTGCTTCGTATTGGCTTTCTTTGGAAAGCGGCAGATGTACAGCCATCTGATCTCCATCAAAATCAGCATTGAATCCTGCACAAACACACGGGTGCAGCTGAATTGCTGATCCTTCAATCAACACCGGATAAAATGCTTGAATACCAAGCTTATGGAGCGTCGGTGCGCGGTTTAAGAGCACCGGATGCGCCTTCGTGATTTCTTCCAGAATATCAAACACTTCCGCTGTTCGTTTATCCAACACGTTCTTTGCATTCTTCACGTTTGGTGCAATGCCGCGTGCAATAAGCTCACGAAGCACAAACGGTTTGAACATCTCAAGTGCCATTTCTTTTGGAACTCCGCACTGTGTAAGTTTAAGTTCCGGTCCTACCACGATGACGGAACGACCTGAATAGTCTACGCGTTTTCCAAGTAAATTCTGACGGAATCGTCCCTGTTTTCCGCGGAGCATGTCTGACAGTGACCGAAGCGGCTGGATCACAGCACGGGATGATGGCCGTTGTGTCGCATCAATGAGCGAATCAACTGCTTCCTGCAGCATACGTTTTTCATTTCGAAGGATAATTTCCGGTGCTCCCAAATCCATCAAGTGTTTCAACCGATTATTTCTGTTGATGACACGTCGATACAAATCATTCAAATCGGATGTGGCAAACCGTCCGCCGGTAAGCTGCACCATCGGCCGCAAATCAGGAGGAATAACCGGCAGAATGGAAAGAACCATCCATTGCGGTTTGATACCGGCCTTATGCATGCCGTCGACCACACGAAGTCGTTTTGTTGCCTTGATATGCCGCTGTCCGGATGTGTTTCTGATTTCTTCATGCAGATCAGCTGCGAGTTTGTCCAGATTCACCTGTTTGACAACTTCAAGCACTGCTTCCGCTCCCATGCCGACTGTGAAACATTCCACGGCATTGTATTCCAGAAGTTTCAGATATTCATCTTCAGTAATGGTTGAAAACGGCTTAATGCTTTTGACAATAGACACGAGCTGATCGACCACTTCCTGCACTTTTCCGGATTCTTTGTTCATCTGATCTTCCAGAAGTGTCAGCTCCTGCCGCTCCTTCAGACCCATTTCTGCAATAGCCAAATCCTGCGTTTCTTTTCCTTTGATCTTTTCTTTGAGCGATCCCTTTTCCTCAGAAAGTTCCTTCTGTTTCTTTGCTTTTTCTTCCTTAAACCGTTTTTCGATTTCGTCAGTTCTGCCTTTTCCTGTTTCAGCAAGCTGTTTTAATACCGCTTTTTTCTTGTCTTCATCCACACGGATGACCAGATATTGCGCAAAATAAATAACGCTCTCAAGTGCACGTGGAGACATGTCCAAAAGCAGTGAAAGTTTGGATGGTGCGCCTTTGAAAAACCACACATGCGCAACAGGTGCCGCCAGTGTGATATGCCCCATGCGTTCACGACGCACTTTGCTTTGTGTAACTTCCACACCGCATTTGTCGCAGATAATTCCGCGATACCGGATTCTCTTGTATTTTCCGCAGTAACATTCCCAGTCTTTGGTCGGTCCGAAAATCCGCTCATCAAACAATCCGTCTTTTTCCGGCTTGAGTGTCCGGTAATTAATCGTTTCCGGTTTCGTCACTTCGCCGTATGACCATGATTTTATGTCATCACTTGATGCGAGACGTACTTCCAGTCCGGTAAAATCGACGATATTTGAAAATGTTGATTTATTATCCATAATTACTCCTCAACTGACGGCTGATCCGCCTTAGGCAAAGCTGCAACTTCAGATTCTTTTTCAGCTTCTTCATCATCAACAAGCTCAGCCCCTGCGACGTCAGCCAAGTCTTTTGGATCAACAGTCAGATCGGTTTTTGGTTCTTCTACCACAACCGGCTTTGCAGCAACTGCACCCGTCGGTTTGACAGAAAGTCCGAGTGCCTGCAGTTCTTTTACCAACACCTTGAATGATTCAGGAACATTGGATGCCGGAATATCGATACCCTTGACGATGGATTCAAATGCTTTTGCACGACCCACGACATCGTCGGATTTAATCGTCAGCATTTCCTGCAGCACATGCGCAGATCTGTGGGATTCCAACGCCCATACTTCCATTTCTCCAAGCCGTTGTCCTCCCATCTGCGCTTTTCCGCCGAGCGGTTGCTGGGTCACGAGTGAGTATGGTCCGGTTGAACGTGCGTGGGTTTTGTCTTCGACCATGTGAATCAGCTTCATCATGAATCCGATTCCGACAACGATGTCTTCTGAAAATGCCCGTCCGGTTCTCCCGTCAAACAGCTTTGTTTTTCCCGAAAGTGGCAGACCCGCTTCCTTAATTTTGTCTGTAAGTCGCTGTTCTTTTACCTGTTCAAACACAGGAACCGCAATTTTTACATTCAGTTTCTTGGCTGCGAGTCCCAAATGTGTTTCCAAAAGTTGTCCCAAATTCATACGGGAAAGAACGGAAAGCGGAGAAATCAGCAAATCAACCACTGTACCGTCTGCCATATACGGCATGTCGGCTGCGGGAAGTATTTTTGAGATAACACCTTTGTTTCCATGTCGTCCGGCGAGTTTATCTCCGACGACAACTTTACGCATCTGTGCAACTTTGACGATAATTTTTCTGTTGGTTCCCGGTTCGAGCTCATCACCCTGTTCTTTGTCCAACACCCGTACATCAATGACTGTTCCCCGTTCACCATGCGGTACACGAAGTGATGTGTCGCGGACTTCCCGTGCTTTTTCTCCAAAAATTGCCCGAAGTAACCGCTCTTCCGCAGTCAACTCCGTTTCACCTTTCGGAGCGATCTTTCCCACTAGAATATCATTTGGAGAAACTTCCGCTCCGACAACAACAATGCCGTCTTTATCAAGATTCCGCAATGCTTCTTCTCCGACATTCGGGATATCCCGTGTTGTTTCTTCCGGTCCGAGTTTTGTATCAACGACCGATGCCTCATATTCTTCGATATTGACTGAAGTCAGCACATCGTCTTTGACCAGTCTGTCTGAAATAACGATAGCGTCTTCATATCCGAGACCGTCAAAGGACATATATGCAACAACGACATTTGATCCGAGTGCGAGCTCCCCCTCATCTGTTGCCGGTCCTTCGATCAGAACATCGCCTTTTTTCAGTTTTTGACCGGTTGCAACCACGACATGCTGGTTATAACAGGTGGATTGCGCCGACCGCTTGAATTTTTCAAGTCCATAAGTATCCTCATCACCATTTTTGTATTTCACTTTCACGACAGTTGCATCCGCATAAGACACAACGCCCTCATCTTTTGCCTCAATCATCCGCCCCATGGACGCGGCAATGGTGCGTTCCATACCCGTTCCGATAATCGGGGACTGCGGCTGTAGAAGCGGCACTGCCTGACACTGCATGTGGGTTCCCATAAGTGCACGGTTTGCTTCATCATGTGCAAGAAATGGAATCATAGAAGCAGGTGCTCCTACAACTTGCCGCGCAACAATGTCCAAATATTCAATCACATCACTGTTTGATTCCAAAAATTCACCCTTATATCTGACAGGAACGCGGTCTGGAATAATATTTCCATGCTCATCAATCTCGATATCCGCATGAGTGATGTAATGATACTGTTCATCATTTGCATCCAGATAGACGATGTCATCTGTTACATGCATCTTTGTTTTACCGCCGACAGTGCTCTTTTCAACTCTGCGGTATGGTGTTTCCAAAAATCCGTATTCATTCACCCGCGCGTACATGGCCATATAGGTCACCAATCCGATATTCGGACCTTCCGGAGACCGGACTGGACAAATACGACCGTATTGTGATGCGTTGATGTCACGAATAGAGAAAGATGCCCGTTCACGGGAAATGCCGCCGACACCCATAACGGTAAACCGACGGAGGTTGTCGACTTCCGCCAAAGGATTAGTCTGGTCAAGAATTGTCGACAACTGACTCGTCCGGAAGAAATCGTTGACCGCCGCAATAATAGGCCTTGCATTGACAAGTTGTGTTGGAAGCAGATCCACCGCCTGCGGTCCAGCCAAGCTCATTTTTTCCCGAATTGATCGTTCCAATCTGAGCATTCCGACACGAAACGCATTTGTAGCAACAAGCTCTCCGACTCTGCGGACGCGACGATTCCCAAGGTGATCAATATCATCAACATCACCCTTGCCGTTTGCAACATTAATCAGGTAGTTAATTCCTCCGAGAATGTCTTCCCGTGTCAATATCCAGTTTTCCTTTGTATTCGGCACATCAATCTGCAGTTTTTTGTTCATCTTGTACCGGCCGACGCGTTCAAGTGAATATCTCCGCTGATCAAAAAACATGGACTGAAACAGTTCACGTGCATTATCAAGAACAATCGGTTCACCTGGACGGAGTTTACGGTACATTTCCAAAATAGCCTCATTCTGATTTGTCGTCGGATCTTTGGCAAGTGTTGCCTCAATATAGCGATGATCAGGATTTACATCCACCGCTGCGAAGGCTTGTTTGATTTCTTCGTTGGTGGAAAGTCCAAGCGCCCTGAAAAACGTACTTGCGACAAATTTCCGTCTGCGGTCAATACGAACCATCAACACATCGTTCCGAGTAATGAACATTTCCAGCCAAGACCCGTGCATTGGTCTGATCTCGGCACTATATAATGTTCGTCCCGTTGTCGGATCTACTTCTCCGGTAAAATAAATACCCGGCGATCTCACCAGCTGATTTACCACACACCGTTCCGTTCCATTAATAATGAACGTTCCGTTTTGTGTCATGGCAGGAATATCGCCCAAAAATACTTCCTGCGTGACATGGTGTCCTGTCTGTTTGTTGGTAAGGGATGCAATGACCTTCAGTTGCATGTCATAGGTCAGCCCTTTTTCAATTGCGGTTGCCGGAGTTAAACGCGGTTTGCCGAAAAAATAGTCGCCGAAGGATAACTCCCAGTTTTTACCGGTAAAATCATGTACAGGGGAAATTTCAGAAAGAAGTGCCTTGACTCCTTCTTCCAAAAACCATTGATACGATTCGCGTTGCACCAGTGTAAGATCCAGTTCGGGAAGGTCTTTGTATTCCTTGCCCCAATATAATCGATGACTGTGTGTATCAATAGACATTGTGAATAAATTCTGCAAAAAACGCAAAAGAAAGAAGCGAACAATGAACGTTCGCCTCTTTTAGGCTATTCAATTAGTTTCAATTATATCTGTTTTTCCCTGCATGTCAACAGGGTAAAAACTAATCGTCCCCGCCGGATTTAGTAACCCCCTGACCTTCCAGTATTGTTCCCTTTCCCATGACCTGATGGATTTGCCGCCAAACCTCATCCTGTAGCGGCTGTGTGCTTTTGCCTGTTTCTGATTCTATCCGCTTGACATCGGCCAGTTTTTTCAACAGAGAACCGAGAAAACTGTTTTCCACTCCTCCTGTTTCCATATATATCCAGTATATACTACTTCGCACAGAAAAAAGTGTATAGTAAACATATGGAATTCCGCATCTATTCCCAATACAATGCCAGTGAAGCAAAAGGAACGGTTGTTGTCATCGATGTGCTCCGCGCGTGCACAACACTATGTTACCTTTTTTCCCGCGGAGTAAAAACAGTGTTCCCTGTTGTAGAAGTGGAAGATGCGTGGATCCTAAAAAAACAATTGCCCGATGCGCAACTTGTAGGAGAACGTCATGGACTGCCGATTGAAGGGTTTGATTTTTGCAATTCTCCCGCGCAACTGAAAAATGCTGTCATGACAGATAAAATCGTTATCATGACAACAACGTCTGGCACCAAAGGAATCGTTGCGGCATTGACACGGGCGGATCAGGTTATCACCGGAAGTTTTGTGAATGCCGCCGCGGTTGCGGCGTATATTATCCGCACACACCCATCCATCGTATCATTCATAAGTACGGACAACTGCACTTTCGATAATGAAGACTATCTCTGCGCATCCTATATTCGGAGCATTCTGGAAGGAAACCCGAGGGATTTTTCCGCTATGAAAAAATACATAAGTGACGCGCCGCACAGCGACGGATTTCTCAGAAAACCTCTCACTCCGAACGCGGCAGAAGACTTTTCTCTCTGTCTCACACCCAATGTCTTTCCCTTTGTCATCAAAGCACAACGGACAAAAAGTGCAGTGCAACTTATAAAAACTGATGAACCGCCAGTATGATTACCCGCCTAAAAACCCATGAAGCGTTCATACAGAGAATCATTACCGAAAATGACAAAGATACGAATTGGCATACCTTGGCAAAACTGCATGAGCGAAACATCGGATATTTCCAGCATGAACGGATGATTCATCTCTTCGTTATGCTCACAACCTGTCTGGCAACACTGTTTTCTTTTTTCTTTACGCTTCTTTTAGACACCCCTGCCTTCTTTTTTTTCACATTCATTCTTCTTGTGCTTTCCATTGCGTATGTCATCCATTACTTTCAACTGGAAAACGGGGTGCAGCGTTTATACAGACTCAGTGATGCAATAGACAAAAAGGGATCATCTCTATCGGGGAGTAAATAATTTTTTGCCCTGACATGGTACGACGAACAATCTTCAGGCACTATTTCATCAAACTGTAATTGCTCACTTTTTGCCCGCATCCATTTCTTAAGATTTGTATTGCTTGTATCAAATAATAATGTATAGGGCTCCTGTGTTTCTTCCACTGTTTGCTGCAGTGTTTTTTCTGCCATGTGAAAAATAATTGTGGTCTCACTCATTTTTTTAGGATGAAGCCACCGAGGTTCTTGCGTACCAAAACGGATAGTTGCCGTTTTCGTTTCGGTATTCATGTCAAGCGATACGTTTTTTCTGCCAAAGAAAAATTCCCGATGTTCAATTGTCACAGACCCTTCTTATCATAAGGCAGACTGTTTCAGGTATGTTTCAATATTTTCTTTATGTTCTTCATAGGTGACCGCGCAATGTATCTGTCCATCATAGTCATGCAGATAAAACAGACAATCCGTTTCCTCCGACAGCAACACCGCTTTGATCGCATGTATTCCGGGACTGCAGATCGGTGTCGGCGGCAATCCTTTTACTTTATAAGAATTATACGGAGAGTCATTTTGTTTTTCCGACAGGTCGATTGCTCCCCACCAGCTTCCGTCCGCATTTTTTCCATGTGTATACTGGAGGGTTGCATCAATTTGCAGCAGCATTTTTTTATCCAACCGGTTCCAGATGATGCCTGATATAAGCGGCATATCGGCGGTTCCCGCGGCCTCCCTTTCAATAAGCGATGCTATTTTCAGTGCAGTCACCCATCTGATATCCGCATCCTGAAACTGCCCCGCGTATGGGGCAAACACCTCATTAAAATGATTGATAAAACGCTGCGCCACCTGGAATCCGGATTCATCAGTTGGTATCAGATACGTATCCGGATAATACACTCCTTCGATATATTCAGGCTGCAGTTTTTGATAGGCAGTATTCCAATCATCCAATTTCATCTGATCCCATCCAAGTTTTTTTCCGATCATTTCCCCGATTTGTTCCCTTCTCAGACAGCCATTGATTGTCACCCACATGAGATCCGGTCTGCCTGTTGCTTTTTCCGCCGCCTGCCACATCCACATCGATTGATCAAAACGGTATCCGCCAGATTCTATCGTTTTCCCAACAATAAATAATCGAAACAACCAAGGGTTTTTGATTAACTTTTCATTGGCAAGTGCTTCCGTCATATCGAAATGTTCCGTATCCTGAGGAACAGTGATAAGGACAGTATTATGACTTGTTCCGACTGGTCCAAAGAGAACATACATCGATAAAAACACTAAGGCGCATGTAATACTAATCAGGAAGATTTTTTTCACGAATGTATTCATAGGTTGATTATAACCATACTCATATCTTTCTGCTGTCGTATGCCCAATGTAATAATGCCTGCCGTTGTTTCGCACGGCATGCATAATCCCTCACCATACAAATTTTTTTAATTTGGGCGACATGACGCTGCATCATTCTCCATCTTTTTATCTGTCTTTCATCATCTTCATGTCGTCTTCCCATATAAAACCGACAGTACCATTGAAACCATCCGCGAGGATCATCCGGATGAATCCAACCGTTTTTTTTCCAGACAGATAACGATTGACTGGCGTCAACATGGAAGTAATTCAGTGTTATATCATGCTTCTTGGGAGATACCTTTGCCTTTATAAACCAATCCTTCGGAAATTCATCCTGACAGTCTGTCATGTATTTTCCTCCAAATACACCAAGCGCAAGCATTTCTTTTGGGGTAAGATCCGGTTGAAAATCCTGAGGGAAATTTTTCCCCATAGGTTGGGTGAGTGTGTATATATACTTCTGTTGCATGGTATCGTGCACGATAACAACTGGTACGTTCATATCATTTGCATTTCTTCCATAACCCCACCAACGTATTTTTTGCAACACCTTGTGCGGCACGGAATTCCTGCTGATACAGATAGGGAATTTTATATGTATATTCCCTCGCGTATCCCTTTTGAATAAGTTCCAGATTCAGATTGGTCCCATCCTCCAAGATGATGTATCGGAGCAGCCGCTCGTATATGTCTTTATTTTCCTGTGTCGTATCGGGAATAAGTGAAATATTTTTTCCTTCAATTCTATTTTTTACGTACTGAAACGATTCTTCAGCAAAACATTCAGGACTCTTCCCCTTATATACTTCAGGTGCATTCACACCGATAAAACGGACAACCACATTCTGTTCATCCATCTTTACATGAATAGTGTCTCCATCAATAACTTTTTCCACAATCACCAATTGACCTGCAGTTGTTTGAGGAAATTGCGGTGTTGGTGATACAGGACTATTGCTTCTTATCAAAACATTGGTTATTTCTCTCGGAAACTGAAAAACAACTGCGTGTTGAGAAAAATAGAATCCAAAAGAAACACAGGCAATACAGAAAAGTACCAACAGCAACATGCCAGGATGTGTATATCTGTCTTGTTTCACAATCTCAGTATACCAAGAATGCATCCTTTTATACCGGTATTTCTCCCACGATAAGTGATGCTGAAGCCGGAACATAGGAATAGGTCGTATCACACTGATCGCAATGCACAAGAACAAAAGCATCAACGCTTTGTTTGAGGATATGCATTTCCCACGCGGGCAATTTCGTATTGATGGGACTTTTACATTTTAAACACAAAACAGAAATAAGGGTTTCGCTCTCCTGTATCTGGTCAAATTCAGGAATGGTCATCTTGTTTTTCGAAATCAACCTGAGCGGGATATTTGATTTCGTTCTTTTTCATTTTCCGTTCAAACGCATCCACAATATCAATATTCATTGTGTTTGCCATCAAGAGCACTCCATGAAGCACATCCATCAGCTCATCTTCTATATCTTCACGGTGAGCAGCAACATACGTTTCCAGCTCTTCCCCATTTCTCCATTGAAAATGTTCCAAAAGCTCTGCGGCTTCTTCAATAATATCAATCGCAACATCTTTCGGCTGATGATATTTATCGAATTTCCGTTCTGCACCGAATATTTTTACTCTTTCCTGCAAAGACTGAAGATCGCTCATATACTGTGTAGTATACCAAAAAGACCTATAAAGATACTACTCCGCTGTATTACCGGCTAATTGACCGCATGCGGCGGCAATATCATCGCCCATAGTGACACGAATCGTATGTTGTATATGATGTTTTTCCAAAACTGCTGCGAATGCGCGCACAGAAGACGGTTGCGATCGTTTATACGGAACGCCATCAACCGGATTATACGGAATAAGATTGACATGGCTTAATTTCGGATCCATGATCATTGCAAGCTGTTCAGCACACAGCACTGTATCATTTAATCCGTCAATAAGTATATATTCATAGCTTACCCGTTTATTCGTTTGCTCTGCGAACCGAAATGCTACCGCCAATAGTGCAGGCAACGGGTATTTCTTGGCGATCGGCATAATCTGTTCCCGCAACTGTTGATTGGGCGCATGAAGACTTATCGCTAGCCTTCCTTTATATCCATGCTGCAACAATGTCTGCAATGCGTCCGTTATTCCGGACGTAGATATCGTCATTCTGCGTTCACTCATACCCATTTTGTTTGGATCTGTAAATACGGCAATCGCCCCTTCTACTGCTTCTTGATTCAACAACGGCTCTCCCATGCCCATAAAAACGATATTTGTGACTGTCTGATTATTTTGTTTCAAGATTCTTGCAACATACAACACTTGATCAACGATTTCGTTTGTTGTTAGGCTCGCTCTGTATCCCATCTTACCTGTTGCACAAAATGTGCATCCCACAGGACAGCCGATCATACAGCTGACACACACTGTATTCCTGCCGTCTGCATGTTTCATTATTACCGTCTCAAAACATTTTTTATCAGCTCGGGAAAAGACAATTTTTTCCGTATCTTTTGCCGAAGACAGCACCTGCTTCACCGGTATGATAGAAGAAAAGGGAATTTCTTCACATATTGCTTTCCGTTCTTCTTTTGACCATGTGGACAACGCATCAAACGACACAATAAATTCTTTGTAAAATGCCTGATAAAACTGTGTAATGCGGTAGGAAGGAAGTCTATGACGGGCGAGAAAATCGGTTAACATAGACGAATCATATCACGAATATACTTGGGCTCCATATAAGAAAAGCAGCCCATTATGGGCTGCTTTTCTTTTTATATTGTTTTTCAATATTATTTTGTAGGTTCTACAACTGCAGGTGTCGTTACTGGACAAGCGTAAGAAGGTTTTGGCAAATACGGTTTCCCGTGCATCACCCACTCACCCTTATCACATATCCATGAATCTTCCCCGCTCAGCGATTTAATTGCAACAACAAATAAACCGACCGCAAGAAATGCTCCAAGGATCAACAATACAGCGCGTTGCATATATGCCTACTTGGTAACTTACCAATCGCGTCCGCCGCGATCATCGCGTCCGCCGCGATCTCCGCCTCGGCCATGTCCACCGCCGAAACCACCTCGGCCACCGCCGAAACCACCTCGGCCACCGCCGAATGAACCACCCGGTCGTTGTTCACGAGGAACCATCGGCCGTGCTTCATTCACGATAAGTGTCCGACCTTCAAAATCTTTGCTATTGAACATGTCAATCGCTTTTTTTGCTTCGTCATCTGAACTCATCTCGACAAATCCAAATCCCTTGGATCGTCCAGAAAATTTATCCATGATCACGGTTGCAGAAACAACTGTTCCTGCCTGTGCGAAAAGGTCTTTCAATGCCTGATCATTTGTACTATACGGTAAACTTCCAACAAACAATTTCATAACTGTTTTCAACTTTCATTAAATATTTTATTACGTTACTTACACTTACAATCTTTGCATCCGCAGTCGCCTGTTTCATCGCTGCAACTCCCGCACACCTCCTTCCGCGATCCATCGCCATCATAAATATATACTGTATTTTTTTCTTCATCTAAGGTTTTCATATGAGACCCGTCGCAAAACGGCTGATTCTTTGAAAGTCCGCACATACAAAGAGCAACAGGTTTATCTGAAGACTTGAGTGTATATGGCCCTTGGGCTGTTTTAACAACAATACGTGACATACTTATCTCAAACAATTGCCTATTATACGATATTTTCCGCTTAAATGCGACTACCAACTTCCGCCTCCCCCTCCACCGCCTCCGCCGCCGGAAAACCCTCCCCCTCCGGAGAATCCGGAAGAAAAGCCGGAAGAGGATCGTGAGGGAGTAGCCGAGGATACGACTGTCGATGAAAATCCGTGACCGAAATGATGCATAAAAATCACTGTATTAAATGCCCTGTTATCGTATGTATCATACCAATCCGGTTTTGCAATCCCGAGATTCTTAAACCGCTCCGCCCAAATTTTTTCAACTCCGAACACGATCGCAAAAGGGAGAAATTTCTCAAACAGCAGCTGTTTTTTTGCCTGAAACGCATACTGCCGGTCCTGTGAAACGATAAAACCCTTCAGAGCCAAAGCGACGTTTGCCGCATTCACGCCGTCAACTGTTTTTTTGGGCATATTCCTGCCGAAAAAGAATGCGATGACTGCCAATCCTATATTGCCCGTAAACAGTGCGGCACCTGCAATTACCATGTAGATCGTCCGCGTTTTCTGGGGATTTTTCGGGAACAATCCTTCCGTTACTACCGCCCCATACAACTCTTCTTTTATTTTTGCTACTGCCCCCGACAAATCCTCATCTTTCATTCGAATTTTTGTCTTGGACGCGGGGAAAAATTTTGAAAGCAATGTCCGCTCAAACGTTTCCAGCGTATCCCCGCGGACAGATTGCCGGAGTTGTTCCAGATAAAAATCGTTTTTCTTTTTTTCGATAATTTTTATGTACCCGCGACGCGCAAGATCCACGAGTGTTGCGATGATGTCCTTGGTGTCTGCCGTTTCATCAACAAGCGTCCCTGTTTCTGCAGGAGTCAGTCCTCTTCCTTGTGTTGTTTTCGGTACGGCAAACCAGACATGTGCACGGCCAACTGTTCCTTTTGGATCCCGTCCGGTTTTAAACCATTTGACAATGATAAAAACGGACAGTCCGATATACCAGACAATCGCCAGCAGTATTCCGACGCAGACAGCGATGATTCCCATGAGATCAGCAAACCATGTATTCACTTTTTCTGCTTCAGTGATCGTCATCAGACCTTTGGGAAATCCGATAACAACAGTCAATCCTTCTCCTGCAAGAAGCGGTTTTGTTGTTGCCGCTGACACGGCACCATTTTTATACACAATGGAACAATCATCTGCCGTACTTTTCATAACTCCCGTAAAACAGGACAGTCGCACATCTTCACCTGAAGCGGCAAACGGAAGTGCAATGGTGGCGTTGGTCTTTTCAATCGGCACTTCCCAATCATTTCCCGTAATATTCCAATACAGCTCATCGTGATCTGAAAATGGAACAAATGCCCCCTGCACACGATATCCAATCTGATATGTCTGCACGCCGGAAACCGTTGTATCGGCGTCCCCGATCCTGAGTTTTATAAACTTTTTTGTTTTTTCCTGTGTTATAGGTAATGACGCACCTTGTGCATCCCGTGCAGAAAACGAATCCATGCGCATCTTATACACTTCATCTTTGTCATTTGTTTTTGTGTATAGAATAGTCCGGTAAATGCCGTGCCGGTTCAGTGTACCAAAATTATAGATGAGTTTTTCCGCAACAAGCATGGAACTGTCGCTTGCGACAGTGATGTTTGTCTGAAACGAAGAAATGGATTCCGCATATACGGGCGTTGTCCCGAAGCACACACTGAAGAACACGCTGCAAAGAAAGAAGGTAATCCGTTTCATGGAACGTATAAATAATCGGCAATGTTTTTCTCGTGTTCCTCAATGGTTGTTGCGTAGTGTGCAACCCCGTCTGTTCCGTGCAGATAAAACATATACTCTGTTTTTACAGGATAGATAACCGCTTTAATTGCATCAATTCCTGGGTTGGCGATAGGTGTCGGAGGAAGCCCTGTATACAGATAGGTGTTATAGGGAGAATCAATTTTTTTATCGGCATCCGTCAATTCTTTTTTCCACCATGTCTTGTCTCCCGATTGATATCCCAGTATATATTGCAATGTCGCATCAACCTGAAGCGGCCAATCCTGATTCAGCCGGTTGAGCAGTATTCCTGCAATCACGGGTCTATCCTGATTTGTTTTTCCCTCCCGTTCCACCAGTGAAGCAAGCGTCACCACCGCCTCGAGCGATAAGCCTGCTTTTTTGGCATCAGCGATCATCTGCGGAGTGACTTTTTCAGCAAAGGTGTCGGAAAGTATTTTCGCGACTCCTCCAGCTGTGGCATCCTGCGGAACCGAATAGGTGTCGGGAAACATATACCCTTCCCGTGCCGCCGACAAAAACTCTTTTTCCGGAATATTCAGCTCTTTTGCGATATTCGTCGCTATTTCTTCCACACGCCAACCTTCCGGAATAGTCAACCAAACATCCATCGTGCCGAGAGTCAGTTCTTTTGCAATGGTTCTTGTATCCATGGTTTTGTTGAGTCTGAATTCTCCCGCCTGAATCTGTCCGTTGGTATTAAAAAAACGGACTAGAAGATAAAAACCGATCTGACTTCGGATAAGCCCTTCCGATGCAAGTCTCCGTGCAATTTCTTTTGAACCCTGACCGCTCGGAACAACAAAAGTGATGAGGTTTGTATCTGTTTCATCCACCGGACTCATGGCGTTTTTCCACCAAACCAATCCGACACCGGCGACAATGAGCAGAACGGCCAACAGACTGAAGACGCGGGTGATAATCGTATTATTTGATTTCATCAAGTGTAGCTCTCCTGTATTTGTTTGCTGCAGCATCGTACATATAAATACGGCCGCATTCGCACGTTATCTGAATAAGTCCGGTTCCCTGAGATTTCGGAAGTTCCTTGCCACAGCCGACACATTTTCCCTGAGACAATAACCATGCTTGTACTGGAGCAATGATATTTTTAAACATATTATTCAACCGTATAGACCGGAATATTTTTTACTGTTTCTATCGCTTCGCGCATCCGATATGCATCCTGACTATACAGTGTGCATAGTATATCACCTTTATCCACATGTTCTTCAAGTTTTCGGTTTAAGAACATGCCGGCCTTCTTATCTGTAGGGCAGCCGAGAATTCTGCAGATCATACTTATTTCCTTATTGTCGATTCTTATCACTCTGCCGCTGTTTAAAGCAGGCAGTTCATATTTCTCCCCGCCGGCGACAAGCTGTTCGCTGGTTATATCCGGATTCCCCCCCTGTGCGGCGATAATTTCACGCATTTTGGCAAGTGCTTTCCCCGACGTTAACAGCTCCCGCGCCAGTTCTTCTCCCTGTACCCCTTTCATGGCAGGGGTATCTGCAATGCAGATATTCAATAACTTTCCCGCCAGCCGCAGCGCTTTATTTTCAAGCGTAATCGGTCTCTCAGCTTTTTGCTCCAGCACTTCAAATACGTCATGCGCCTCCAATACCGGCCCAATACCGAATCCCGCATTTTGTGTTGTTTCGTTGATGTCAATGGTGATTTTTATATTGAATTTTTCGGCGAGATAGGAAAATTTTTTGGCAATGATTTCCGCATCGGCAAAATGCTGCACCTTCATTTTTGATCCGACGGGAATATCTATAACCAGATGTGTTGCGCCAACGGCAATCTTTTTTGCCATGATGGCGATAATGAATTTATCGTACGATTCAAATCCGAGCGGCTGACCGATTTCTATGATGACATCATCGGCCGGCGCTAAACCCAGATGACCACCCCATACAATACAGCCGCCGACATCGCTGATGATTTTTTTAATCTGTGACGCTTCAAATGTGACCGGCGCAACCACTTCCATTGTATCTGCAGTGCCCGCCGGACTGGTAATTGCCCGCGTAGAATTTTTCGGTATCTGAAATCCCGCCGCTGCGATGATCGGCACAAGAATCATGGTTGTTCTGGTTCCTGCGACTCCTCCCGTACTGTGTTTGTCAGCAACAATTCCCTCAAACTGCAGCCTATTTCCCGTTTCCACCATGGCTTTTGTCATAAAATACAATTCATCCGGAGAAAACCCTTCCCTGAATCCTGCCGCGGTAAAATATGTAGTGAGTACCGGCCCCAACCGCTCGTGAGCAATTTCATCCATGACGGAAAATATCTCCCGATAGGTTAGTTTTTTTCCAAGCAGCTTTTTTTTAATCGCCTCAAGGGCAATCGTTTTCTGTTTCATAGATTTTTGACGATCCGCAGTTTTACGTTCAGCCGTTTCCAATACGTGCCAGGGGGAACACACGTTACCAACGTTAGATAAGAATCATCAAACTTCTGCTCCAGCGGTGACAAATCGGTCGGTTCAACGACAATTTTGTCGAATACTTTATATTCGTACTCTATGTTGTCAAAATGCACAGTGACAGTATCGCCGATTTCCAACGTCGGCAGCAGCGAAAAAATGGTTTTATAACTTGTCGGATTATAAAACTGCGGCAGTGTGGAATGTCCGAATACCACCGCATTGCCGTATTGGCCGGGAAGCGGTGTTCCGCCGTAATGCACCAAACTGACACCCAAATCGTCTCCTGAGACAATCACTTTCGCATTCTCAATGCGCAGTTTCGGAATAGACAGCGCGTACATGTTGACCGCGGCGGTTACTTTTTTTTGCGGTCTTGTCGGATACCATGCACTTGGATTTTCATATTCCGCAGCCTGTGCGCTCGCGGCAAGATATCTTCCTGCGGCGTATGCGGTGTCGGCAACAGGGGAAATTGTTTTGGCAAGCAGATCCTGCGTTATCAGACTGAATGAAAGAATCGGCCACAGCGTCCAAACCAACAGCACAATACCAAGTCCCATAAACAGAAACGATATGACAACAGACCGCTTTACCGGCGGTTTCGGAACCTGTTTTACATAACGATACAGCGGCATAATTATTGAACCACAACTTCAACTGTAATATTTGCAGGATTCAGGGGAAGCCTGTTCTTGCTGACAGTTCTCGAAAAGAAAAATTCTACGCTGCCGACTCCCTGCAGTTTTTTGATAATTTCCTGTGTAGCGGCAATAGTTTTTCCAACCAATTCCTTTCGTACTACCTCAACATCAACAGCCGGCAAAGAGACCAAGGATATGGATGACACGGCGGTTATTGTTCCGTCTTTTTTTACTGTCGGGGTATCAATGGTCACGGCCGTTCTCCCTTCATTCATAACATAGCCGCTCGGGATTTCACTGGAGGCGGTCGGCAGAAGCACCGCTTTGATGTCCTGCTCATTGTAGGAAATTCCCGAAATGGTTAACGTAACTTTACCGTGTAATTCCGTTGCTTCCTGATCCAACTCCTCGCGGAATGTCTTACTGGTCACTGTCGTTTTTATTGTAGAATCAATCAGTTTTTCTCCCCCCGCCACTCCCGCAAGCAAATCTGTCTTTGCCTTGGCAACCAACTCCTCAGACAATGCTTTTACCATCGCGTCATAATCGGATCGTGAAACAACTGTTGTTTCACGGCTTGTACCGCCGGTAAACGCCTGATCATTTCTGGCTATTGCAATACCGGAAGACAACTCCTTAAATGTGAAGTCTGTTCCTGCCGCAAGGTTTCCCTCTTCTCCGATGGCAACCGCGGTAACTGCGGCTGTGGTTTTCCCGAATGTTATGGAACCGATCGATTCGCTTGCCGATGCAATCGTTATTTCATTGTCCAACGTAAACTGCAGTGCGTTGCCGCTGACGAGTACTGTTCCTTTTTTCAGCACACGAGAGGATACCGCCTTGTTATAAATGGTTACTGTCCCTTTGGCCGGATCTCCGATGCGTTTCTTGCCGGTCACCGCCGCTGTTTTTTCCCCTGTCACCGACTGTTCCAGTTTTTTTGCCGGAATAACAAATTTTGACTGATCAACCGCGGTGGCGGCGGGAGCAATGGTAATTGTCTTTGACTTCTGGATACTGTGCGGAATAACGCCGATAGTAACTGTTGCCTTTGGCATAAAATAATAGATCAGCCCGAAAACAGCAAATAGGACAAGGGAAATAAGCGCAACAGGAAGAACAGGGAATTTTGTCGACATTTGTATGGACGGTAATGATATTCCCGCAAATACGGCGGCAATTTTTGCGCCGATTGTCCGGATTACCGACTGCTTGGGCGTTTCTATATCGCGGGTATCCTGTGTTTCCTGATGTGGCATCTGCCGTGTCACCGGTTTTTCCAGCACATCTGTTCCCTGCTGAAATCCCAGTGACTCCGGAGCAACAGGGAGAACGTTCATATCTTCCGGATGCACCTCGGGGAGTTCTTCCGTTTCGTCCAACAAATCTTTTTCTTCTTGCACCTCTTCTTTGTCCTCCGTATATAGCTTTGCGGGTGCTGCGATCTGTTCTTCCTGTATCACTTCTTCAATAGTTTTTTCATCTGTATTTTCAATATCCTGTTGAGCAACAACTGTTTCCGCAATTGTATCTTCACCGAGGTTCTCTTCCGCTTCCTTTTCTTCGGTTTTTTCCTCCACATAATTTGCGGTCAATTCACTTGCTCCCGCAAGCGCCACCGCCCGTGCAACCTGTTCCGACCCGAAAATATCGATTGTCGGGTAATGAAGAAAATTTGCACGACTGGTCCACTGATGTGTCAACAACTGTGATTTGATTGTTTCCAGCTGTTCCCCATCCTCTCCATACAGAATCATCCGAGACGGCAGCACCTCCACATCGGAAAAACTTTTGATGGCTTTTTCCACATCTTCGACGATGAATTCACTGATATGTACACTGCGTTCTCCGACCGGATTGCCGACACGATACAAGGCAATATTCATCTCCTCACCTGCAACATATATAAGAATGATGCTCGGCGGTACACCTTCTTCATGTTTTATCTGAAACACGATTGCCGTTTCAATGCTCACAAAACCCACCGGCTGCAAATCCAACAAGGATGTCATCCGTTTGATATCAGCCCTGATTGCTTTGTTGATATCCCCTTCTTTGGTTAAAAATTCAGGAGTAAACCCAAGCACGGTTTTATGCAATTCTCCCACTCCACTCTTTTCCTCCAACCCGCTTACAACAACATCCGCAGCTTCAATGCGCTTTTCCCATGAGCCGTCCTGACTTGTTGCGTGCGTGCAGTTGATGACATCCAGCACCGATTCCTGTCCGATCGTCCACACGCATCCTGATACTTGCTGGTGAAACAACGTCAATGAAAGATACACGTCTTTTACGGGTTCACTTTTGTGGAATAGATGTTGTAGTTGATCCGCTATCTTCATGATTGAGATGACCATATATCCGGCGGATACCGGCACTGGCAGACTCCTCTTTATCTATTGTAAAGTGACCCAACTCGCCTGTAAAGGAAACATGTGGTCCGCCGCAGAATTCCGCGGAGGAATAATCGTCTTTCTGTGCAATTTCCGGCGATGTTCCTTCCTTCAAACCGACAAAATAGAGGCTCACTTTGTCCGGATATTTGTGGCCGAATTCCATCTGTGCGCCGGTTTTTTCGGCGATTTCCCTCGGCATTTCCACACGTGTCACCGGCAGATTTTCTCTGATTTTCTGGTTTACCAACGCTTCGACTTGGTTGAGCTCTTCAGGTGTCACTTTTCTTCCAAAATTAAAGTCCATCCGCAATCGTTCAACGGTAATATTGCTTCCCCGTTGTTTAATAGTAGGATCAATCACAGTTTGAAGGGCGGCAAGAAGCAAATGATGTGCTGTATGCAGCCGTGTTGTTTCCACACTGTTGTCTGCCAGTCCGCCTTTAAACATACCGGCGCTTGCGGTACGAGACAGCAGTTGATGCTGTTTAAACGCTTCTTCAAATTGCTGTCTATTCACTGTTTGTCCGCGGGCAACAACAATTTCTTCTGTCAATTCCCATGGGAATCCATATGTTTCATAAAGTGTAAACGCTTCTTTTCCATCAACTGTTGCCATTTTCTCCAATTCTTTCAAACCTTTTTCAATTGTTTTTCCAAATCGTTTTCCTTCATCAAGGATAGTTGTGTATGTTGTTTGTTGCTGAGCTGCAACTTCTGGATACGCGTCAGCGTACATAGTGGCAATTGGTGCAACGAGTGTCGGGATAAAATCCTCACTTTTTTCAATTCCTAATCGCTTTGCGTGAAGCATCGAACGTCTGATTAATTTTCGCAAAATATATCCCTGTTGTTTGTTACTTGGCACAACACCATCTGTAATCATCATCACAGCACCTCGCATATGATCTGCGATGATTCGCATGGATCGGGTCTCTTCAACATTCGTTCCATATGTTTTGTTTGAACCTTTTTCAATTGCAGCAATGATTGAGGAAAACGAATCCGTCAAAAAACTATCCGGTTTCCCATTTGCGGCGGCATTGAGCCTCTCAAGTCCACCACCAAAATCAACATTCTTTTGAGGCAGTTCTTCAAGCGTGCCACCCGCCATTTTTTTGTACTGCATAAAAACAGAATTACCGATTTCCAAAAACCGACCACAATCACAATTTGGATGACATGTCTCATTTTTATATTGTGAGTTTTCATGTAAATGAAGTTCTTCACCAAAATCGTAAAACATTTCACTGTCCGGTCCTCCAAGTTCACCCGTTGGCATTTTTTCCGGTGTTCCCGATCTACTCCACCAATTCTTTTCCACATCATAGGAATAAATATGATCATCAGAAATTCCCAAACGTTTCCAGATCTGAATTGATTCATCATCTTTAGGAACCGCGTCATTTCCTGCAAACACAGACACATAAATCCGTTTTGGATCCAGTCCTAATTCTTTTGTAACAAACTCCAAAAACCAAGGAAGTTGTTCACTCTTAAAATAATCACCAAGTGACCAATTTCCAAGCATCTCAAAAAATGTCATGTGACGATTGTCTCCGATTTCATCAATGTCCTGTGATCTGAAAGATTTTTGACTGTTTACCAATCGCTTCCCTTGTGGGTGTGGTTGACCCAATAAATATGGGATAAGGGGCTGCATACCCGCACTATTAAACAGTGTTGTCGGATCATTTTCCGGAACTAAGGGTGCAGACGGAATCACCGCATGACTCCGTGGTACAGAAGAAAAAAACTTCAGATATTTTTCGCGGATTTCATTTGCTGTCATGACCTCGATTATATCATTCAATCTCTTCGCTAGAAACAGAAGAAGACGTATAATGCGGTTATGTCCTATCAAGACAACCTCCGAAAGAATCTCATTCTCTACCGCATCTCGTGGTTTTTTAACTCTCTACTGTTTTTCATGCCGATCTGGTATGCCTACGAAACACAATTTACTGACGGTGCGACACTCGCAGTTATCTATGCTGTCACACATCTCATTGCAGTCATTTTAGAACTACCAACCGGCGCGCTTGCCGATCTTCTCGGCAGAAAAATTATCGTCGCCTTCGGATATGCGATTCATGGCGCAGCTTGGATCGTGATCGCATGTGCGAAAGATGTCTCATGGCTATGGGCAGGATATGTGATTGCACAGATCGGCAACACATTTATCTCGGGCGCAAATATCGCGTTGTATTACGATACGTTGAAAGAACTTCACGAGGAACAATCCTTCAATGTGAAAGTCAGCGAAAATGAAATGGTGTATCGAATAGGCGTCATCATCGGAACGGCGCTTGGCGGATATATCTTTCTTCTCAACAAAGGACTTCCATACACATTGGTCGGTGTATCGATGATCATTTCCGGTATCATTACTCTTTTTATGGTCGAACCCCATATTGATACAGAAAAATTCACATTATCAAATTACATCCGGCAAACAAAACGAGGATTTGCAGAACTATGGAAAACTCCATATATCAGAGATTTTTCTCTGTACTACATCTCTATCGGAGGAATTACGTGGTATTATCTTTATTTCCTCTTAAATGCCTACATGACAGATGTCGGATTTTCTCCAGTCACACGTGGATGGTTGTCTGCAATCAACAGTCTATTCGTTGGAGTATTAAGTATCGTTCTAACAAAGAAAAAAATTCTTTCAAAAACAGCAACTTATACGCTTTTCCCAATCATCATGATGCTTGGATTTTTACCCTCTCCCTTTGTACCCAAAATCGGTGCTGCAATTATGATCTTCCTCATCTATTTCATCAGTATCGTCCGATTTACATTTCTTGATCAATATACCAACCAAGAGTTTGAATCGAAATACCGCGCAACAGCTATTTCTGCGCTCAACATGAGTGTGAGTCTTGTTTATTTTCTTTTAACGTTTGCATTAAATCCAATACTTACAAAACTTGGAAGCGGATGGGTGATGTTTAGTCTTGGAATACTCACTGTTGTAACAACAATACCAACGACAATAGTTCTTCTAAAAAACCACAAAGGAAGATGAAATTATCCTCTATTTATTTCTAATTGCAGTCTGGGTTGACCGTTGCCGTAATAATTATCCTTCCATGCTTTGATTGTAAATCCTGCTGAAAGATATACTTTTAAAGCAGCTGTATTTTCTGGATGGGTCATAAGAAAAATATTTTTTATCTCTTTCAAATCATCCATTGCCTTTCCAAATAATAATTTTCCTAAACCTTTTCCTCTATATTCCGGCAATAATACAAAGCCCGTGATTTCTGCTCTATTATTTTTTAATTCATACTCTACGTGACCGATAGGAATTCTTGATTCAAACATAAGATAAATAACACTGTCACCAACAAATTTTTTTAGATCAGTAATATTAGTGAAGGCCAAATAATACGGACTACAATCTGCCGCTTTCTTCTCCAACTCTAGCAACAACTCCCAATCTTTATCTGTTTTTACTTTAGAAAAAATCACATTATCCATATATATTATGATTACTGAACTGTATGAATTGGTTTTCCTTGAACTAACGCCTCGATATTTTCGACAAATATTTCAAATAGATTCTGCAGTGCCTCTTTTGTAAAATAACCGAATCCTTTAAGCCCTATCGCCCGCTCCATACCGGCAAGCGGCGTGCCTTCAAATAGGGTTCCCTCACTTGTATAGGTATCGACCTGACCACTCTTTAATGCTTCCGCCATTGCCGCCTCATCTACGAGTGTTTCATCAGCAGTGTTAACGATGATCACACCTTTTTTCATTTTTGCAATTTGTTCTTTTCCAATAAATCCTTTGTTTGCGTCCGTATGTGTTGTATGAAATGCGATTGCATCAGATTCTGCAAGTACCTCATCCAACGTTTTCATCGTCACACCGGAAACGGTCTTTGGCGAATGATTATATGCAATCACGTTCATGCCAATCCCCCGTGCAAGTTCTGCCGTTCGCGTACCGATATTTCCAAGTCCGATAATACCGAGTGTTTTGCCTGCGAGTTCGAATCCCATTTCCATTTTAAACTCACCTTTTTGCGTGCGCCTGTCAGAAAGCAATATTCGTTTTGCCATACACATCAGCAGTGCAATGGTGTGTTCAGCAACAGATTCGCGGGAATATCCGGGGACATTACAAACAGGAATGTTCTGTTTTTTGCAGTACTCCAAATCCACCCAACCAAAAGAGGTTGTAGACAATGAAATGCCTTTTACTGAAGGACTTGCAAGCAAGAGTTTTGTCGTTTGTTCACGTCCTTTATCAAATCCTCCAAAATTATCAAGATCAATTCCTAAGATTTCTGCATCTTTTGCGTGCGCTATACACGCATCAAGTGTCATTTCTTTATCATCTGCGGTAAAAACAACATCACCAAGACCGGATAGTTTTTGAAGTTGATTCTCTGTAAAAACAGTTTTCGGCAAAAAGATCGCAATCTTCATAGGAAGTCCTCCTTAAAGAATAACCTAAGCACTACCATAGGACAGGAGACGTAGTTTTGCAAGAAGAAATAATTATTATCTCTTTGGCACGTTCTTGAACAGGCGCTTCCGAAGGTTGGTGGTTGTTGCAACACCTTTTTCCTGAATCTCCACGACATTTGCAAGCGCACTATCTAAGCGTCTTGACGCTTCTTCCGTTAAGTCATCTTTTTTATCTTCGATTTGTTCCAGCACTTGTTCCTTAATCGCTTCGCCTTTTTTCAACAGTTCTTCCCCTTTTTCCTTCAGTTCATCCACTTTGTCTTCTATATCATCCAGTGCCTCTTTTCCTTTCCTCTCCAACATCTTCTCAACTTTTTTTCCTTCTTTTGTTCCCATCAAAAACATGACGCCTGCGCCGATGAGTCCCCCGATGAAAAAACCGATCATAAACTTATTGTCTCTGTCATTGTTCATGGGATTCTCCTTTCCGACGAAACATCGAAAACACATTCATACCAGTTTTAATGCCGCCAATCACACCCGCAATACTTGTAGCTGAATCACTCACAATACCCGTGACTTTTCCGCCGTCATCAAGCATCTTATTAATTTTTTGCACTGTTAACTTGAATTCTTTCATGATGCCGATCGTCTGAATCGTCAAAATGACAATGAGGGTGACTAAAATGAAGCTTATTACGATGATCGTTATCTGTACTGGATCCATAGGCAGGATACCTTACGGTAATAATTCAATAAATACCAATAAACCAATACTCAAAATATAAATATTTATTGAATTAGTATGAATACAATAAAGCAAACAACTATTTCTGTCAATAAGATCCTATTGCTGCAGGCCAACTTTTAACACTTCTGTTTTGGTTTTACCAAACCTCGACGTTGCAATGACCGTAATAGTGTTCACTCCCGACTCAAGTGTCACCTGTGTAAAAAATTTCCCATCACCCCGTACGGAGACACTGAGTCCGTTTACCGTCACTGTGGTATCACTATTAGTCTGCCCCATCACATCCAACTTTTTTTCTCCAACGATGCTTTCATGAACGGGTTTGGTAATGGTGAGTTCCGGCGGGCGCTGCAGTTTCTGATATTGCATCAAAAAATACGACAAAAACAAAACGGACAATCCGATCAGTAAAATGGTGATAAACCTGCCTGGAGTAAGCCGCAGTCCTTTTGCTTCTATTTCCTGCGCTTTTTTCGGCAGAATCACCGTCCGTTTTACATCATCGCTCTGACGCCGGAAAAAAGCCATGATTGTCGCACTCTCAAGCCCTAGATATTCACTGTAGTTTTTTACAAATCCTTTTGCGTAGACAGGAGATGGCAATAAGTGATATGCGTCTTTCTCAATTGCTTCCAAAAATTTCAGTCTGATCTTTGTTTGTTTCTCCACTTCCTGCAGGGTAATACCTTTGGCGACTCTTGCTTGTTTTAACATGGTGCCGACGGTGTTCATATGGGATGATGAAGTACTTACTGTTGTCCCTGCGCAGACTGCTGATTTGCGTAGTAATCATCGGGATTTTTTATCAGAACATCCCGCGGCTTGGAGCCTTCACCCGCGCCGATAATGCCTTCCGCCTCCAGCTGATCCAGAATACGTGCAGCTCTTGCATACCCGACGGAAAGTCTCCGCTGTAACAAGGATGCGGATGCTTTGTCATGCTGACAGATGAGCCGGAATGCGTCATCAAACAACGGATCTTTTCCGTCCGGAGTCGTGTTTGCCATACCTCCACCTTTATGCATGGCAGAAACTGGCGTATTCACCACTTCATCGGTATACTGCACCGGAGAATTTTTCGCTTTCAGATATTCCACCACTTTATTCACTTCCTGTTCAGACACATACGTTCCCTGAATACGGGTTGGTTTGCTTTGATCCGGCGGAATAAAAAGCATGTCTCCCCGACCAAGAAGCTTTTCTGCTCCCGGCATGTCAAGAACCACACGGGAATCAATCATGGAAGATACGTTGAAAGCGATGCGCGAGGGGATGTTTGCTTTAATCAAACCGGTGATGACGTCAACGCTCGGCCGCTGGGTAGCAAGCACCAAGTGAATGCCGACCGCTCTCGACATCTGTGCAATTTTACAAATCGTGTCCTCCGCATCAACCGGCGCGTATGCCATGAGCGTCGCAAGTTCGTCGATGAAAATGACGATATACGGCATTGCCTGCATGCCGGCAAGCTCATTAAAACTGTCGATATTTTTTACTCCCACTTCTGCAAGTTGCTTGTATCTGTTTTCCATTTCTTTGACTGCATAGTGCAGTGCCGACAGCGCTTTGTCCGCATCAACGATCACAGGAGCAAGCAGATGTGGAATGCCGTTGTATCCCGTAAGTTCTACCCGTTTCGGATCCACCATAATGAGCTTGACTTCCTGCGGCGTAGTCCTGAACAACAACGAAGTAATAAACGCGTTGACCAGCACGGATTTTCCCGAACCGGTCGTACCGGCAATAAGCATATGCGGCATTTTTCCAATATCAACAGTCACGGGGTTTCCTGCCACATCCAGACCAAGTGCTACTGTCAGTTTGCTTTTTGATTTTGCAACTTTATCCGATTCCAACATGTGTTTGAGTGTGACAAATTCAAGACCGCGGTTCGGAATTTCGATACCGATCAGACTCCTTCCTGGAATCGGCGTTTGGATGCGGACTTGTCCGGTAGGAGCTGCAAGAGCAAGCGCGAGATCGCTGGACAATGATTGAATTTTCGATACTTTTGTGCCGAGGGCAATTTCCAACGCATATTCGGTAATGGCCGGACCTTTATTGACTTCCACAACGTTTGCCATGATACCAAACGATCCGAGAGTTTTTTTGATTGTGTCAGCATTGTACTTCACGTCTCCCCGATCCGCCCGTTGATTTGGCCCGTCCGATAATAGTGTCAGTGGTGGATATTCCCAGATCAGTTGCTCCTGCGGCGGTGTCATGGAGCTGTTTACCTTAAACTCTCCGCCCACGTCCATTGGTTTGTTGGTTCCTGCTGCAGTCGGCACTGATTTACCCGCAGCTGTGGGAGCAGGAACAATCGGTGCGCCGCCTTTTATGGTCATCGGCTTGTCCATAAATTCTTCCCCCTTAATCTTCATTTGTTTCCCGCCGCCTGCAAATTTATCCTGCGGAGACACCAGATTTTTGAAAAAATCACCGATCCATTCAAGAATTTTCTGTACACCCATGAGGAGAACGTTGATAAATGCATCCAGTGATGTGTTAAATTCAATAATCAGTCCGACGATAAATACACCAATAAACAACAGATACGCGACTTCTATGGTCAGCACATCGGACAGCCACCGCATCATCCATTCCCCAAGCATTCCTGCCTGCGTCAGTCCGATCAGAGACAATAAAAACAGGAAAAATCCGGTCGGCACATTCGGTTTGGCAAGATCAGATTTCACTTTAAAAAACAGTAAACTCAGTGACACAAGAAATACGGGGAACGGATACATCACCCAGCCGATTTTCGTATACAATCCGTCCCGAAGCCGCAGTAACGCCGATCCCTCACCAAAAAACGAAAAGATGATAATCAGGGAAAAGATCCACAACCAGATCGCTGCAACAGTATAAATCGTCTGTTTTTTCAGCTTCAGATTAAACGGTCCGCGTTTTCTGTATTTCCGTTTTCGTTGCATACTGTATCAGTATAGAAAGAAATAGGTCTAAGTTCAACAAGTGAGTGCAAGAGAAAACATTTTTTACGCAATTTTTTCACGCGTTTCAGGCATGACAAACACCATCAGAAGCACGGCCGTCAGTGACAGTATCCCGCCGAACAAAAACGGCGCACTCGGTCCAAACCCGTGCCACAACCCTATTCCCTGCCATAACACGCCCGCGATAGCGGATGCGGGAAGAGCTAAAAGTCCGATCACCGCGTTATATGTGCCGTATGCGGTGCCGCGCAGCTCTTGAGGCACCAAATCAGCAACAAACGCACTTGCCGTCCCGAATGCCAGTCCGTAATACAGTCCATATACAATGTAGAGAAGCGCGACCTGCCACCCTTTGCCTGCAAATGCGAATCCGAGATATAAGACCGCATAAATGAGCCATCCCCAAATGATTATTTTTCTTCTGCCAATGGTGTCTGACAGGTTTCCCGCCGGAACTGCCGTAATGGAATAAACCAATTTAAACAACGCCAACATGAGAAATATGCCGATGACAGACACGCCAAGATTCTGTGCACGCAAGACAAGAAATGCATCTGATGAATTGCCGAGTGTAAAAAGGCTCACAATGAAAAGATAGACGGCAAACGGTTTTCCCAGTTTCTTCAGCGTGATGTTCGGCAATTTCCGTTCGTCCTTCACCTGCACATCCTTCGATCCGACAGCAAGCGATATGACGGAAAGAATGGCGGGGATGATGCTAAAGAGCACGATAATCTGAAATGTATGCCGCGACAAATACATCGCATTTTTCTGCGTAAACCATACGACGAGCGTTGCTATGATAAAACCAAGGACAGCACCCGCACTATCAAGTGCCTTCTGCAGACCAAACGCGATACCGCGCGTTTCCTTCGTCACGGAATCGGCAACAAGCGCATCGCGCGGCGATGTCCTAATGCCTTTTCCAACACGATCCGCCCATTTCACTCCAGCAATCACTCCCCACGAACTTGCGATATAAAAAAACGGCTTGGAAAACGCAGACAGTGCATATCCAAATACTGCAAGCCATTTGCGGGCACGCAGTTTATCCGACAGCCAACCGGAAACAAGCTTCAACAGGCTTGCCGTTGTGTCCCCCATACCTTCGATAAACCCGATAATACCCGTGGATACTCCGGCTACGTTTGCAAGAAACAAAGGAATGATATTTATGATCATCTCACTGGAAACATCCATGAGGAAACTTGTGACACCTACCGCCCAGACATTTTGCGGAAGGTGTTTCAGTTTTTTAAAGGATTGCGTGATTGTATTCATAACTCTCCAGACGCTCTCCAGTATATCATTTATCGTATGGTTGTTTTACATGGGCAAAGACCGGCAAAATGTGGTATACTTCATATGTTCTCCCCGCTACGATTTGGATATCAATTCATCGTTTGGGCGGGGTTTTCTTTTTGTCTATGGATATTCGAAATGTCGCCATCATCGCCCACGTTGACCACGGGAAAACCACGCTTGTCGATGGCATGCTCAAACAGACCCACACCTTCCGCGATAATGAAGCAGAAATGAATCAAACAACCATCCTCGATTCAAATACCCTAGAACGGGAAAAAGGCATCACAATCCTTGCTAAAAACACAAGCGTCATGTACAAAGGCACCAAGATCAATATCATCGACACTCCCGGACATGCGGACTTTTCAGGAGAAGTCGAACGCACCATCAATATGGCAGACGGTGCAGTCTTGGTCGTCGATGCAGCGGAAGGCCCGCTGCCGCAGACACAGTTTGTACTAAAAAAGGCGCTCGAACTCCACCTGAAACTCATTGTCGTCATCAACAAAATCGACCGCAAAGATGCCAGAGTCGAAGAAGTAGCGCATGAGATTGAAGAACTGTTTCTTCACCTTGCAAACCACGAAGATGATCTGATGTATCCCGTCATTTATGCCATCGGCCGCGAAGGCAAAGCGTGGGATCCATATCCGGAAGATATGACAGCAGATGCAGATCTGACTCCCGTATTTGAATCTATCCTGCAGTACGTTCCTGCGCCGAAAGCAAACGCGGATATGCCGACAAAAATGCTTGTGTCTACCCTCGATTTCGATGACTACAAAGGTACATACGCCATCGGCAAACTGACACAGGGAACAATCAAGGCAGGACAGTCTATTTTCCTCATGCAGGAAAATGAAAAAGTCGGCCAATACAGAATTGAACAGGTATTTACCAGTGTGGGACTCAAGCGCGTGGAAACAACTGAAGGAAAAACAGGCGACATCATCGCTGTGACAGGAATTCCTGATGTTGCCATCGGACAGACCATCACTGATCCATCCGATCCGACAGGATATCCAACTATCAAACTCGAAGACCCGACACTGAAAATTTCCCTCGCAGCTAACACTTCCCCATTTGCAGGACGTGAGGGAAAATTCTGCACTGCACGTCAAATTCATGCACGACTTCTCAAAGAGAAACAGACAAATATCGGTATCAACATCACGGACAATCCGCAGGGTAACGGATTTATCGTCGCCGGCCGCGGAGAATTGCATTTGGCAATTTTACTTGAGAACCTACGACGCGAAGGATACGAAATGCAGGTGGGAAAACCGGAAGTAATCCTTAAGGACATTGATGGAAAAACTCATGAACCATACGAAGAAATAACCATTGAAATCGATAGTGCATACGTCGGTGTTATCACAGAAGAACTTGGAAAACGAAAAGCGGAAATGCTGGATACATTCACCTCAGACCGCGGCGTCACCAAAATGGTGTACAAAGTTTCCAGCCGCAATCTCCTCGGATTTAGAGGCGACATCATGACAAAAACACGAGGAAATGGCATTTTCTCAACCAGATTTATCGGATACTTCCCGCTTGGTGCACACGTGCCGAAACTTCGAAATGGAGTACTCATTGCATTTGAATCCGGCAAATCCACAGGATATGCACTGCAGACAGTACAAGAACGCGGCAAAGCATTCATAGGTCCGGGAGTTCCCGTATACGCGGGCATGATCATCGGACTCAACGCCCGACAGGATGACATAGAAATCAATGTCTGCAAAATCAAAAAACTCACCAATATCCATTCAGCAAATGCTGACATCGCAATTCAACTGGATCCGCCGACGGAGTTTTCGCTGGAACAATGTCTGGATTTCGTCGAGGAAGATGAACTCTTGGAAATCACACCGCTCAACCTTAGGCTTCGAAAAAAATTCCTGACGTCTGTTGAACGAAACAGAGTCGACCGCGGCCTTTCCGCAAAAGTGTAAGCGTTACTGCAGCGTCTGCAGATACTTCGCCATTCCATCTTCTTTTACTGATCCAATCACTTCGTCTGCCGCATCTTTCAGAATTTGTGTCGCATTGCCCATCGCGATCTTTTTCCCAACGGCATTGAACAGATGAATATCATTGTGCCCGTCACCGATACCGATGGTCTGTTCCTTTCTCACCTGCAATATTTTCAACAATTCTCCGATCGCATGTTCCTTCGTCGCATCGCGGTTAATCACATGCAGATCCCGAGTTTCAGATTTCTGCGCAATCACCATGACACAGGTAATTCCTTCTATTGTCAAAAGCTTCTCACGGATTTCTTCCGCAATTTTATCCGGAACAAACACAACTTCGAAAAAATACACCGGTTCTGTTGTATGAAAATCTTTCGGATACACCCCGCCGTTGAAATAATCATCCTCCGTACCGTCATTAAACAGCACTTTGTATTCGGGATAATTATTCAACACTTCAATCACTTTGGTTAATGCCTCTTCAGGAACAGTTTTTTGCCAAAGGATTTCGCCAGTCTGAGGATTACAGATTTGTGTTCCCGCAGAGATGACGCATGGATCAGTCAGATGCATTGCCTGAAGCACCGCTTTCCCGTATGACCACACGCGACCCGTTGCCGCACATAAATAGTATTGATCTTTCAGCTGTTCCATCGCGGCAACAAGAGATGGCGTCGGCAGTTTTTGCTCGGGAGAATCGACTGCGGTTCCATCAATATCAAAAATGATTGCTTTGTCTTTCATGATGGAATTATACCTCAAGAATGACAGGAACGATGAGGGGCTGTCTGCCTGTTTCTTTTTTGAGGAATTTCTGCAGATTGTCTTCGATGAGTTCCCGCATATAGTGCCAATCCATGGATCTGCCGTGTTTCACGCGGAGTGAATCGCTCACGATTTTTCGTGCGCGATTGAGCAAATCTCCGGATTCCTTGATATACACAAATCCCCGCGAGATAATATCGGGCGCACTCGTCACTTTTCCTGTTGATTTTTCCACCGGTACGACGACAACCACAATTCCCTCGTTTGCGATGGTCTGACGGTCACGCAGTACAATGCTGCCGACATCGCCGATTCCGAGTCCGTCCACCATGACGTTTTCAAGGGTAATATGTTGGGCAACTTTTGGTGTTTGGCCTTTCCTAAATTCCAGAATATCCCCCTCATCCGGCATCAGAATCTGGTGTTTTTTCCAGCCGCATTCCATGGCAATTGTCCGGTAATTCATGATATGCCGATACGTTCCTCCAATTGGCAATACAAACGACGGGCCAAGTGCCGTGAGCATCAGCATGTGATCCCCCTGCGATCCGTGTCCTGACACATGCAAGTCTTCCATGATGTTGGTGTATGACACGCGTGCGCCATCCCGATACAACTGATCGATGATCGTGCCGACACTGTTTTCATTTCCTGGAATCGGATCTGCACTGAACATGACGGTATCCCCGTCCGCAATGGAAACAAATGTATGATTGTCATTTGCCATTCTGGTGAGCGCTGATTCAGGTTGTCCTTGAGCTCCTGCCACAATCAAAAACATCTTGTTGGCCGGCATCTTCTTGAGATCCCTGTCGCGTACCACCATATCCCTCGGGAATTTCATATACCCGAGATTAAATGCTTCCTCTACATTTTTATCGATGCTTCGCCCAAAAAATGCAATCTTTCTACCGGCTGTAATTGCGACGTCTATCGCAAGTTGGATACGGGAAATGTTTGATGATTGGGTCGTAAACAAAAACTTTCCCTGACACATCGCAAGTTCTTTTTCGATGCTCTCACGAATCTTTTGTTCTGATGGAGTAAACCCTGCACGTTCACTCCCGAGTGAATCCGTCATGAGACACAAAACTCCGCGGTCTCCCGCTGCATTAATCTTGTCCAGTTCTGATTTTTTCCCATCCAAGGGATCGAAATCAAACTTGAAATCACTGCCGTGGTAAAAAATACCGACGGGCGTCTCGATAATGAGGTTGGATGTGTCCGGCACGGAATGCGTCATGCGGACAAACGAAACCGTAAACGGTCCGATATGCAGGACTTCCGAAAAATCCACAGACTTCACACGGGACGCAATTTTTGTTTCCTTCAGTTTCAAATTTGCAAACGCCGCGGTGAGCGGTGTTCCCCACATGGGAATGTTCCCTAACTTCGGATAGATGTACGGGATTGCCCCGATATGATCATCATGTCCGTGGGTAAACACGAGCCCTCTGATGTATTGTTTTTTGTCCTCCAAATACCGGACATCCGGAATAACGACATCCACGCCGTACATGTCCGCATCAGGAAATCCGATGCCGCAGTCGACGAGCAAGATATCTGTTATCCGTCCGTCATACCGCAGTTCATACGCGAACATGTTTTTCGTCACGTTGCCGCTGCCGCCGATGGGGATAAACCGCAATGATTCCTTGCCTGAAGGAGAGCCACGAAAATCGCTTTTGCCGACTCCCACGAATTGTTTTGTACGTTTCCCCTGCTCATTTTTTTGCTGTGGTTGCGCTTGGGGATTCCTGAACCACGATGGCCTACTGCCATGGTGCTTAAACTTATTTTGCATGTATACTTTCACTTTCTTTAATACGTTTCTATATACTCTTTGATGTTAGTCTCCGTTATATGAAACGTTTTTCCTTTTCCTTCTACTATTGCTCGTGCTACTTTTCGGCAGACGCCGTTCATCGTCCGTTCTATGGAACGGATTCCCGCGTCATATCCAAGCGGCCGGACGAGCTTCGGCCACACCGAATCGTCAATCGTCAGATTCTCTTTGGTAAGTCCTGATGCTTTCAGGAGAGCCGGCATAACATAATCCTTTGCAATCGTAATTTTTTCCTCATCACTATACGACGGCATCTGAATCACTTCCAAACGATCAAGAACTGCCGTTGATATATTTGTTGTATTGTTTGCGGTTGCGATAAATAATACTTCCGACAGATCAAACGGGACATCAAGATAATGATCGGTGAATGCCTTGTTCTGCTCGGGATCCAACAGTTCTACCAATACTCCCATGATGTCACCTCTGGCATGTTCTGCAACACGATCGACCTCATCAAGGAGCATCACGGGATTTTTCGTTCCCGCATATCGAAGACCTTTCAGAATCAGTCCGATTTCCGCATCCGGCCTCACGCGAGACTGACCGCGGAGATCAAGGGAATCTGACAATCCTCCAAACGGAATACGGATGAATTTCCTTCCCATCGCCTCAGCCACGGATTTGGCAAGTGTCGTTTTTCCTGTTCCAACCAGTCCGATAAGACACAAAATTGGTGCGCGACGTGCCAGCATGCCATGCACGAGTCCCGCATCGCCGGCCTTCAGATCTTTCTCCTCAATGCCTTTCTCCTGCTGCAGTTTGAGGACAGACAGATACTCAATAATATTGTCCTTCACCGACTGCATGCCGTAATGATTTCTATTCAGCATTTCTTTTGCTTTTTCTATATCAATCTCATCCACCGACCGTTTGTTCCATGGAAGATTCACAATCCAATCAATATAGTCGAGCAGCTGTTCAATGTGCACTTGAGCTGCGATATCGTTTTGGAGCCGTTCGATTTCTTCAAAATATCCCGTGATACGGAGTCCTAGCTCCGGCGGCACTTGTACATCGGATAATGTTCTTCGAAGAATACTCACTCTATCAGACAGGGATGACATACATCAATGATACCACGAAATGCTCAGTGCCAAATGACAAATATTCCGTTCGTTTTTAATATCTTCGCGGTCCGCGGTTAAAAGGACGACGCGGGCGGTCTCCGCCTTCCCGCCGTTCCCGTGGCGGTGCTTTTGCAGCATCGTCTCCAAAGAGCATGGAAAGATTCACCCGTCCCTGATCGTCAATTTCGATCACCCGTACTTTTACTTTTTGTCCGATTTGTACAACCGTTGACGGATCCTGCACAAAGTCTGTGGACATCTGTGATACATGGACTAATCCTTCTTTGCCCGGAAGAATTTCCACAAATGCACCAAATGCCATCAAACGTTTGACTTCTCCTTCGTATTCTTCGCCCGCTTTCACTTCATGGGTCAGTCCTTCGATCCAAGCAGCTGCTTTTTTCACTGCCTCATCTTTCGTACTGGTAATAAATACTGATCCGTCATCTTTCACATCGAGGATTGCTCCTGTGATAGTCTGGATTTGACGAATCATTTTTCCTCCCGGTCCGATCACTGTACCGATGCTATCAACAGGAATCTTCATCATCTGCACTTTTGGTGCATACTGGGAAAGATTTGGTCTTGAAACAGCAATTAATGCGTGCATTTTCTCTAAGATCATGGCGCGAGCTACTTTTGCCCGTTCCAGTGCACCTTTAACGATTTCATCGCTGATACCATCAACTTTCATATCGAGTTGAATGGCGGTGATACCGTTTTTCGTACCTGCCACTTTGAAATCCATGTCTCCGCCGAAATCTTCGACACCGACGATGTCAGTTAAAAGCACGAATTCTTTTTTGTCTTTTGGATTGGTCATGAGACCAACGGAAATTCCAGCAACTGGTTCTTTGATGGGAACGCCTGCATCCATAAGAGCGAGTGTTGATCCGCAGGTGGATGCCATGGATGTGGATCCGTTAGAGGACATAATTTCAGATACCAATCTGATGGTATATGGAAATTCTGTTTCATCAGGAATCACGGCAATGAGCGCGCGTTCAGCAAGTGCTCCATGACCGATTTCGCGTCTGGATGGTGTACCCACTCTGCCTGTTTCTCCAACAGAATATGGAGGCATGGTGTAATGATGAATATATCTTCGTGATTCTTCTCCGGCCGGGCTCTCAATGAGCTGTGCCATGTCAGGAGAGCCAAGGGTTGCGACAGTCAAGACCTGCGTTTGCCCTCGTTTGAACATGGCACTTCCATGTGCTCGTGGAAGTAGGCTCAAATCCATAGTAATGGGTCTTACCTCATCAATCTTTCGTCCGTCAACACGTTTGCTGTGAACAAGCACATCTTCACGAATACGATTTTTGAAAATATGATCAATTGCCGCCATAATTTGCGGGATCGTGTATGCCTGTTCATACTTTTCGGCAATTGCCTTGGCAAGTTCGCCCATTCCCGTATCTCCACCTTCTTTTTGCGTTGTTTTCTTGAACTGTTCATCGAGTTCTTTTTTGTAATCTTTTTTCAATTTTGCTTCCAGCTCTTCCGTTGAAACCGGATCAGCAATGACCGCTTTTGTTTTTCCCACTTCTTTGACGAGGTCATTGATACAGTCAATGATTGCTTTGTTTGCAACTTTCGCTGCTTCGACTGCCTCAAACACCACATCTTCCGGTGTTTCGCAGAATCCTCCTTCAAGCATCATGACGCGATCTGCGTTTGAGGAAACGATGAAATCAAATTCACTCATTTCCTGTTGTGGTGCTGTCGGATTAATCAGGATGGTTCCTTTTTCCTGTCCTTCCTCTTTAATGCATCCGACACGAACGCCTCCGACCGGTCCATTCCATGGAACTTCGGAAACAGCAATGGCAGCCGATGCGGCAACAAGTGCCAAAACATCGGGATCATTTTCTCCATCAACAGAAAGTGTGGTAATGATCACCTGTACATCATGTTTGTATGTTTTTGGAAAAAGCGGTCTGATAGAACGGTCAATGACACGACCCGCAAGTACTGCATCGTCTGTCGGTCTGCCTTCGCGTTTTACCCAACGTGATCCCTTGATGCGTCCGCCTGCATACAGGCGTTCAACGTATTCAACGGAAAGTGGAAAATAATCGAGTGTTGTTTCTTTGCTGGATGCCGTCACTGCGGCCAAAACCATGGTATCGCCATACTGGGCAACCACGGCTGCGCCTGCCTGTTCGGCATAGCGTCCAATTTCGAGTGATAACGTTCGTCCACCGACTTCAACGGATTTTTTTACTATATTCATAGAATCTTCTCGCCTACCAATAGGGAGGATGGAGAAAGGGGGAAGTGAGACAATTCGAGTCTTCGATACTCCAGTGCTGTCAGAGTATCAAAAATTCAAGACATCGCACTTCCTTGTCTGTTCTCCTCTCACATTCGTATGCGGAGGGAAAAATTATTTTGTTAAACCTAACTTTTTTTGTATTTCTTTAAACCGTGCTTTTTCCTTGGTTTCAAGGTAGTTCAAGAGTCTTCGGCGTTTTGAGATGATTCCCAACAGTCCCCGACGGGAATGATTATCTTTGTTGTTTGTTTTCAGGTGGGATGCAAGCTTTTCAATACGGGCGGTGAGAAGCGCAATCTGCACTTCCGGACTTCCTGTATCGCCTGCTTTTACCTGATATTCAGCGATAATTTGTGCTTTTTCTTCACTTGGCGCCGGAATTTCTTCAACAGGTGCGGATTTGACTGCTTTTACAGCTTTCTTCACTGTTTTCTTTTCTACTTTTGAAGCTGTTTTCACGGCTTTCTTTTCAACTTTTTCTTCTTTTTTTGTAACTTTTTTTGCTTTTGTTGCCATAACTGTTTAATTAAAAAGGGAGCGGCTCTTTCCTGCTCCAGTAATGGGTATTTTACACTAAATGAGGTCAAATTACAAGGAAGAGGTTTAAGGTACTACCTTTTTCTTGACTTTAAGATAAAAAATGATAATATCGCGTTAGAACAATACTTATATGGCATTTGAAAGATTAAAAACTCAAATTATCACCCAAACACAAGAGGCAAACGCAAAGCTCCGACGTGACCAAACACTGCTCAGTCAACAAAAATCAACGGATTTAATTCAACAGAATAACAGAGAACGACGTGAAGCCGCTAAAACTGCCCAACTTCGAGAATGCTTTGAATCCAGTCAAATTGATGAATTGACTAATGAATTACTGAAACTTATCTCTGGTATGGAAAAATGGCCAATGACGCCTTCAGATTACTATGGAGAAGATTCTTCTTTCGCGAAAAATTACGCGTACAAAGAAACAGATCCAACTGATAAAAAATATTTCACTATTACACTAAAATGGAATAAAAATTTTTCTCAATGGCGTGGGACAGATGAAGAAACTTGGTCTGAAATTAACGTTGGATTTTTGCAAGATCATTCCTTAATAGTTGATGGGAAATGGCTTACTGGAGGTTTTTCTAAAATTCCCGAAGAAAAATGGAGGGGTAATATAAAGACAGTTAGTAATGCGATCGAAAGAGGTTATTTACATCCGAGACATGAGTCAAGCACGCGTCTGTCTGATCCACCCATGAGATGACATTATAACGATTTCCTTATGTCATCATAGTGCTAGTTAGCCTAAAATCTTCTTTCCTCATAGTATAATCAAATAAATGCAAGTCACAATCGAAAAACACACGCTCACGGAACAAGAAATTACCGAGCTTATTTCCTCCATCAAAACCGCGCCAGACCTCGCATTCGTCGATCGAAAAAACTGGAAACGATATCCAAATCCATACTGTATCTTTGTGGACAAAGAATTTGCAGGGGTGTGCTGCATAGCTGAAACAAAAAACTGGGTAAAAATCGGGCCGCTTGTCACACTCCTAAGATTTCAGGGAAAAGGACTAGGAAAATTACTATTCAACACCGTTGTTGAAAAACAAAAAGAAAAATCACTCTGTGTGATGTCCTCCTGTCCTATCCTCCAACATCTGACAAATGCCGCTAGGTTTATGGAAGCACCAAATGTGTTTGCGTTACCAATGGAAGTACAAAAACTTCTCATAAAACAACTCGCACAATATCTGAGCATTCCCTATCTTCTCGAAGCGCTCAGAAAAAAGCTGATTCTAAAACGAGGAAAAGTTAGAGTATATATTAAAATAGCTCCTCAAAAAGCTGACGAGGCGTGAATCAAGTGTTAGACTTGATCCTGTATGGATGCATTAGGCGCATTGGTTTTTACCCAATTTGCCGAATTTATTGCCGATTGTTTGGTTTGATAACCTTCACTATCTGCAACTATTTCACCGTTATTGGCTTTTAACCTCCAACGGTATTCTCCTTTATAATCCGTATAGATAACAAAGTATGCCATACCTTTCACCTCCTCTCTATAATAAATTTGGGAAGTCTAAATACTGCCTCCCCCGAGAAAGCATTTTTAAAATACCCTCTCGAGGAGGGCTGAAATAAACTGAAACCCAAATTATTGGGGAGAAAGTTATCCTCGCCAACTTCTTAAGGAGCAAAATCGATTACCGTTGGTATATAACAAATCGAAACGAAGATCAAATCTTAAGGTTATTTTGGAACAAACTTCATAAAACTAACCTCTGCAAAAAATTACTGTTTCCTAACAAATTGACCAAATACATTCTTATTATGCCACTCAATTGATGACATATTAGGTCTAGCTCTTGAATCTTCAGGTAAATTTATAATCCTATTGTTATATTCAGCTAAATAAGAAATTTTCATTGCATTATCATGTACTTTTATTTTAAATTCTGGTGTCAAAGTAAAAAATCCATTATCAAAAGCCCAATGGATATCCTTAATCAAAGGTATTCCGTTTGATGGATTATCTCCTCCACTTTTAGAAAAAGCATAAATATGTGCCGCTTCAAGATTTGTTAATGTTCCATATTCAATTATTTTACTTCTACCAGTGACGGCACATTTATAATCATAAAACATGAGAACTAAGTCGCGAAAATTAGCGCTTCGAATTTTTCGAATCACTTCCCCTTCAGATGGAAGTGAAACACCTACTGGGGCACTAAAAATTGTTTCTTTTACATCATTTGGTAAAACTTTACTTTGTAAATCTACGGTAGGATATTGAGGAATAGATAAAAATTTAAGTTCATCAAACGGAATCATTGCATGAGAAGCTCCTGCACTATCATATCTACGCAATAACTCGTCAAGTTGTCGATATACAACACCATGTTGAATTTGGTCAAATTTATATATTTTATACGTTGCACTATCATCAATTTTTACTGACTGAATAACAACAATATCATTTGGCTGATAATAATTTCCTTCTAAATCATTTCCTTCATTCAAATAAATTCTAAATTCATTTCTACCATTTGATTTTGAATCTACTATTTTATCGTTATGATAAACATAATTAGTCAAAATTAATTTGTCAGAATCGGGTGGAATAATATCAATAAGAATATGATCGTTTTTAATCGATTCACTTAATTGAGGAAAAAAATTTAAATACTTTTTTGATACATATATATATCTTCCAGCCTTATGAGAAGAACCGTGTCTAAAACCCAATTCTTGGGCGTTCAGTTTATGAATATATAATATCTGTTCATTCATTTATCTTATTATACTCCATTATATTTAACTTTAAACTTGTGCACGGCACAAGCTAATTTTTTAGCAAAGAGCGGAGGAACTGCATTTCCAATCATTTTATATTGATCACCCATTGATCCTAAAAATTCAAAATCGTCATCGAACGACTGTAGTCGTGCCGCTTCACGCACGGAAATCGATCTCGCTTGCTTATAATCTGGATGTATATGTCTTAACCCATCTTTATATAGATGCGCAACTATTGTATTACTAGGCTCATTCCATTTTAAAACAAAATATTTATGTACATTAGAAATTTTACCGGTTTTTTCTGTATATAATTTTTTGATATCCTTAACTGAATGAAATTTTTTATTCCCCTTACTTTGATCCAAAGCTAATTCATAAAATATTTGAATATCTCTTTTACTATGATATCTTGGATAATGATTTAATATAGACATGGATTCAGAAAAATGTGGTTGCACTTTGTTGTTTGAATCAATTTCTAATTTATTTATTTGAAATTTTGGAAGGTCAAAAATTGCATCTTTAACTGTTTTCCTATGTTGTTCTTTAAATGAGGGTAATATATTTTGATAAAAATCAATTAAAATTTTTTGCCTATTTTCTTTATACACATTTTTATTTAAACCAAGTAATATAACACGTTTTCTTATTTGAGGAACTCCATAATCCGCAACGTCAAAAACTGCATTTCCCCTTATGTCATCGACAATTTCATAACCGATTTGTGAAAAAGCTTTTTTTATTCTATTAATGATAGAAACACCACCTGGCTTTGCACTCAGTAGTCCTAAAACATTTTCAAAAATAAATATTTCTGGCCTAAATTTATCTAATACTTTAATATAACTTTCAAAAAGATAATTACGATAATCTAGTTGCATTCCGTGTTTGTCTCTAATTCTACCAGCAACTGAATACGCCTGACATGGAGGACCACCAATCAATAAATCGACTTTATTTTCAATAAGTTTATTTAACCCAAGATTAAATCCGTATTTTGGATCATTAAATCCTTTTAGCAAATCTGCAGTTTTTTGTATGTCATACCTGATAACAACTTCAGAACCATTTTTATAATTCCATTTATTTGCTAATCTTTTAGCTAATGTTGCACAACAAGATTTATCCCATTCAACACAAGCTAGAGTTTTAAAAAAACCTGATTGTTCAAAACCATCAGTTAAACCTCCACATCCGGCAAACAAATCTATAACATTAAGTTTCCTCATATTGAACGTGATGCAATTAAAATTTTTAGCTACTTTTTTAGATAAGGTAAAAGTTTTTTAGCAACGCAATATCCTAGTAGTGGTGGAACGGCATTGCCAACATGCTTATTCTGCTGAGTTTTACTTCCAAGAAAAATAAACACATCTGGAAAGGATTGCAATCTGGCGTTCTCGCGAACTGTAGGAACTCTATTATACTTATAGTGAAAATGATTACGATGGCCTGTGTCGATAGTCCTTGAAGGTTTTTTACTATGATAACGTGTCCAAGCTTCATGAAATTTTCTATGAGAGCCGACGCCTTCTGGTAAACTTTTATAATTTTTCCCTTCTGGTACCAGTTTAATCACGTCTATAACCTTTTTAGAATGAATTGTCGCAACATGATTATAAAGTTTAATTGAATTTTTTCTCATTAAAATTTGATATTCAGTTTTTGGTTTATTTAAATATTGATCTGCTTCAATACCAATATTATTTTCTCGAGAAGGTAAATCGCTTATGGCATCTGCGGTAGATATATAATTTGTTGGATTATTTGTTGGTATTGGGAAATCGTATTCACCTAATTTTTTTCTTAATCCAATAAATATTAATCTTTTTCGTATCTGAGGTACTCCATAGTCAGCCGCACATAAAACTTGACTATTGACGTTATAACCTAATTTATTAAATCTCTTTATAATTTCTTCTTTTACCTTTCCTTTATATAAGGTGGCCATCCCAGTTACATTTTCTATCATAAAAGCTTTTGGTTTTAATTCTTTTACAGCCTTTATAACAGACAAATATAATTTATTTCGATCATCATCAAATTTTCTTGTACCTGTTAAAGAAAATCCTTGACAGGGTGGACCACCGATAATAACGTCTACCTTAGAATTACCTAATATTTTTTTAATCTTACTAATCGCAAATTTATCTGATAAATCAATATTTACACCTTTGCTATGTGGATGGTTTAATTCAAAAGTTTTTAAAGCAGTTTCATCATTATCTATTCCTAATCTAACATCATACCCCGCTTGAGAAAATCCATATGATAATCCTCCACAACCAGAAAAGAGGTCAATAACGATAGGTTTAGTGGATTGAAAATTTTTATTCATTATCGGAATTACATTATAACCCATTACTAACTTTGGGTGAATCTAAAGAATTTCTATGAATAGAAATTGTAAAAATTTAAAAATCCGAATTATTTAAAATTCAATTTAGCATTTTCAATCGCGACAAGTATCACACATGCTTCAAACATAAATAAGGCAAAACCTGTAATTCCTAAATACACCATCCATAGGGTACTTAAATTTTTAACATTTAAATATCTAAAACTTCGAACGAATAAAAAAAGCATTAAAAGAACTGTAATAATACTTGAAATCCAATTATTTATGTTGGGAAGTAAAACAAACATTCCTAAAAATGTTGGAACGACAATAATAGTTAAGATGTTAGGAATTTCTTCTACTAAAAACGCAAAGTACCTCAACAATTCTTTAATTATTGGAACTATTTTCTGCAGCTTAAACATATTTTAAGCAATCGATGAACTCTTAAATATCTTTGGTTTTAACCAATCTTCCGGCGGATTTTGAGGTTGTGCAGGCGTTTTTTCAGGTTCAATAGGTGGAGCGGAAATCGTTTGAGCTGCATCGTCCAAAGGACGATCAGGCTTTGGCTGAGGCTGAGGTGCTGCAACTTCCTGTGGTTTTTCATCAACAACAGGTTGGGAAAGTTCTTTGATAAATTCCGGCGCAACGGGCAGTTCAGTGGGGAATCGTTTTCCTCCTGCTTTCACACACGCTGCTGCCACTTCAAATGTCCGCGCAGTAATTTCTTGAAAATTATTTGATGCGCTGTAGATTGCATTTAAAAGGTTTGTTGCGATGTCTTCCGTCAGTGGTGTGCCAATTTCCGACATCACCGTTGCCACAAGTTCTGCTGTTGTTGCCGCATGATCGATAATGTTTACTGCACCATATTTTGCGTTCTCAATATGTTTGTCGATATTGATGATCGGTCGTGTTGCAAACAGTTCCTTCTCCCCTTCATACAATTCTCCCAGTTCACCGAGGTGCATGGTGTCGATGATAAAAATGACATCAGCCGCAGTTCCCTTGTGATGAAAACTTACATGCTCTTCATTGAAGTTTTCAAACCCCGGACGCGGCTCAATAATGAGGTTAAATTTCTGTCCTTCGATGTTGTACGTCACCTTATCGATGGATCCGTCCTCATAGTCGAGGGAAATAACAAAGTTTTTCTTGGAAAATTTAGTTTCCACTTTGTCCGCACCCACAAACGAGGAAAATTCCACAATCATCGGTGTCGGACAGCCAATCACCACATGCTTCCCTGCATTTTTCATCGCAACATACAGTGCCAGTGCACTTCCGATGCCGTCAGCTGTTGGGTCTTTATGTGTGAGGATTAAAACATCTTTTGCCTGCGCAGTGAGGTCTTTGATTCGAAGAATATCTGTCTGTGTTGCTTCATCCATAAAAGCACATTTGTGGGGCAGACCTAGCCCAGCTGCTCGCGAGCGGCTGGGTTAATGGTTCGTAAACGCAATTATATCATCGCCAATCGCGAAATCAACGATTTTATCAAACAACAATCCGCATTCATCTCCCACATCCATACGTGTTTCTTCCTCTTTCCCGTGCCTGACAGATTTGATCTTTGCACGTCCGATTTCTTCCTCTTTCCGCATAACTTTTACCTGATCGCCTTTGGCGATACGACCGGAAAGCACTTTGATACCCGCAATCCGCACGCCCGAGAATGGAAATTCCGCAAGAATTCTGGCAGTACCCAGTTCGCGCTCTTTGGAGATGACTTCCATAGCGCCTTCGATAACGTCATGTAGTTCGTCGAGCAGTTCATAGATAATCGTGTATGTTCTGCAGATGACGCCTTCTATCTGTGCAAGTTTTTCGATTTCCTGCTTGAGTTTCACATTAAATCCGATGACAAATGCGCCCGTGGATTTAGCCATCAAAACATCCGCATCGTTGATCTCTCCAACACCCGCTGTCACGATATCGACATCATCGCCAAGTGCCTCAAGAATTGCCTCCAGTGATCCGTACACATCCGCTTTCACGATGATGGCAAGTTTTTTCTTGCCGTTCATAGCCGCCAAGAAATCAGCAACAGATTGTGCACTATCTACTGTTTTGTCTTGTGCCACTTCTGCTTTGGCAACAGCCACAGTCGTCAACACTGCGCCCACCTGTGGAAGTGCGGTAAACCCCAAAACTTCGACCGGCTTGGAAGGGCCGGCAGCAGCGACGCCCGTGCCGTTTTCATCAAACATTGCTCTCACTTTTGCCACCTGTTTCTCGCCGTCAAACAATGGACTTCCAAATTTGAGTGTTCCCTTTTTCACAACAACTGTTGCCACCATACCCTTGCCTTTATCGATTCTGTTTTCGATGACAACTGCTTCCATTGGTGCGTCGGGCTCATTTTTCAGTTCTTTCATTTCTGCAGCAACTTTAATCGTGTCGAGAAGTTCTTTGACACCCGTCCCTGCTTTTGCGGAAACGGAAACACAGGGAATATCTCCACCGAATCCTTCCACTTGTACGCCGTTTCTCGCCAAATCCTGTTTTACCTTATCCACGTTTGCCGCTTCCATGTCAATTTTGTTGATGGCAACGATCATCGTAACTCCCGCTTCCTGGATCATCCGAATGGATTCTTTTGTCTGCGGCATCACGCCGTCATCGGCTGCAACTACAAGAATTGCAATATCAGACACCATGGCACCACGGGAACGCATTTTTGCAAATGCTTCGTGCCCCGGCGTATCGATGAAGGTAATTCCCGGAATCTGATATGCACCGATGGCCTGTGTAATACCGCCATGTTCCCCTGCCGCAACATGGGATTTTCTGATGTAGTCTAACAAGGAAGTTTTGCCGTGGTCAACGTGGCCTAATACCGCAACGATCGGCGGTCGAAATTGAGTACTCTCTGGTGCTTTGTCTTTTTTGGCCATATTCCTTCACTCGTAACAATTGATCCGCTCATACGTTTATTCCGTCGTATTTGCTGGAACTGCAACGTCTGCTTTCGGTTCTTCTAGTGTTTCTGCCGGTGCTTCCTCTTCTTTTTTCTCTACCGGTTGTTCTTCCTTGACGGGTTCTGCCACTTCCACATTTGTGGTTTCCGGTGTTACCACGTCAGCGACCGGTTTTGTACCTTCTTTTCCTTGAATATCAATTTTCCACCCTGTCAGTTTTGCCGCAAGTCTGACATTTTGTCCGTCACGGCCGATGGCAAGAGACAACTGATCTTCCGGTACTTTGACTGTTGCTGTTTTGGTCGCCTCATCAAGCGTGACATCCATGTCTTTTGCGGGAGCTAAGGCTGCAATGATAAATGCCTTTGGCTCATCACTCCATTGGATAATGTCCACTTTTTCGTTGCCACCAAGTTCGTTGATGACCGCTGTCACACGCACACCTTTTTGTCCGACACAAGATCCCACTGGATCAACACCTGATTGTTTGGAAAATACTGCTACTTTAGTGCGTCCGCCCGCTTCTCTGACCACTGTCCGAAGTTCAACTGCGCCCTGCGCAACTTCTGGTACTTCTCTCGCAAACAATCCTTCGACCAAGCCTTTGCTAGCACGAGAAACGATAATTTCGTTCCCACGTGGTGTTTCACGAATACCATCGATATAAAAAGTCAGTCGCTGATTTAAGTGATAGCGTTCGCCCTGATTCTGTTCGGATACAGGCATGATTGCCTGCGTTCTGCCGATGTCGACAACGACATTCGGTCCGTCAAAACGAAGAATCATTCCTGGAACGATATTGCCAATTTTTGTCTGATAGTCGGAAAGCACCGCCTGCTTTTCCGCTTCTCGAATTCTCTGTAAAATGACTTGTTTAGCAGTTTGCGCCGCAATGCGGCCAAATCCTGGAGGAGTGACATCTTTGCCTTCTTTGAGGACTTTTGCCTCCCCTGTATCTCCATCAACCTCAACTGTATACAGATCGAGTTCATCGGAGCCGTAATCCTTGCGATATGCGGCAAGAATGGCGGCACGGATTGTTTCGAGAACAATTTTCGGATCGAGTCCGCGTTCGGTTGCTACTTGGTTTAATGCGAGTGAAAATTCGCTTCTGACTGTTGCTGGCATATGTTTATTCCTTATTTATAAAAAAAGGCGGGTTTCAGGCCCACCTCACAAACACTTCAACTATCAGGTAGTATAGCACAGAAGCGAAAATATCGTCAATTATTCATGCATTGTGGCATCTAGCTCGTCCAAAAGCTCTTTTTGCCGTCGTGACAGCTTTGTTGGCACTTTGAGCTGAATCTTAACGTATTCATCCCCCCGACCTCCACCCCTGACGTGCGGCACACCCTGCCCGCGAAGCCGGATAAGTGTGCCCGCCTGCGTTCCTGCAGGTATTCTGATTTTTACAGGCTTATCTATGGTAGGCACTTCTTCTATGCCGCCAAGCGCTGCTTTGGTAAATGGAATTTCGTGCGTCACGACGATATCATCGCCTTCCCGCACAAATTCGTTGCTTTTTTGCACAGAAATCACGATATCAAACTCATCAAACCGGATGCGGGATCCTGAATCGACACCTGCAGGGATTTTGATGGTCTTTTTCATTGATCCCTCGCCTGCCTGTCCTTTCGGTACCATCACTTCCTTGGTCACGCCGTGTACCGCTTCCATGAAGGAAATGGAAATTTCATAGGCGTTTCTTCGCTGTCTGCCGCCACCCCGTGCTCCGCCGAATCCACCGCCGAAGAATTGTTCGAATATTTCAAACGGATCGACAAAATCGTTGCCGAACGGATTGCCACCTGATGAAGAATACGAATACTGAAATGGTCCTTGCCCGCCAAATCCGCCAAATGGCCCCTGTCCTGCGCCGCCACCCATGCCCGATCCTGGGGCAAATGCGTCCGCGCCGAACTGGTCATATGTCGCGCGTTTCTTCGTATCGGAAAGCACTGCGTATGCTTCATTTATCTCTTTGAATTTTTCGTTTGCGTTTGCCGACTTGTTTCTGTCGGGATGCCATTCCAGCGCAAGTTTGCGGTATGCTTTCTTCAGTTCCTCAGCGCTTGCTGATTTAGAAACTCCCAATACTTCGTAATAGTCTTTTTTACTCGCCATAACGATACATTATATATAAACCGGAAACATCCCGCATGAACAAATTCGCGGGATGCTTCCAAAATACTATTTTTTTCTTTTTTTAGCTCACGACTTCGCCTTCTTCAACCTTTTTCTCGTCTTTTGCTGCACCCGCTTCTTCTGCTTTCGGTTCTTCTCCTGCAGGTTGCCCTTCCGGCGTGCCTTCCGGTTTTTGATACATGGAAGCACCTACTTTTTGTATCACCTCTGACAGTTCATTGGTTTTTGCTTCCAAATCCTCTTTGCTACCAGTTTCAAGGATATCTTTTAAGGCTTTAATTTTTTCCTCAACCGCAGTTTTGTCTTCCGGTTTTGCTTTGTCACCTGCATCCTTGATGGTTTTTTCGGCAACATAGATGGAGTTTTCCGCACGATTCTTCACCTCAATCTTTTCTTTCTTCTCCGTATCTTCCGCAGCATGTTCTTCCGCTTCTTTTTTCATCTTTTCCACCTCATCTTTGGAAAGTCCTGTGGAACCAGTGATCTTAATCGTGCTCACTTTTCCGGTTGCTTTGTCTTTTGCAGTGACATTCAAAATACCTGACGCATCGATGTCAAAGGTTACCTCAACCTGCGGCACACCGCGCGGTGCAGGTGGGATACCCGAAAGGATAAACCGACCGAGTGACTTGTTATCAGCTGCCATCGATCGCTCACCCTGCAAAACATTGATTTCCACTGATGTCTGATTGTCGGCAGCAGTTGAGAAAATCTCCGTTTTGCTGGTTGGGACCGTTGTATTTCTTGGAATGAGCGGTGTGGATACTGCACCAAGCGTTTCCAGTCCAAGCGTGAGCGGCGTGACATCGAGAAGTACAACATCTTTCACATCCCCTGCCAAGACTCCTGCTTGCACTGCTGCACCAATTGCCACCACTTCATCAGGATTGACGGACTGGTTTGGTTGTTTGCCAAAGAATTCTTTCACCACTTCCACGACTTTTGGCATTCTGGTCATTCCTCCGACCAAGACCACTTCATCAATTTTTTTGACATCAATTTTTGCATCAGCCAAACATTTTTTGACCGGCTCAATTGATTTTCTGATGAGATCATCAACCAGTGCTTCCAATTTTGCCCGTGACAATTTAGTGACCAAATGCACTGGACCATCTTTCCCTTGAGTGATGAACGGCAAATTGATTTCTGTCTCTAGAGAAGTAGACAGTTCAATCTTTGCTTTTTCTGCAGCATCACGGAGCCGTTGCAGTGCCTGCGGATCTTTCCGGAGATCCACGCCGTGTTCTTTCTTAAATTCATCCGCAAGGAAATCCAACACATGCTTGTCAAAATCATCTCCTCCAAGATGCGTGTCTCCATTGGTTGCTTTCACTTCATACACACCCTCACCGAGTTCAAGAATGGAAATATCAAATGTTCCTCCACCAAGATCGTAGACTGCGATGGTGTGTGCATTTTTCTTGTCGAGTCCGTAGGCAAGTGCTGCAGCTGTCGGCTCGTTTAAGATACGGAGCACCTCAAGTCCTGCAATTTCTCCTGCCTGTTTGGTGGCCTGTCTCTGACTGTCATCAAAATATGCAGGTACGGTAATGACTGCCTGTGTGACAGTACCACCAAGATACTTTTCCGCATCCTTTTTGATTTTGGACAAAATCATTGCAGAAATTTCCTGTGGGGTGAATTGTTTACCGCCCACTTCCACCACTGCCATATCATTTTTCCCTGCTTTGATCGTGTATGGCAACCATTTTTTGTCTGTCTCGACACTTTTGTCAGAAAACTTTCGTCCCACAAGCCGCTTCACGGAAAAGACTGTGGATTCCGGATGAATGACGACCTGCCGTTTAGCGACATCACCAACGATATTTTTGATTGGGTCAACGACGGAAGGGATTGTGTTTCTTCCTTCTTCTGAATGAATCACTTTTGGTGATCCGCCTTCCATAATGGCAACACATGAATTTGTGGTACCGAGATCAATTCCTATAATTTTAGCCATATTACGCCTCCTTATAAACGTAAAAACTTTTTATACTTTTTCTTCCTTGGTGGTTGTTCCTCCACCCACTTTTACTTTTGCCTCCCGAAGAAGTTTGCCGTGCATGACGTATCCGGAACTCGTCACTTCGACAACTTTGTTTTTTTCTCCTTCGACAAGCTCAATGCATTCCATTTTGTATGGATCAAATGTTTCTCCTAATACTTGCACTTTTTCTACACCGAATTTGGCAAGCAGCGCATGCAGTTCTTTCATCGCGATACTGAGGCCCTCATCGTTAATATGAACATCTGCCATCTCCAAGGTATCAATGACAGGAAGCAGTTTTTCCAAAAATAGTTTTGTCGCATACACTCTAACTTCCTGTTTTTCTTCCTCCGTCCGCTTTTCCAAATTCTGATAATCCGCAAGTGCGCGAATATATTTGTTTTTCCAAACTTCAGCTTCTTCCACTGCTTTTTGCAGTTCCAAATTTTTGTTTTCTTGTTTTTCAGCCAACGGCTGATTTGCCTTGGGCGAAGTCTGTGTATTTTTCATATGTTTACCAGTTAGTTGATAATTCTTTGATCAGTCCACCCATATACCGGACAACAGGAACAAGTCGCGGATAGTTCAGCCGAGACGGCCCCACGACGCCGATCATTCCCGACACATGCGGTGTTTCAAATTTGTTAAAGACAAATCCGCATTCCCCAAGCGCCCCTCTGCCACCGAATTCATCTCCCAAGAGAATATCGACGGTCTCAGGTTGTCGTTCCACCAGTTCCCACCAAAAATCCACCTGATCAAGCGCGGAAAACAGTGCATGCGTCAAATCATAATCATAAAATTCCGGCATATCCAAAATATTGGCCGCGCCGGACATATACATGTCCCCGTCTTTCGTCGCGGCAATTGCCAACGTCTTTGTATAGGACGCCAGCGTCCGTGTCGCTTCCCTAAGCAGTTTGTCCACTTCCTGCCGGTAGTCCCAGATCTTTTCCTTCACGGAAATTTCCTCTGCCACAGACATGTCCTTGGCTTTCATCAGATGTTCTACATAAAACTTGAGTGCCGCCGGCGTCGGACTGCGACCTGCCGATGTGTGCGGCTGTTTTAAGAGTTTCATCTCGGTCAACCGCACCATTTCATTCCGGATTGTTGCGGGCGAGACTCCGAGATTGTATTTTTTATCCAAAGTTTCCGATCCGACCGACTCAGCAGTTTGAATGTACTCTTCAATAATAGCCTTTAAAATAAGAACCTGCCGCGGCGTAAGATCAAATGATGTTTCCATATGAGTTGTCCTCTTATGTGTTCATTCTTGCCTCAATTTCTTCCTCTTTTTGTATACATCCGTGATTCCGAAAAAGAGACAATTAGCAGTAATATATAACGAGTGCTAATATCTGTCAATACCCTATTGTCTTCCCTTGTCTGTTTACGGCATACTAAATATAGGATGAAAAAAATCGTCTTACTTATTGTTGGTATACTTCTTTTGGTCGCGGTCCCTGCATCAGTCTACTTGGTGGGAAGGCAGCAGGATATCCGCAGCCGCGCCGCGCCAGCAACCGCTCTTTCTTTTAATCCGACAACCATCACTAAGCCAGTGGATGAACAATTTGCCGTCAACGTCGACATCAACACAGGCACAAACAATGTTACCGCGGTCAAAGTCGTTGTTACCTTCGATTCCACGAAACTCGAAGCCACAAGCATCACGAATGGCGCATTGGCACCAAAAATCACCGCTTCCGGAATCGTAGGGGCGGGCACCGCATCTATTACCGTAGCTGCTAACAGCACCACTTCCCCCATAACAGGTACCGGCACTATTGCCGTCATCCGCTTTAAGGGAAAAACAGGAACAACCGCGCCCGTCCAGTTGAAATTTGACACCACCACATTTGCATCAGGACTGGCGGAATCAACCAATGTGATTACCACCATGGGAACCGCTTCCGTAAATATTCTCGGGACATCAACAACCACCACCACAACTACCGTCATGCCGACACCCACGCAGGCAGCACTCCTTTCCGCTGTCACACCCACGGAGACTCCTGCAGAACCGACAGTGACACCCGAAACAGAGGCAACAGACAGCGCGCTCATTACCACCGACGGCATGGGAGGCGGCAGTGACGAAGTGCCCGTAACGGGATCAACAGAAACAACCGTCGCACTGCTTATTGCAGGTATCTGCTGCATTGCAGTGAGCGGTGTTGTATACGCAAAAGCAAAACAGACTGTATGACATCATTTCTGGAAAAAACCGCACCATCCAAATTCACCACATTTACTTCCATCCTTGCCCTCCTTGTATTTATTCCACTTCTGATCGCCGTGGTATACAAAACAACACAGCTGGTTTCCAAAGCATCCGGCACAAAAGCAACCATTGTCATAGACACGCAGACAAAACTGGAGGAAATCAACACTGACTTTTTCCACGCTTTTGCACAGGGCGGTGAAGAGGCAGGCGATATGATCGCCCCTGTCCTGCAGGAAACAAAGGCACTGTCACCAAAAGTTATCAGACTGGATCATATTTTTGATCATTATGACGTTGTGTCAAAAAACGGCAGCACACTTTCCTTTGATTTTTCAAAGCTTGATACTGCCGTCAATACCATTCTGGCAACAGGAGCAAAACCGTTTCTGTCTCTTTCTTTTATGCCACAAGCTATTGCAAAAGACGGCGTTGTCATCAATCCGCCGAACGACTGGAACGATTGGGCGACAGTTGTGCAGAAAACAATAGAGCATTACAGCGGAAAATCGGGGAAAAACATCAGTGGCATGTACTACGAAGTATGGAACGAACCAGATCTTGACCAGTTCGGCTCATGGAAACTGAGCGGAGAAAAAAACTATCTGACGTTATACCGGTATGCGGCAACCGGAGCAAATCAGGCAAACAACGTCAATCCGTTTATGTTCGGCGGACCGGCAACAACAGGTCTCTACAAAAACTGGATTCTTGGAGTGATCAACACCGGCAGCCGGTTGGACTTTTTTTCGTGGCATTCCTACTTAGCCAATCCCAAGCAGTTCACCACAGACCAGCATAATTTGAGTGGTTGGCTCATGGCATATCCCGCATACACCACCAAACCGACCATCATTACGGAATTCGGTTTTACCGGCGCAAAAAGCACGGCATACGGTACCTCATTCGGGACTGCTCATACCGCATCAGTACTTCGGGAACTTATTTCCGGCGGACCGACGTATCTGTTTTCCTTTGAACTTGTGGATGGACCGAATCAGGAAAACGGAAGCGGCTGGGGGCTGATTACACATCCGACAAACGGAAAAAAGATCAAACCGCGCTATTATGTCTATTCATTTTTTGATGCGATGAAAGGAACACGGCTGCAACTTTCGGGTGAAGGATCATGGGTTACCGGATTTGCATCAGTCAAAAACAACATCATCAAAGTGCTGCTGGTAAACTTTGACGCCAAGGGAACACATACGGAACAGGTTCCTGTCACATTTATGCATCTCCCCAACGGTACATATACATATAAGGAAACAATACTCTCCGGAAAAACAACACAAAGTCAGGAAACGGTTACGAACGGCGTGCTGAAAAAAACGGTTGTGGCAACTCCCCAAAGTGTCATACAGCTGGAAGTGCAACGGATGAAGTGATGCGTTTTTTTATGTCATCGGCGTATTCTGGCTGCCGTTCCCTACCACTTCGTTTGCCGGCTCCAAAATAATCTGCTTTGGATGTCTGAATTTAGTCAGCAGTGCAATGAACGATTTTGCTTCCGTTACGCCGAACATCCACACTAAAAACAAATACACAGCAAGACCGATCACACTGCTTACGCCGGCAAGGAGCAAGAGGCCGAATGTTCTGGTGGTATCAAAAATCAGCTGGTCGAATAATTTCAGCGGGACGTACAGTGCAACGCCGGTTACCAAAGAGGCAATAATAATTTTTGCTGGTGTTGTAAGCAATTTCACCAAAATCCGACTTCCCAGCCGCCGCTCCAGATAAACAAAAAGCAGAAACACATTGACAAAACTGGCAATCGTTGTGGAAAGTCCAAGCGACCAAACCGGCAGGTGCACTATCTGGACAAACACTATACTTAACACCGTGTTCATGACAATGGTGATGACGGCGATGATCATCGGTGTCATGGTGTCAAAAAGCGCATAGAATCCGCGGGTCAGCAACTGTGATATCGCCTGCGCGGACAGGGACACGCTAAACGCCGACAAGGTCATGCCCGTCAATACTGTTGCCTGCCAGTCAAACCGCGATGCGCCAAACACCAACCGGACAATGGGAATGCGGAGTACGATGAATAATACGGAGATCGGCATGATGAAAAACATGATCTGGTTGAGCGCAGAGGTAATCGTTTTCATGTATTGCTCCTTATCGTCGCTTGCAGACGCCTGAGACAACAAAGGAAACGCCGCCTGCGCAACCGTTGCTCCAAACAGGCCGATGGGCAACTGTTGGAGTTGCTGCGCAAAACTGAATACCGTTACCATGCGTGTACCGAGTAGTGAAGACAATATCAGGTCAACAGTGGTGTCAATCTGCGAAACAGCAAGACCTGCCGTACGGGGCAGCATCAGTTTTCCCACTTCACGTACACCCTCATTCCGAAGATCCATCGACGGCTTTTGCCTGAATCCCAGTTTCATTAGCGGCGGTATCTGAATGCTCATAAACAAAAACGCACCAATACCGACACCCACCACCGGTCCCCACAACCCGATGCTTCCGCTGAACAGCAGAATTCCCAGAATAATTCCCATGTTATACACCACAGGGGCGAGCGCCGGAAGAAAAAACATCTTGTGTGACTGCAGAATGCCGGTAAAAAAATTGCCGATTAACAGCGGAAATACCTGCAATACCACCATAAACCGCGTAAACTGCACCATGCGGTCGATTTCCGCAGGGGAAAATCCCGGAGCAATGAGTGCTGAAATCTGACTCGTCCAGATAAGAAGCGGAATAGAAATAACAAGAAGAATTGCAACTGATACAGTAATGAGGGTGTTGGAAATCCTCCACGCCTCATCCTGTTTTCCTTTTGCCACATATTTCGTATAGACAGGAATAAACGCGGATGTGAGTGCACCCATAACCAACAGTTCAAACAAAAAGTTCGGCATACGGAATGCCGCCAGATATACACCCAGTTCATCCGGAGAAAACCGTGCCGCCAACAGCCGGTCTCTGACCAATCCCAATATGCGGGAAACAAACACCATTGCCATTAACACGATAGCTGCCGACCGGACGGAAGACTGTTTTTTGGTAAGTAATTCCAGCAAGGATTTCATTTCTGTTGTCTATTATAACGCACTCCAACCTTGACCGGATAGATACCTCTCTGCTATACTTTCCCCTATGCCAATAACCGCACAAGCATTAAAGAAACTGCGTCACGACAAAAAACGCTCTGTTGCAACCGCAACGAAACGGGCGTATGTCCGCAGTGTCGTGAAAGACATGCGAAAAACACCAAACGCCAAACAGCTTTCTGCTGTATTCGCGACGCTTGATAAAGCGGTAAAAATGCACGTTATCCACAAAAATAAAGCAGCACGACTCAAGTCACGTCTTTCCAAACTCGTTCAAGCCAAGTAAAGCAACTCCCATCATTGAGGATTCTTGTTTTTCCCCTTATAATGAATGCATGCCTGCCACATCAACAGTTGAGATAAATCTTCTGGGTTCATCAAAACAAGAACTCTCCCCCGTCGGACGAATGATCACGTGGATCACCACGTATGGAAGATATATCATGATTACGACGGAAATGATTGTGCTTATCGCTTTTATTTCTCGGTTCAGCCTTGACCGGCAACTCACAGACCTGAAAGATGAAATTTCACAAAAACAGGACATCATTGCCTATAATCAGGGTTTGGAAATAACATTCAAAAGGACACAGGATTCGTTAAACAAAATCAAAGTGCTACTCGACCGCCAAAGTAAACCGACGGACACAATCCAGACACTGCACACGCTTCTTCCGTCCGGTACCTATTTCCAAACGCTGTCAATAAATAACGGAAAAGTTACCGCGCAGATCACTTCCCTTACAGTGCAGAGTTTTTCACAACTCCTGTTAAATCTCAATGCAACCAAATCACTCAAAAATATTGAAATCGGCACTATCGACAAAGCAACGAGTATAGGCATCCAATATACTTTGGAAGCCGAACTGGTGGGCGTCAACACCGCCGCAGGGAAAAAATAATACGATTATGGCAAGCAAATTCAACCTACCGGAACAATACAGAAAATACTATCATTCGCTTGAACCGATTTTGGCAAAACCGAAAACACGGGTGTATTCAACCGTTATATTTATTTTCTTGGTTGTTGCATTGTTCGGGTGGTATGCAGTCAAACCGACAGTGCAGACCATTCTCTACCTAAGGCGAGAAATTGTCGATAAAAAATCGGTGAACAAAAAAATGGATGAAAAAATAGAAGCGCTGATAGAGGCGCAGGCGCTGCTTGAATCCATAGGACAACGCGCATCCTACATCCAAGACGCAACGCCAACCGATCCAAATGCCATAGATGTCGTAAGACAACTGCGCGACATTGCAACGAGCGCCGGCGCATCCATTTCCGCCATTCAGGTTGCCTCCGCCCCCATGCTGCCGTCTGCCAGTGCAAGTGCATCCAAATCCTATACAGTCAAACAGATTGATTTTGCCGTCTCCATGTCTATTGAAGGCAATTACGATGCGCTTTCCTCATTTTTACGCAATTGCATTGCCATGCGCAGAATTATAACCATTGAATCCATCTCATTCACGCCGAACAAAAAACAGGCGACAACCATCTCCGCTTCGCCGTCCATTCAGCTGGTATTAAAAATGAATGCGTATTATGCAACACCCTAACACGCTATGAAATCAGACCGCGACTTATTCCTTATCTCAATATTCACGTTTGTCACCGTCTTGTCATGGATATTTTTTGAACTGGTAAAAACCACCAAAACGTCAACGGTGTCTTCCACCGTCAATCAGGTGATCACACCCTTAACACCGAAGCTCGATACTGATACACTGGATATATTAGAACAAAAAACCAAGTTCTAATGATTTATTATGCAAGGGCCAAGAAAAATACCTACGATTGTCGGCATCATTCTTGTCGTGCTATTGATGACAGGAATCAGCTTTCTGTTTCAGTTATTTTCCAAAACACAGACGCGTGCCGGCGCTTCCATAGAACCGCAGCAGGTAACGGTAACCAACATTACTGATACAAGTTTTACTATCGTCTGGCAGACAGAGGAAACGGCAAGCGGAACCATATTGGCTGTTGATACCAATGGAAAAAAATATTCTGGATTCGACGAGCGGGACGCAACCGGAAAATTAGGTAAATATAATACCCACAGCGTGTCTATACGATCGCTGCCTCCTGCGACGTTGTTTGACGTTACGATTCTCTCCAACGGGAAAAAATATCCGACGGATAAAAAAAGCTATCAGGTTTCCACTTTTGCATCACTTACCGACATGCCACCGAATATCGATCCTGCATACGGAAAGGTAACGCTGGATGAAACAACACCGGCGGAAGGCGCGCTTGTTTTTCTTACTCTTACCGGCAGTCAGACGCTTTCCACACTCGTCAGAAATTCCGGCTCATGGATCATTCCCCTTTCCACAATACGGACACCTGACGGAAGTTCCTATGTGCCAAGCAGCGACCGGTATACGGAAACACTGGTTATCCAAAAAGGAACAACGGAATCAAACGTGCTGACAGACACATTCAATGATGCTCCTGTACCCGATATTATTCTCGGACAGACCTATGATTTCCGAAACCGCGATGCAAAAAAACCTGTATCTTCCTCCCTTGCTTCTGCTGCAAACACAAGCACAACACCTGCCGCGTTGAAGTCAACCAACACACAAACGGCGGTATTGGGCGCAACAACGGGCGCTGTTTCCCTTACCGCACCAATGGAGGGGGCTACCGTGTCCACATACCGGCCGCAGATCAGGGGAACTGGTGTGGCAGGAAAAAAAGTAACCGTTTCTCTCGGACTCACCAATCCGACAACGGGAACGACAACTGTTGATAAGGACGGATTATGGAAATATACATCGACAAAATCACTCTCTCCGGGAAAACAACGTGTCACCATCAGCAGTGTAGATGCAAAAAACAAACCCATTGTCATTACACATACATTTATTGTGATGAAAAGCGGCACACAAGTTTTGGGAGATGCAACTGCATCAGCAGAACTGGAAACGCCGACACCGACGCCTGAAGAGGTGGCCACAGAGGAAGCAGATCTTGCGTCCGAACCGATGCCGACAAGCGGATCATATATTCCGACATTACTGCTTCTTTTACTCGGATCGGCATTGATTATCGGCGGCGGTTCGTTGTTGTTCGTCAAAGAACGTACGTAAAACTGCCACATGCAACACTAACAGTGCACAATGTATGCCAACCACAGACACTTTTATCATTCCCCCGATGCAACCGCCGGAACCGGCAAAGGATAAGCCTGCAGGAAAAAAAACTGGGGGCGGAAAAACCCCGTTATTAATAGGAATTATTCTTCTGATTGTTACACTTCCCGTAGCAGTCTACTATATTGCCAAGCAGCAGCAACTTGCAGATACCAGAAGCCGCGCCGCTTCAGAATCTTGTACCAAAGGGACGCAGGCGTGCCAAATCAGCAAAACAACGGGGAAAAATACAGGATATATGTGTAAATGTGTGGATACAGAAAGCGGATATGTTTGGAGTTGCGGCACATCCGCCCCCGCGCAATGTCCTGTTGAAGTTGCGACAAAAGATATTGTAACAGGAGAATTACCAAATGTACGCGTAAAGGAAGATGGTGTTGCTGGTGGATGCAAATACATACAAAAGCCGCCGCTTTCTGGACTAAAACCATGCAATGCAGAAACGTGTGGAGGAAGTTGCGGTGTATATACCGGCGACTGCGGCAACCTTTGTTTTGATCAGTCCTGCGCAAAAGCAGGCTGTGCGTCCGGTGAAGGAGTCGGAGCGAAGGCAGAAACAACTGACGCAAATCCGACCGATACTCCTGAACCAACTGAAGCACCGACACCTGCACCAACGAATGAACCAAATTCTGCCGCCTGCGACGCTTCCTGTGCAAATGACAATGACTGTACATCGGGACTTACCTGTTCTTCCGTAAATGGAATAAACAGATGCAGAAATGCAAGTTGTCCGGCGGAATCAACATGCTCCTGTCCGGAAACCACCAGTGAAACAGCAACGCAGGAAACTGTTGAGGATACAGCCGGTCAGGCAATGCCGGTGTCAGGCATAGGTCCGGGATTACTCGGATCCGTCACTGCACTAGGCAGCGTCCTACTACTGCTTATCGGATTAACATTATAAACACAGATCTTGTTTGTTGAAGTTTCATCTTAGATAGTTTACTCTAATATATAGTACTGATTTTTTGCTGGTATTTTTCATGGCGGATGAACCGGTATCTCCACAGCAAGTCATAGATGATGCTGCAAAAGCGTTAGGTGAAACACCGCTTCCAGTTGATGAAAACGCATCACCTGAAGAATCTGCTGCCGGTACAATTCAAAACACTTCTGATACGCAGGTGAAACCGGAAACACCATCTTTAGAGTCGCCCGAGGCAATTCCCATACTTCCTGAACCGATAGCACCTTCTCCTATCGCACCTCCTCCGGAAATTCCCGAGAAACCGCCGGTAGAAATTCCTGTTCCTGATACTGTCAGTCAGCAACCGATAGCACCTGTATCTCCAGATCCTCCACCGCCTCCGATTCCGGAACCTATGGTGAAAGCGGCAACAGAATCTGTCATTGTTCCTTCTGGGGAAACAGAAACACAGGACACGCAAGAAAAAAAACCGCCTCAGCAGAAAAAGAAAAAGTCAGAAAAAGGCATTCTGATAGCGACCCTGTTATTTCTGGTTTTTACTCTTCCCATTGCCATTTATTACATAACACAGTCTCCGCAATTTGCGGAAATTAGAAGCAGGGCTGTCTATCCTTCCATCACTCCAACGCCTATCGGTGGTGGTGGAGGTGGAACAGGCTCTTGTATCATCGGCAGAGTACTGTATACAACAGGAGCATGTGCAAGCAAGGGAACGGTAACCAGCAGTTTCTGTCCGCTCGACTGCGGCAACTTATGCTGTAACAGAAACGACTCAGTCTGCTGTTGCATGGGATGTTATCCAAAAGGAACAGACTGTTCCAAAGCACCATACAACTGCGAAACACCGCCGGGAAATTGTTATCATTATCCTGAAGAAGCGGCACCGAGCGAAAACAGCATTGTATGCGATCCGGACAGAAGCAAGTTGAATACCGTAACCTTTGATTCCGACGGCAAAATTCGCATACATATGGTAAACGTGCATGCTGACACCACTGTATCGATGACCAAAGGCGGATCCGCTGCTTCTATGACAAAAATCAGCGACGGCAATTTTGAAACAACAGTGACCGCAGGAACATATACCATTGCCGTACGACTCGGAAACGAAGATACGAATTCCGTCGGATTTATTCTCCCGACCAGTGCTAATAAATGCGGTAGGTATCCGGGACCGACACGGGACATCAGTTCGTATATTTCTTCCCTGTCCGACTCCGGCATTAAAACCACTTCTGGTGTAGACAGACCGTATCAGTGTTGGGCAGACGCAATTCAGGGACAAGACACCGATCAGCGCGGACAATTGGATGCAAACTGGGATTTTGAGGACTTTAACGTATTTATCGGATACACGGACGAAAGTGCCGTCACTCCGACACCGACAGACGAACCAACTCCGACACCGACAACACCTCCTGTTGTTCAGGCTACGCCGACTACGGCATATACAGATCCCACTGCAACACCCGCAGAACAACATCAAACTCCGACTCCAACCAGAGTACGGCTCATTGCCGACACTCCAGCAACACCGACACCAACTGGTCAACCAACTCCAAAAATTCCTGTAGCAGGAGAGGGTCCTGGAATCATCGGGGCAATCAGTGTTGCAGGAAGCATTCTCTTGCTCATTCTCGGACTTATCCTCTAATACCTGTGGCCTTCCGAATGGTGCCCCAAGAATTCACCATGTGTATGAGGTTTATTTGAGAAGTTCCTGCCGTATATATGCATGCACCGTATCGTAATCTGTCTCTGGAACAAGGACATATCTGCCGTACAACCATGCCGGCGGAACAGTCAACAGATGTTCAATGGAAATCTTCTGCATCGATCCGGATACCTGTAATGCCTTTTTACCTATCGTTAATTGTTCTCCAATGGTCATATCCGTATCTGTCGCCGTATCAGCGGCAGCAAGCAATTTTTTGGCAACAGATGGGTGAAACCATGGCCGCAAATTCATGATTTTTTCCTTGAGCGCCAAAATAACATCCTGCTGTCTTCTTCCTCTGGCAAAATCCGTTCCCTCATCCCCTTCCGCATGTCTGCTTCGTACATATTTAAGTGCCGTTGCCCCGTCCATATGCTGTATTCCTGATGCAAACTGAATTGTTTCATACCGGCATGCATAATTCGGATCGCCGTCGCATTCGTCATTTTCCTTCCCTGCAATCGGAAATTCCGTATCGGTAAAGGCACTGGCGACGTTTACATCAATCCCACCGACGACATCAATAAGATTTTCAAACTGTGTAAAATCCAGTGTCACCACATAATGCATGGGCAGACCTGTCACGTCTTCCATGATCGCGCGTGCAAGTACAATGCCGCCTCCTGTTTTTTTTACTTCGCCGTAATGGTATGCGCTGTTTATCTTGTCTTTCAATGCGTCAGACCAGATGTCACGAGGAAGTGATAACAGTGATATGCTCCTTTTTTTTGTTTCGAAGGACACGATGAGAATAGTATCGGTCAAATCGGGACCATCATGGATACCTCCCGCCATACCAAGCAAGAGAATATTCACCCTGTCGTCCGTTGTTTTCAGTGGTGCGCCCCCGTCTAAAAGAAGTTTTCCTATCGTTACCAAACTCAATCCCGTATTTTTGGAAAAGTCTGTATTCAATTTCACCAGTTTTACAACACCAAACACTAGCACTATGACCAGCGACAAAAAAACAACGGCACTTGCAATGGAAAATGATCTGCGTCTCATATAAGCATATTGGTGTATAGTTCCCCAATCGCCGAAAACTTTTCGGGATCCAGACTTGCGCCACCCACCAACAGACCGTCGACAGCATTGGTTTTTACAATACTTGTGAGCGTTTCATCCGTAACGCTTCCCCCATACATAACGGGTTTTCCTGACAGTTTCCTGAAATTGGAACACACTGACCGGATTGTATCTAGATCTTCCGGCATTCCAGTTCCGATAGCTTCCACCGGTTCATATGCTACTAGATCAATCGACTTTGGCAACACTTCCGACGCATCACTTGTGCAGTATATAACAGTAAGTCCGGCTGTTTTTGCCTGCAATGACTGGAATGCAAGTTCTTCCGCGGATTCATTAAAATATTGTCTTCGTTCGGAATGTCCCACCAGCACATACGTGGCAAATTCCCGAATCATATCTGCGCTGATTTCCCCTGTATATGGTCCGTTCCCAAATGGAGACACATCCTGAGCACCCAAAAAAATCCCCAATTGTTTTTCCTGAATTACTGCGGCTGCGGATGACAACAATGTAAACGGAACACACAGCACAGTGGTGATATGGGGAGCTGGACGATACAATGAAAACCATTCCTGCATTGCGACTACCGTCATGTTGCTTTTCCAGTTTCCGATCAAAAACGGAGGAGTCATTATGATAAGATTATACTCTATGGGAACGGGTCTCCTCAATGAATTAAACACAGATCAGCAAAAAGCAGTACTGGCAACAGACGGACCGATTCTCATTTTGGCGGGTGCCGGAAGCGGCAAAACGCGCGTCCTTACGTTTAAGGTAGCGTATCTCATTCAGGAACATCATGTTGACCCGACTTCTGTTCTCATGGTGACATTCACCAACAAGGCGGCGGGCGAAATGAAGGAGCGTATAGCAAAACTTCTCGGTACCAAAACCGATCTGCCGTTTGCGGGAACATTTCATTCTTTCTGCGCAAAGGTATTACGAAACAAAGGAAATGCCATCGGTATTCCGGTTAATTTTACCATCTATGACAGTCAGGATCAGCTCGATGCGGTAAAGGACGTCATGAAGGAGGCGGCTATTTCCGTCAAAGAGGTCAATCCGCATGCCGCTCTTGCGACTATTTCGCAGGCGAAAAACGAGCTCATCGGGCCGCTGGAATATCCACAATATGCACGTGGATTTTTTCAGGAAAGTGTTGCACGTATCTATCTCCTGTATCAAAAAAAACTTATGGAAAACAACGCACTTGATTTTGATGATTTGCTTATGAAAACCGTTGAGCTATTTGAAAAACATCCTGCTATACTCGGCGGGTATCAGGAGCAATACCGCTACATTCTCATCGACGAATACCAAGACACCAATCGCGCACAGTACACCATCACGAAACAATTGGCAAAGCGGTATAGGAATATCACGATTGTCGGGGATGCTTCGCAAAGTATTTATAAATTCAGAGGTGCTGATTTTACCAACATCACCAATTTTAAAAAAGACTACAAGGAAACAAAGGAGTTTCATTTGGAACAGAATTACCGTTCTACGCAGAATATTTTGGACGCAGCCACGAATGTGATTTCCAAAAATACCTCCCACCCGATCCTGAAGCTCTGGACAGAAAAACCGGCAGGCGCATCCATTGTCTTGTATGAGGCGAGAACCGAACATGATGAGGCACTGTTTCTTGTCACCACCATCCTCCAGTCACACCGGCCATATACCGACTTTGCAGTTCTCTATCGCACAAATGCACAGTCAAGAACTATTGAGGAAGCTTTTTTACACGCAGGTATACCCTATACGCTCGTCGGTGGCACCAGATTTTATGAGCGGAAGGAAATCAAGGATGTCCTTGCATATCTGAAATTGCTTGCCAATCCGAAAGATACTGTTTCCTATAAACGGGTAGAAAAACTCGGAAAGGGTAGACTCGCAAAATTTCTCGCTTATCAAGCGGATGTTTCCTGTGATGAAAAACTCATCAAAGACACAACACTGCAACTCATGGATCAGATTCTGGATAAAACAGAGTACCTCTCCCTCTATGATCAAAACGTCGAGGAAGAAGCCAGTAGACTGGAAAACATCAAAGAACTCCGTTCGGTTGCAGCGGAATATCCGACACTTCCGGAGTTTTTGGAGGTTGTTGCACTGCTTGAAGATCAACCGGCTAAACGGAAAACATCTTCCAAGGAAGAGAACAAAAAAGCGGTTACCCTTATGACCATGCACGCTGCCAAAGGTCTGGAATTTCCGATTGTATGTATTGTCGGCATGGAAGAAGGATTGTTTCCACACAGCAGATCACTCATGGACAAAGATGAACTGGAGGAAGAACGCAGACTCTGTTATGTTGCGGTAACAAGGGCAAAAGAACAGTTGTATCTTACGTATGCAAACCGCAGGCTCTTTTTTGGAACCAGAACACAAAACATGGTTTCCCGATTTGTTGCAGATATTCCCGAAACACTTATGGAACGGCACGTATCTATTGATGCATCATGGGGCTTTCGGGAGGATGACCTGCTTCTTTAACCAGATACTGCATTGAGGATAAGCACGGCACAGGAACCAATCACAACCAACAGGGCAAGAACAATTTCTATCTGCAGAAACAGCCGCAACGGACCTTTTACATAATGGAACGAAATAATATCCGGAAAAATCCTATGATCAATAAAGGGAGTAAACGATCTATCGTTTCTTGAAGCTTTTCGTCGTGGGAGCGAACGTTTCTTCATAAGCTGTTACTATTGTAACACATCAAAAAAAACGCGATAATACCAGTATGAGATCTCCGGTACACCCGTTACAAACCGCCGCTTGGGCTGATTTCCGTACCGCCATGGGTATCGCCACCGAAAAGATTTCTTCGGGATATATTTCGTTCCACAACATTCCGCATACTGCTTGGACTATCGGATATATGCCAAAAGGTCCAATGATCACACACACAATGATGAAGGAAGCAATTACTGCAGGGAAAAAACATAATGCGATCTATATCCAGTTTGAACCAAACATACTGGAGAATAAAGAATCTGGAATAAAGAATTTAAAATCAATCCGACCGTCGCATCACCCATTATTTACAAAATATACCTATATACTCGACCTGACCAAATCAGAGTCAGATTTACTTGCCGCGATGCATCCAAAAACTAGGTATAACATTAGACTTGCAGAAAAACATGGGGTAAAAATTCAGGAGGATAACACTGATATCGCATTTTCTGAATATCTCAGACTTGAAAAAGAAACGACAGAACGGCAAAAATTCTATGCACATAGTCCTCTGTATCATAAAACCATGTGGCGTATTATGTACGATGCCGGCATTGCCCATCTGTTCACGGCAACATACAAAGGTGAAACGCTTGCCGCATGGATTCTCTTCGTCTACGACGGTGTCATGTATTATCCCTACGGCGCATCCTCAAGAAATCATCGGGAAGTCATGGCGCCAAATCTGCTTTTATGGGAGCTTATGAAATGGGGAAAACAAAAACAATGCACCACCTTTGATCTCTGGGGCGCAATGGGGCCGAAACCGGACGAGAAAGATCCATGGTATGGATTTCACAGGTTTAAAACCGGATATAATCCCAAACATGTCACGTTTATCGGATCTTATGACCTCGTTCTCAGACCGTTTCTCTACCAACTCTACAGGTTTGCAGACGCCGCACGATGGACACTGCTCAAACTTCTTACCTAGTATGGAAGTACAACAGACCCCTTTGTATCGGCAATATATTCTATCCCTTGGGTGGTCGGTACAGACCATTGACGATGTTGCGGTTTTTTATAAACATCTCCCTTTCGTCGGCGTCATGGCAAAGATACAGCGACCGGAACATCTTCCGTATATTCCGAAACTCATTCCTTTTCTGCAAAAGCTTCATGTACGCACACTTCTTGTTGAGGCAAAAGCGGACGAAAATCCTACGTTTTTTACAAACTATATCCGTTCACTTTCAAAATTTTTCAAAATCATAACTTCACCGTTTCTTCCAACAAAAACTATGTGTGTTGACGTGACTCCTTCGGAGGAACACATGTTTTCTTCCATGACGCCCGCTAAGCGCAGAGCAGTGAGGCGTGCGGAAAAATACGGGATTTCTATTCTTCCATCAGACAATATTCAGGATCTCATTGCAATAAAAAACAAATCAGCCGGAATGTTTGGGGGCATAACTACATATGGCATTGACCGATTATGGAATATTTTTCATATAAAAAAGCAGGCACATATTCTTCTTGCAAAAACCGAAAAAGATATCATTGTCGGAGGTGTACTTCTTCTTCTCTCTGGTGACACGTGTTATTACTGGATAGCAGGGGCGACCAAAAAAGGAAAACACATGTTTGCACCAACGCTTCTTGTTTGGGAGGCCTTAAAGTTTGCCCATGCAAAACGATGCAGACAATTTGATTTTGTGGGTGTTTGGGATGAACGCACACCAAAACAATATCGTCAGTGGAAGGGGTTTACCAAATTCAAGGAAGGATTCGGCGGAACTGCCATATATTATCCGATTGTTCAAAAATAATGCACTTCCCTCCCCACTGTCTTTTTGGACATTCTCACTGACTCACCGGTTAATGAGCCGTCCGCTCATCGTTGATAAGAGGTAAGGCTGTCGGGGTAACTTTTCGGACTATCGGAAGCAATTCCAATGCAACATTGTCAATTTTTACTATTTGCGGGGGTACTGCTTTTTTGCTGTCGGCGAATTCAAAAATCAAGTACCGCAAAGTCATGCTGTTGATGTTGTTCGGGATCAATATATCGTATGTATGATATTCACCGTCTGCAGTCAATTCGACAGGAACGGAAATCAGACTTTCTTTAGTTGATTTTGCCGGTTTGTTCACTATCATTTTCAGTATCATAGAAATGCGTGTGACGGCGTCAGTAGGTTGTATTCCAAGACATCGATAATTTTCTGATCCTGCCGAATCCACATTGACACATGCATATCCAGCTGGACATGTTCTGGTTGCCGAACACGGTCCTCCCCCACCCTCTGAAACAACTGATTCTTTATTGTTTACTTTTGTTTCTGTGGCGGCTTTTTGTTTTTGAATAACCGTGGAAAAACGAATATATTTATTCCCTTCAGGCAATATAATTTTCTCTGCCTTCTGAATACGCATTGAGCCGGTATGGTTTAACTGAAAAACAAGATATTTGTCAATTGCTTCTAATTTTCCCGCTCTCGACGTGTTTTTCCAACCTTCAACGGATGTGTCAAACGTCCATGATTTTATTGTTGTTCTTTCTCCTGTTGCAGCCCGTGACCGTATTTCCGTATTTTGTTTCATCGCTATAAACAACGATACGATGACGGCCACACTAATCATCGCGCCGAAAATAGCAAAAAATAGAGAAAAAAACGAATGTTTTTTTAGATGGTCTGTATGCAACAGCATAAACCTATTTCCCCTTTATATCTAACGTAAAGGTATGTTTCTGTTTTGTCAACCGACGTTATTTCCACGCTTCACAGAGAAGTCGGAATTCACAAAATGCACAATGCATACCGGGGGTCGGTAAAAACTGGCTTTTGTTAATCTCATTTGCAGCGGTAATAATTTCCTCTTTCACTGCCTCCAACTGTTCTTTTGTCCGCGTACCAGAGACGCGTTCCTGCCCCTCAAAGAAATAAAACGAAACAAGCATTTTTTCTGCCGCCATATCATATACACCTTTGTCTGTTGCAGCGAGCGCATAGATGGAAAGCTGAAAGTCTTCCTGCGGATCACGTTTTTTTGGCGCAGCTCCCGTTTTGTAATCAATGATTTCCAATGTTCCGTCCGTCCGCCTGTCCACCCTGTCGATTTTTCCACCGAGAGTGATGTCTTTCGTAATTTTTATCTTAAACGCCTGTTCCACTGCAATCGTTTTGGTTTTTGCGTCATATCCTCTTTTGTAGTATTCGGACAACAACTCTTCTCCGTGTTTTTTCATCTCATCTTCATAGGATTTGCTCATGAATCCCTTTGATCGCCATGCGTCATCATAGATTGCGAGCAATGCGCTTTCAGACACTTTCTCTCCTGCAATCACACGCTTATAAAACTCCTGCATGGAGCGGTGAATGATGTCACCAAATGAAAGCGCGGCTGACGTCGGTACAGGAATTTTGATAACATACCGGTATTTGTATTGCAGAGGACACCGTCTGAACGATTCGATATGGGTATACCACACATACGACACTGGCTTAACTATCATTTTTTCGTTGGACTCTGTATTCTTTGCAGGTTTTGCCCAATCTAAAAGAAACAATTGATTGTCAGTTTTGTCGTCTGTCTTTGTGACTGTCTTTACGTCTTGGTTTCCTAAACATTCAGCAATAAATGGCGATAATTTCTTCTCACGCTTTCCATCGCCGTAATATTTTGCAGCAGTAAGATATGCTCGGTCTCTTGCCCTTGTTATGGCAACATAAAACAGCCTCCGTTCTTCCTCCAGATGATAGTCTCCAACTGGTAAAACCTCTTTGACAAGTTCATCGGGAATGGGAATTTGTTCATGGCGTTCCGTTGTGGGAAACCGAGCACCAACAAGATTAATAATAAACACAACGGGAAACTCAAGACCTTTTGCAGAGTGTACTGTTAATATGTTCACTGCATTCACCTCTCCCCAATCGCTGTTTGTTGCAAGTGGCGATTCACCCAAGTCCATTGCCAGATCCAGCCATTCAACAACGGCAAACACGCTTGCGTCTTCATGATCCACTTCATATGTTTTTATCTTGTCAAAGAATTTTGCAATATTTTCAGCCTTCTGTTCCTCTTTCTTGCTTTCAATTTTTGTATACTCCTTCAACAACCCTGAATCAGACAAGAAATAGTAGGCAATCTGTCCCGCTGTTTCTTTTTTGATGAGTCCCAAATGTCTTTGTATCATGGAAAGCATTGTTTCAATCTTTTGTTTCCCTTCTTGAGACAATACTGAAGCAAACTGTTCACAGGCACTAAAGATAGAAATGGTGTTTTGTTTTGCTTGGGAAACGAGTTCTGCAACATCCCTTGGGGAAATACCAAATACATCCATGACGAGCACGCGATACATTGATATGTTGTCATGAATATTCGTAAGCAATCGTAAATATGCAATAATATCTTTTACCTCTGGTTGTCTGAATAACTGTCCAGGACCTAAAAATTGGAATGGAATACCCGTTCTTCCAAACGCACGAATGAATGGTTCAGCATGTGTGTTTGCTCGTACTAAAATCGCAATGTCTTTCCACGTGATATTGTTTTTCTCATTCTCTACCAATTCCTGAATTTCATGCGCAACTAGCTCTGCTTCATCTTCCACTCGGTCAGCATACAACAGTTGTACCGGCTGCCCATTTACTCGCCGTACACACTCCAGCTGTTTGTTTATCTTTTCCACAATCTCCAACCTGTCTGGATTGTTATGTTGAATGAGGTCATAGGAACGATTGAGTATTTCCTGTGTTGAACGATAGTTTTTGGTAAGAACTACAATTTTTGTATCCTTAAATCGTTTTCGAAATTGAATAATGTTTGAAATTGCTGCGCCACGCCACCTGTAAATTGCCTGATCATCGTCTCCAACCACGGTGATATTTTTTCTTTTTCCTGCAAGGAGGATGGCGAGTTCGTTTTGCGCAAAATTTGTATCCTGAAATTCATCAATTAATATATATTTAAATTGTTGTTGGTACTGTGAAAGAATTTTTTTCCTTGTTCTAAGAATGGTCAGTGTATGTGCAATCAAATCTCCATAATCAGCGCGCCCTTCTTTTGTTTTTAGCTCCTCATATGTTCTATATGCATCTGCCAGTTCTTTATATTTTTTCCCTTCTTCTTTTTCTTCTTCTGTTTTCGCTTTTTTTTGAAATTTCTCTACCCACTCACTGTACGCATGAGGTGAGATATCCTCATCTTTAAGCCGTGAGAAATGTTGAAGCATTCCTGCAATGAATTTTGTAGGATTGCCGAGTGGACGAAAATAATCAAGATGGAAAGAAAAAAGATGTTTGGTAAAAAACTGAATACTTTCTGCTTCTCCCATGAGTTTGAAATTGGGATTTAATCCAACAGACAGACCATCATTTTTCACTATCCGGTCACAAAATGCATGGAAGGTAGAAATCCATAATTTGGTCGTACCATAAGGAAGCTTCTGATCTACTCTTTCTTCCATTTCTCGTGCAGCTTTTTCTGTAAACGTGAGGGCTAATATTTCCTCAGGTTTTGCCTTCTTCCTTGCCAGAAGATACAAAATACGCTCAGTAACAACGGTTGTTTTTCCAGTACCAGCACCTGCAATGATGAGCAACGGACCATTCCCAAAATGAACAGCCTTTTTCTGTTCAGTGTTAAGTATCCGTTTAGAAGTTGTGTTACTCACAGTGAAAAGATTATAACACCGAATAGTTATTTCGAGTATGAAGCTATATCTATTCTCGTCTTACACAATTCAAGTAATAATGACTCATACCTTGGATTACTTACATGACCCGCGTTGACAACTGGTATCAAAGAACTTCCAAGTGATGCAGCAAATGCTAAGGGGAATTTTTTATCAACATATGGATCATTATCTGAATAAACTACGTAAGAAAATGGGATTTGTTTTTTCATTGCTGCAAAATCAAAATCTTTTTTATAAAAACTATCATTAACGTGATCAAATTGCCAGTATTCTTTAGAATGAAGCGATTCCATAAACGGACTGACAAAAATTGCACTGTTGAGTTGTAATTGAAATTGTTCAACAACATGAAGAATAAAAACTGGACCCAATGAATGACCAATAAAACATAGTTGATCTGTTGGTTTACATGTTTTTGCAATAGGCTCAAATGTGGCCAACCAGTTTTTTAGATACTGGTGTTCTTGTGGAATTGTTGGGCCAGCGTTTGTTATCTTATCCCAATCATCAACTGGAAATTGTGGAAGAATAACCTCTTGACCAAGGGCTAATAAATCGTTTTGTAAATCTGAAAACCAATTTTCTTTTATGGAACCAAATGCACCATGAACGATAACAAATTTCATACAAATATTATACCATCGCGGCGATTTTTTCTTGGAACTTCCCTTTGAGTCCTGTTATGAGTACTGTAATTGTTACTGCAATCCCAATTGCACACAGTGTTACAAGCACTTGAGGACCTAAGATGCCAACAAGCAAACTGGAAAGCATTGCACCAAACGGCATACATCCCATAAAGACAAATGTATAAATACTGGAGAATCTTCCGCGTAAGTAATCAGGAATAGCTATAATCATGAGCGTTCCGCAGATGGAGTATGTTGTTGAGATTGCCCACCCTCCTATCATCTGAAACACCAAGGCAAGCCAAAACCATGGAGACCACACATAACCAATCATCATCAACACTTCAACGGCAATTGCAATAAACAGTAACCGGTGTTTGTATTTGAGTTTTTCAAATATCTTGGAGAATGTGATCCCTCCCATCATGGCACCAATACCAAATGAACTTTGTATCAGACCAAACCCGAGTTCTCCTTTTTTAAAAATATCGTGCGCAAATACTGGCTGTAAAATGGAGGCGGGCCAGCTAAAAAATGTCATCGTTCCAACGATCGCAAGAATTGCAAGGTACACCTTATGCGTTTTGATGTAGACTAATCCCTCTTTTAATCCTTCAAAAAACGGCTTCACTTCTTTATCCTCCTCCTGTTGCTGTTTAGGAAACTTCATAAACAACAAACTAGTAATCACGGCAAAAAAACTAATGCTGTTTATGAAATATGCTGGGGCAATGCCAAGAGTCGCAATAACAATACCCGCAATAGCAGGTCCAATGGCGCGTGCGGTATTAAACAACGCCGAAGACAACGACATTGCTGATGGCAAATGTTGTTTTTCAACAAGCTCCATCATAAACGTCTGCCGTGTCGGATTTTCAAAAGAAAAAATGATGCCCCCGATGGCGGCCGCCGCGAAAATATGCCATAGCTGTATATGATGCGTCACGATGAGCAGATACAGGGAAAATGCAATGGCGGCGTAGATGATCTGGAATCCTATAAACATGTTCCGTTTGTTCATTCGGTCAACCAACACACCCGCAAACAAAACAAACAGCAATGTTGGAATCATATTCACAATACTGATGTATCCGAGGAGTGCCTGATTCGTAGTTAACACCGGATACACAAGCCATTGTTCGGCCACGGACTGCATCCATGAACCGACAAGGGATATGCCTTGTCCCACAAAAAACAGCCGGTAGTTGGGAGACCGGAGCGCAGGCATGAAACTGGCAATTCTATGTTTTACCCTACGGAGCATATGAGGCCTTAGTATACAATATTTTACTCTTCCGAGACTGAAAGTTCTTTTGTTTTCTGCAGTTTCTGACCCAGTGTTGAAAAACCGGATGCGACTGTGTTCATGCTGTTAAACGCATTGGTTACATGCTTTCCCAGTGTTCCAACGTGTTCATTGATTTTTTCATAATCTTTTTCCACCGCGTGGAGCAGTTGAAACAGTTCTTTTGTTTTGCTTTCCATTTCCTTTCCCTGAAACGACAACAGAAGAACCTGCAAATGTGCATACAGCGTATTCGGAGAAACACAATAGACGCGCGACTTCCGCGCCAGCTCCATGAGCGATTCATTGTTTACAATGTCGTAGTATACGGATTCCGAAGGAATGTACATAAGCGCAAAATCCATTGTGCCTTCTTCCGGAAGAATATATTTCTTGGCAATATCCGTGATATGCTTCTTCACGTCAGCAGCGAATTGTTTTTTTGCTTCTGCGCGCATTTTCTCCGTTTCGCCGTTGTGGGCGACGGAAAAATTCTCCATGGGAAATTTGGAATCAATGCACAACAATCCCGCATCGGTTTTTAACACAGCATCCACCTTTACCCCCGACCGAAAACTGTACTGCAAATGAAATGCATTTTTCGGAAACGTCTGTCCTATCATGTCACTCAACACCTGTTCTCCGATATTCCCCCGAAGTTTCGGCGATTGCAGAAATTCCTGCAGACTCCTGATACCCTTTCCCACCTCCGACATTTCCCCAAGATGTTGTTTGAGGTCTCCGATCACCCGTGTCGCGCTATCAAGGCGCTCATTGAGCTCTCTGGAATTAGCCGCCAACAGTCGAGAGACATCCCCTGTCTGACCGCGCATAGATTCATTGAGCGTTTTGTTTGTATGCTCTATGGTTGCCTGCATGGACTGCAACCACTGCATCAGCGCGGTATTCTCATCCGGTTTTTTAATTTTTGCCAATTCTGATTTAAGGAAAATAACAATAACGACTATGCCAATAACCAATACGAGGAGGACAGGAAGCAATTCCATAGGTAGGGCTATTCTAGCATTGCGCTTTTCGGGTTACAATACAGGTATGAACAGATTCCTCACAAGAAAAAGAAATATCGGTTTTCTCGTTCTTGCCGTTATGTGTCTTTCATTTTTTTCATGGTTTGTCATCTCCGTGCCACCAGACACCATATTCTCCCACGTAGTCTTTTATGTCCTGCTCTTCTGTTTTTCGTTTGCCCTTTTTCAGTTCATCTTTGCTGCGGTTAAAGTGTCGTACATATGCTCGGGCGGAATTGTCATGTATTTTTTCCTCCGTTTTCTCCACCTGCGACATCCGCTTTATGCAATTTTGCTGTTCATGTGTTGCTTGGCTGTGCTTCGGCTTACCTCTCCAAGAGAACGGAAGAGAACAAATTGATCACTTTTTCCTATAAAGAAGGATCTGATAAACAATAATTCCTGTGGTAATAATTCCAAGCCCCTGTCCGAGAATGACCACCCAGTCTTTTTGCATGATGCCGTGCAATGTCCATAATATATAGGTGGCAAATGACATGATATAAAACAGCGCGGAAATCCCTTCTGTCGATTTTCTCTGGTAATTCTTCTTAATCTGATCGGGAAAGCCGACCACTTTAATGAGGACGGTCATGACGGTCGTCAGAAATCCGATGACAACGGCAAATGTGAGCATGAGCACATTATATCACCCGAGAAATAAACAAAGGCTGTATAATACAAACTATGGCAGACAAGTTTTATATCACCACAGCAATCCCGTATGTCAACGCAGCTCCCCACGTAGGTCATGCACTGGAATTTGTGCAGGCGGATACCATTGCACGCACACACCGGCTGTTGGGTGATGACACATGCCTACTCTCGGGCGGCGACGAAAATGCCCTGAAAAATGTGCAGGCCGCGGAAAAAGCAGGTGTACCGCTTCAGGAATTTATCGACAAAAACTCAGTTCTGTTCCGAGAGCTCGCCAAAAAACTCAATGTTCAGTTTGATGTATTCCAGAAAGGCAGCGATAAAGAACATCACTATAAAGCAAGCCAAAAACTGTGGAAACTCTGCGAACATGACATCTACAAAAAATCCTATGAGGGTTTGTATTGTGTCGGGTGCGAACAATACTATACGAAAGACGAACTGAACAACCAAGGTGAATGTTTCGAGCATCCTGGGAAAAAACTCGAACTCGTGAAAGAAGAAAATTATTTTTTCCGGCTGTCCACATATCAAAAACAAATTATAGATCTTGTCACATCAGATACGCTTCGTATTGTTCCTGAAACAAGAAAAAATGAGGTGCTCGCATTCCTGAAACAACCACTGCAAGATATCAGCATTTCCAGAAGCAATGAACGGGCAAAAAACTGGGGCGTGCCAGTGCCAGATGATAACTCGCAACGGATGTATGTGTGGTTTGACGCGCTCAATATCTATCAGTCGGGCGTCGGTTTCGGATGGGACGAGAAACAATACAAAAAGTGGTGGCCCGCCGATGTTCATGTCATCGGCAAAGGTATCAATAGGTTTCATGCGATTTACTGGCCGGCATTTCTGCTCTCCGCGGGACTTGCGTTGCCAAAGACAATTTTGGTACATGGATACTTCACCGTCGACGGACAGAAGATGAGCAAAACTGTCGGTAACATCGTTGATCCGGTTACACTCATTGAAAAATACGGCGCAGAAAGCCTGCGCTACTATTTCCTTCGGGAACTGCCGACATTTGCTGACGGAGATTTTTCCGAACGAAGATTTAAGGAACTCTACAACTCAGATCTCGCAAATGGTTTGGGAAATCTTATATCAAGGATTGCTAAACTCGCAGGTAATGCTACATGGCCAATGCTAAATGCGAAATATGTGGACATGTATACCAATGATTATAAAAAAGCGATTGAAGAATTTCGTTTACATGACGCACTTTCAATTATTTGGGAAAAAATAAAAGAAACGGATCAATATATGAACGACAAAAAACCATGGACATTATCCGGAGATGAACTGCAAAAAACTCTTATTCCAACAATTGAGAATATTCACTCCATTGCTGTGCAATTACAGCCGTTTCTTCCGGAAACAGCGGAGAAAATACTAAACCAATTTAAAGGCCCCACTATTCAGTCTCAAACACCTCTGTTTCCACGCATCATCTAATTTATTGAATTATTGGTACTTATTGGTATTTATTGGTATTATTCTGTTATGTTTATCGATACACATTGTCATCTCAACTTTTCCAATTTCGATGAAGACCGCGCGATGGTGATCGGCAACGCCAAAAAAGCAGGAGTGAAAAAGTTTATCAATCCGGGAGATGACATCAAAACGTCCATTAGTGCTGCGACACTTGCCGCTGCAAATCCCAGTGTCATTTATTCCGCCGTCGGCATCCATCCGTATAATGCGATGGATAAATTTTCTCCGAATGACATAAAAAAACTCATCACCAAAACCAACGTTGCCATCGGTGAATGCGGACTTGATTACCATCCGTACGGAGAATACCCCGCAACCGGAAAAAAAGAGGAACAGAAACAACTTTTTGAAATGCAGCTTCGCGTTGCACTCGAATTGAATCTGCCCGTCATCATCCACAGCAGAGATGCATTTGATGATATCTTTGACGTACTCGACAGTCTGCCGTCAATGCCGCATGGCGTGTTTCACTGTTTTTCGGGCGGACTGGCAGACATCAGAAACATCACTGAACGCGGATTCTATATAGGCCTTGATGGAAATGCCACCTATTCAAAACAATTAGCGATGGTGATTCCATCCATTCCCCTTAACAGACTACTCCTTGAAACTGATTCACCATATCTTCCTCCGGAAGGACATCGAGGACAGCGTTCTGAACCAAAATATGTTCCGCTGATTGCCAAAACTGTTGCAAAACTTCAAAACATAGATATACAGATTGTTGAAGAACAAACGACAAAAAATGCAGAGACACTTTTTACACTTTCTTAATTACTTTTTCCAAACCATTGTTTAAGCGAGTCGCCTGAAAGTGACAATTTTGGCACAATCGGCTCCAAAATATTGGCAATAACCGGTCCATATACTTCCGTGTTTGTTTTTATGCCAACGTGTGTATCTGGACCTCCCACCGCAAGTACAACTGTTGTATCAACATTATTTTTGAACTTCCCTTTTACTCTGGAAATAATTGTGTCGATTGTTTTTTCCGATTTTTCATTTTGATCAGCAATTGTTTCAAGTTGTCTTTTGTCTTCTTCCAACAAAAACTCCGCAGGTGGAACAGCCTGATCATCCACACCCAACACAACAACAACTTTTTTTCCTGATATTTGTTCCCTTGCTTTTTCTGTCGTGTTTTTTGAAACGAGCGCAAGATCTTTTTTGTAATCTGCTTGTATTATAGGAACGTGTGGATTACTGTCGCCCCACATACCGGTAAAGTGTTGCCAAAAACGAGGGAATTTTCTTCCGATAGAAAACGCGCCTTCAAAAGCAAAGTTTTGAAATCGAATCTTTTTGAGATCATCAGCAGGTATGATGCCTTTTGCTGCCTCTGGAATAGATTTTACAACGGCAACTGGGGCGACGGGGCTCCGTTCTGATTTCGGTTTCAAATGTCTTTCTGGAATTCTTCTCAAAAGATCAGTAAAAAACTGTTTTAAATATTCTGTACCTCCATGAGCACCGCCTTTCATCATTTTTTCTTCTGTTCTATCGAGCATACTTGCAGGCGCACAAAGCACCATAATGTCAATCATTTTCGGATTAAGTGCAACCAGTTCCTCAAGTACTGCGCTTCCTGTGGAAATACCGATGGCAATCTGTCCGGTCTTCATCTCACCCTGTTCGACCAGTCGCTCCATTGCAGTAGAGATAACTTTTGCTGAATTCTCAAATGAGGTGGTATTAATTGCAACATCCCTTCGTTCATGCCGTACGCCGGAGGTGGACGGGTGATCAAGCAGCGTCAGCTGTTCCACATCCGGCATATCCGTCATCAGTTGTGAAGCCATCCGAAGCCAATCCTGACCCGAAGTGTCAAGTCCGGAAAGCATGATCATCTGCCGTTTTTCTCCCCGAGCAAGTTCCGCACCAAGCTGTGGGTTTTCCGCTCTTCTGATGATATGTGCCGTGTAATCAATTTTCCCGACGGTCTCTGTCTGGATGGGAATAATAAATTTGCTTAATGCAAAGAGTCCCTCCGCCCCAAACCGTTCCCCCTGAATTCGCTCCATTTTGGGCGTCAATCCTTCTGTAATCATGTCCATAGTATATCACCGCTGGGTATTCCGTTATAATTTTGCTAGTATTGATATATATGAAAATATCCGTCGTCATCCCTGCCTTAAACGAAGAAAAATTGCTCCCAAAAACACTGGAGACCATTTTTTCATTAGACAGAAAACCGGATGAAGTGCTTATCGTTGATGCATCCTCCACAGATAAAACGGCGGAGGTCGCAAAAAAGGCTGGTGCACGCGTCATTACAGTGACCAAAAAAACAATCGGTTTTTCCAGACAAAAAGGTATTGAGGCGGCAACAGGAGATGTCGTTGCATTCACCGATGCCGATGCAATACTTCCTCATGATTGGCTTAATCGTATCGAACGCGCACTTACAAAACCAAATGTAGTCGGTTATTTCGGAAGGGTGCATCTGTTCGATGGACCACCTTTTTATCTCTTTCTCATCAATTATCTACAGCCGATTGCAAACTGGTTTATATGGGTGCTGTTCCGTATTCCTATGACCACAGGACAAAATATGGCATTTTACAAAAATAAAGCGCTTACCGTTGGAGGAATTCCGGAAAATTTTAAAATGGCGGAAGATATAGAAATTGCCAGAAGGCTCATGACCGTCGGAAAAATCATTTTTTCGCTACAGGATACCGTATCGGCATCAGGAAGACGTGGATTTGAAAAAGGACTCTTATGGAGAGAAATCAAAGTTTTTACCCAATATTTCCTGTTTCGCAAAGCAGATATCGGCTTCCCTGAAGTTCGTTAAAACCGTTTGTCCGTGGTACAATACAAAGGTTATCCGTATGCGCCAATTGTTTCTTCTCTATCCGAATAAGACACAGCGCCTGCTGGAGATCATGATCCCCCTCACTTCATGGGCGTTTATTACCATGCCGTTATGGCTGTCATTCTGGCATCCTGCTCTGGTTGCCTATCTCATCATTACCTTCGACGTCTATTGGTTTTACAAATCCTTTACGCTTGCCTACTCGGCAATCAAGTCCTATCTGACTCTGCAGGCACATATCAAGGTAGACTGGGTAAAGAAAGCGCGTTCCCTCAAATCGTTTGCCGACTGCAAACACATTATTATTATTCCGGAATACAAAGAACCTTTGCACATCCTCCGACGGACACTGGATAATCTGTGTCTGCAGGACATAGACAAAAACAAACTGATTGTCGTTCTTGCAACAGAGGGAAAAGATCCCGAAGCTGATGAAACAGGATCGCTGATGAAAAAAGAATACGGAAAAAAATTCGGCATGTTTCTCGTAACAAAACATATATTAACCCCGCATGAAGTCATGGGAAAATCATCCAATATGGCGTGGGCCGCAAAAGAGGCGGTCAGACAAACCCAGTCATTCATTCATCCCGCATATACGACCATTACTTCCTGTGACGCGGACGCCATGCTTCACCCGAAGTATTTTTCCTATCTTTCGTATAAATTCCTGACCGATGAAAACAACGCATTTCATTTTTATCAGGGCGCGATTCTCTTTTATTCCAACATATGGCGGATTCCCATGCCGAACAAATTGTTTAATACGATAAACAGCATTTGGAATCTTGCGCAACTTTCCCAGCAGTCCAAATTCATCAACTTTTCCACCTACTCATTGTCGCTTGCCACTGTCATGGAAGTGGGATATTGGGATGTCGACGTCATTCCGGAAGACTATCATCTTTTTTTCAAAGTATATTTTACTAAGGGACACCGGACACACACGGAGGGAATTTTTCTCCCCATTCTTGTTGATGCGGCGGAAAGCCGCGGGTTTTTCAAAACCATTGTGAACCAGTATGAACAGTCCAAGCGGTGGGCATGGGGTGTATCAGATGTTCCTTTCATTATCAGAAACGCGATCCTCCACACAGAAATTCCGTTCTTTGATCGTCTGCGACGCGTAACAATGATACTGGAACATCATATTTTCTGGCCGGCAAACTGGTTTTTGCTCACTATCGGCAGCACTATTCCGCCGCTCATCAATCCCGCATTCGGCAGAACAGTGCTCGGGCATAACCTCGCACAGCTTTCCTCGGGCATCCTCACGCTTTCCACCATCTTTTTGATCATCGTGTTTGTTATTGACTGGAGGATAAGACCACCGAAACCGAAAGACTATGCAAATTGGAAACTGCCGTTTCTGTACCTCCAGTGGTTTACCCTTCCCATCATTTCGTTCTTTCTTTCCGCTCTTCCTGGACTGGACGCTCACACCCGACTGATGCTTGGCAGAAGGTTGGAATACCGCGTCACAGAAAAGGTATAATATACACACATGTTCACTTTTATTCTTGAACACACGCCGATTTTCTATCTGATTCAGAGCTTTTGGAGAGACGAGGCGTTTTCGGCACTCTTTGCAGCCAAGCCGATACTGTGGATCATCCAACAATCGTCATTTGATCCTCCGTTATATTACATCCTGCTCCATGTTTGGGAACTCCTGTTCGGACACAGTGAAATAGCAATTCGTGCTCTTTCGTTTTTCGGATTTATTCTCTCCACCTATCTGGTTATGTGTATTGCGGAAAAACTGTTTATCAAAAAATGGCATCAATGGTTTGTGACCCTGTTATTCTTCTTCAACCCCATGCTGCTGTACTATGCGTTCGAGGCACGCGCGTATGGGTGGTATATCTTTTTTGCAACGCTCACGGTTTATGGATATATCAAGAAAGACTGGCGGATATTTATTGTCGGAAGTATTCTCGGCTTCTATAATCATCTCTATTCACTGCTCGTGCCTGCAATCTGCACACTGCATTATGTCACACTTGAAACAAAAAACTTTTTTGACAAAAAAACCATTCTGAAACATCCCCTGACGCGTGCCGTACTGATTATCGCAGCTGCAATACTGCCATGGTTTATCCGCTTCCTGTTTGTTGCGGATAAATTTGCCTATTCGTGGTATTTTGCCGTTGATTTCCATCTGATCCAATCGGTACTCGGAAATATGTATACAGGCTATGAGGGAACCCCTTGGTATCTTTGGAATGTAACAAAGTGGATATCCGTCGCATTTCTTTTCCTTTCCGTTTTTGCGGTTATTCCCAAAACACACAGAAAACATGCGCTTTTTTTTCTCGGTCTCACATATCTTCCCCTGCTGCTGGTCATCGGCGTTTCATTTATCAAACCGCTGTTTGTCAACCGATACGTCATTCCCGTCACCATTGCAGAGGTTTTTGTTATCGGATATGCAATTGCCGCATTCAGACATGAGTGGCTACAACGCATCACCGCGTTCATTATTATCATAGCGACGCTCGGATTTAACTGTTGGTATGCCGATCAGCACAGCAAAATGGATCTGAGAACCCCGCTTCAGGAAATCAATGCCATGACAAATGAACAGGATGTTGTGTTTGCGGACGATCCGATCATATTTCTTGAAACCTTGTATTACGCAAAAAACCGTTCACGTGTATATTTTTATAATCCGACGGGCGCCGTTTTCCCGTGGTTTATCGGCGATGCACTCGTTGAACAAGAACACGTCGTTTCCGAATTTCCTACATATCCATCGCGGACCTTTGTCGTACACAAAGACGGCACATATTCCATTATGTATTCACTCCCGTTGACGCAAAATAAAAAAAGGACATTATGATATTTGCCGGATTCAAAAACGCAGTTTCACATCGTTGGCACGCAATCCAAGTGGGCTGGCGGAGTCTTTCCGCAAACAAAATCGTTTCCCTCGCTACGTATTGTGCGGTCGTCTGTTCACTTGTGGGCTTTATAAGCATCGTATTTTCCCTGAATAAACTTCCCCCACTTGTTCCACTCTGGTATTCAAAAATCTGGGGCGCGGAACGGCTGGCAGCGATGCCATGGCTGTTTCTTCTGCCCTCCTCTACACTGGTGATTACGGTTATCAACGCATATATCGCGTCTTTTCTGACCAACGAATATCTTGTGTTTTCGCAGATCATGTCGCTCGGATCATTTGTCATCAGTTTGTTATCTACCGTTACACTGATTAAAATTATTTTTCTGGTTATATAACCTATGTGGCTCGAACATATTCTTATTCCATTTTTTCTTACCGCCGCAATCACGATGGGGGTAACACCCGCCGTCATATGGTTTGCAAAAAAATACGGACTCGTGGATGATCCAAAGAAACGGTTTCATCCGGCGCATACCCATAAAGGGGTCATTCCCAGAGCGGGAGGACTCGCCATCTATATAGGTATCATGCTGGTCGCAGTTGTTTTTTTACCCATCAATAAACTCTTTGCAGGTATAGCACTGTCCTGCCTTATTTTTACAGCAGTCGGTCTTTTGGATGACAAAAATGATGTAAGTCCGTACATCAGGATAATCACAAACTCACTTGCTATCGGCATCGCAATCCTCGCCGGCGCAGGAGTACCATACATCACCAATCCTCTAACCGGCGGACTGTTGCATCTTGATACATGGAGAATCACCATCGATTTTTTTGGGGTCCATTCTCTTCTGGTCTGGTCCGCGTTGACAGCCTTTATTTGGCTGATGTGGACAACAAACATCGTTGGATGGTCAGCAGGCGTGGAAGGGCAGATGCCCGGATTTGTATCCATAAGCGCCGCTATTATTGGCATCCTGTCACTCCGGTACAGTATTGCGGATCCTTCGCAGCTTCCTATAACTGTACTTGCATTTATCGTATCAGGCGCATACGCAGGATTTTTACCATGGAATTTCTATCCGCAGAAAATCATGCCGGGGTACAGCGGCAAAACACTCGCGGGATTTCTTCTAGGAATCCTTGCTATTCTTTCATACGGAAAACTCGGAACCGCTCTTCTGGTATTGGGTATTCCCACAATGGATGCAATCTATACGTTGTTACGAAGACTGTCGAAGGGTAAATCCCCTGTATGGGCAGACAGGAAACATCTGCATCATGTGCTGATGGACGCGGGGTGGGGAAAACGGAGGATTGCATTGTTTTACTGGGGAGTCTCCGCTATACTGGGAGTGATTGCACTCGTTATCAACAGCCGCCAAAAAATATTTACATTGTTTCTTGTCGCTGTTGCAATCGGAGGCTTTTTCTTATGGGTCAACTTCTTTTCGCAATTTTCAAAACCACAAGACCGAGACAATGGTTGAAAAACGTTGCGGTCTTCGTTCCGATTCTATTTACCGGCAAATTTTTTCAGCCTGAACTTTTTTTTCCGACACTCTGGGCTTTTATTGCATTCTGCTGTTTTTCATCATCAAGCTATATCGTGAACGATATTCTTGACGCACCACGCGACAGGAAACATCCGTTTAAGAAATTCAGACCTATTGCAAGCGGCGAACTCCCCGTTTCCACCGCTGTCATCATCGCCACTATTCTTTTTGTTGGAGGCATAGGAATCGCTGCTTCGCTTGGAACAGCATTTTTGTTATTATCCATCGGTTTCACCGCGCTGCAATATGGATATTCATTTGTACTCAAACATATTGTCGTCATTGATATTCTGGCAATTACGGCAGCATATTTCATCCGTGTCTACGCGGGAGAAGCGGCCACAGGATATCATATTTCCATCTGGCTTGCGCTTGCGGCTCTTTCTCTGGCGCTGTTTCTGGCAACAGGAAAACGTCGTGCGGAACTCACATTGCTGCAGGGATATGAAGGGATTGTGCCGAAAGATACGCGCGCCAGTCTTTCGCATTATTCGGAAAAACTTCTCGATACATATACAGCCATGTTCGCTAATTCAACGTTCATTACCTATTCGTATTACACATTTCTGGAAAAGCCGTCCAATCTGGGAATCTTTTTCAAAAGCTATTCGGATTTTACGACTGCACTTCCCGACCGCAAATGGATGATGATTACCGTACCCTTTGTTCTGTACGGCATCATGCGGTACATGCAGCTTATTTATGAAGGAAAAGGGGAATCACCGGAAAAAATTTTAACTTCGGATATTCCCCTCCTCACCACCGTCGTGTTGTGGGTGGGATCCGTTATTTTTGTCATTTACGGAATCGGAGGATAACGTTTTCTATTCTACATTTTTGACGTACTGACCCGAAACCCATCCAAGTACTGTGCCGTCTTTTGTTAACTCATACCACGTGGTACCCGCACTATCCTCTTCGGTTTTTTCGTAGGCATATTTCTCCCCCGGTTTTACCTCGGCGGATTTAGTGGCGGTTTTGACTGGTCCAGTTCGGACATTGAGATATCCCGTCGGCGTATCGAGAATCAGTGCATACGGTTTCTGCGGTTCATCAATAAGACCAGATGTACCTGTCGGAGTCACTTTTCCCGTAATTTTAGGAGTCGGCTTCAGTGTACCCGATATGGTTGCAACAGCACTTGTGGTTGCAACCGGCTCTTCTTTTACGGGCGCAATAGAAGTCAATGCAAGCTTCAATGCGGCAACCAGCCGGTATCCTGCGGTCAACTGTACTTTCATCGTTCGGGTTAAAAACCCCTGCGATGTAATCGTAACAGTATGACTTCCAGGAGTGACATCAGGAATGATAATGGGCGTCATACCTTTTGTTTCATCATCTAGTAGCACCGTCGCACTGTCCGGCATCGTGGTGACAGAAATTTCGGATTTTTTGCCGCTGATTTTTTCGAGCCACAACACATCAACCGCCGTCGACAATTCAGATTCTGACATATCCGCCTTCACATAAGTAAGCAGGTTAGGTCCGATGGTGATTTTCCCCTGCCAGCTGGCATACTGTGTACTCCCTGATTCAGGTACAATTTTTAACGTATATTCCCCCGCATCCACTTTGTAGGAATTCTCACCAATGGGTGTTCTGCCAATGTGTTTATTGTCAAGAAATACGCTTGCGGTCGGATTACTCTCCACCCGCAGGTCTCCCTGTTTTGCAGATCTTCCTTGAACCAGTTTGACAACCGTTATGATAATTGCGATAAAAAGAAGGGTTCCGATGAGAAAGAAGATTTTCTGCTTCATGGCATCATCGATACTAGCACAGGAAGACGCGACAATCAACCAAATAGCGTCAGAGGGTTTGCATCCACAAACAGACTATTTCTGCCAGCTCCCGTTCCTTTCCGTCAAATCCATGAAGAGCATCCGAAACAATCATGCTTTTGTAGGCAGGCGACGTTGTTTTTCGGTCAAAAACATGCACGATATCCTGAACCGGCCGATCCGCATGTTCGTCGCTGCCGCCCATGAGGACAAACAATGGTTTTTTGATGTTTGCGTACACCGTCATCTTCGGATCAGGGTCGCCGTAGTCAAACACATCTTCCTTTGATCCTTTTTCATACAAAGAAAGATATCGTTTTGGCGTCATCGGAAAAAAGCTATATCCGGTAAGGAGCTCATCACCCTTCCCCTCTGCAATTTTTTGTTTCATGAAGGGGAGTGTCCGAGCAATTTCTTCCGGCGTCTTCTCGAGCCGGTCGCTGATTGCAGAATTAAGAACCACACCGACCACCCGTGGATCATCCACCGTACCCGTATAAAAACACGCTTTATTTGCCCCCGTCGATCTGCCGACCAATACAACTTTCTTGTACCCCTGATTTGTGAGGAATGTGATCCCTCCATCGATATCAAGGACACACTCTTCGAAATTTTCCTGACCTGCTCCCCCTGCCACATGGGTAAACCCCGTGAGTGTGGATGCGTCTTTTTTCTGCGGTCCGGAAATCAGTCCGAATCCCCGATTGTTAAATGATGCAAATCCATATCCGTACGTTTCACAACTTTCAGCAAATCCGTCACATGTTGCAATATGACTGGAAAACATGCTCGATAACCCGTGGATGTACAAAATGGCCGTATCTGACTTTTTCTGCGGCGCAAAATAAATCCCCTGATGCAGGAGGTTATCTTTTGTCTGATATTCAGTTAAGAAATATTGTTTCATAATTTTTTTGCGAAACAGTCAATCCATTCTTTCGAATGCTTTCCATCAGCATACGCTGTTGTATAGCCAAGATCAATAATCTCAACGTCCGAAAATCCTGCTTTTTTACAATACTCTTCCAGTTGTTTGCCGGTAAAGAACGAAAAGAATCGCTTTTTCTCCGGTATACTCGGCTCTTCCAGATATGATTCTCCTTCGCCCTTTTTCACATGGACATACAGGATGCCGCCGTGTTGTAACACAGAGAAGAATCCCTGAAATACTTTTTCCATTTCGCTGTGTTGTATATGCAGAATTGATGCGCACGCCCAAATGGCATCGAATTGCTTTTCTTGAAACGGCATATGCCGAAGATCACCTAAAACAAACGTTGCTTTGGGAGCAGATTTTTTTGCAATAGCAAGCAATTTGTTGGAAAGATCTATTCCTGTTACCTGAAATCCCTGTTCAACAAAATACACACTGTCTCTCCCTGATCCGCAACCCGCATCAAGTATCGATCCGCCTTTTTTAATCAGTGATGCAAACAGCTTCCGCTGCATACTAGGGCAGCGCGTGCTCGCCTGCAGTGCATATGCATTCGCAGCTGCATCATATACAGCAATCGTTTTTTGAATATAGTCATCCATGGATTTCATGATAGCGTTTCAAATCAATTTTTGTAATGATAGACAATGGGGATGGTAACTTTTTCAGCGAGAACCATCCAATTGCATCACATTTTTCAGGCTCCATAATCTTTGGAGTTTTCCCTCCTTTGATGTGACAAACAAATGATGAAGGAACCCAGTGTTGGTGTTCGAGTGGTAGGATGTGATCTGCAGCAGGAAGTTGTTTTTCAATCACAAGTTCAATTCCTAATTCTTCTTTCATCTCACGCTTAATTGCCAAAACAAGCTTCTCACCAAACTCAACTGTACCACCGGGAGCTTCCCAACATCCGCGTTCATTCTTCGCATTTTGACTGCGCTTACAAAGTAAAATCTCACCTTTCTTATTAAATATGAGTGCGCCTACAGAGATGCCAATATAATCAATTCCTGGTTTCATATCCGTGTCCTATCAAAAACCCCTCTTTCGAGGGGCTTTTGAGTTTATACTTTAATAATCCATTCCACCCATGCCGCCCATACCTCCTGGCATGCCACCTGCTCCTGGTTCTTTTTTCTCAGGAATATCAGTAATGAGTGCTTCTGTTGTCAGAATCATCATGCCAATTGATACAGCATTTTGGACTGCACTTCGTGTCACTTTTGCTGGATCAAGAATTCCTGCAGTAATCATTGGTTCAAATTCCAATGTCATTGCATTGAATCCAAAGTCAGCAACTTTTGAGTTTTCAATGGTTTTTAATACCCATCCATCATCTGCCCCTGCATTTTTGGCAATCCACCGTGCTGGCTCACCTAGTGCTTTGTAGAGAATATCAATTCCTGTTTTTTCATCCTCTACAGTTAAGGTGTCTTTGAGTTTCAAGAGTGCCGTTCTTGCACGAAGCAGTGTCACTCCGCCGCCTGCGACAATGCCTTCTTCGAGTGCTGCTTTCGTTGCAGCAACTGCATCAAGAACGCGCTCTTTCTTGTCTTTCATTTCAACTTCTGTTGCAGCACCAACATTGATAACAGCAACACCACCGGTTAATTTTGCCAACCGCTCCTGGAGTTTTTCCTTATCAAAATCGCTGGTTGTGTTATCAATCTCACGCCTGACCTGTGCGACCCGCGCCTTCAGTGCGGCTGCTGGTCCTTTTCCGCCGATAATGCGGCAGTTGTCTTTGTCTGCCCACACTTTATCTGCTCGTCCACAGTCTTCAACAGTAACACTGTCCAGTTTTCTTCCTGTGTCTTCTGAGATAACAGTGCCGCCAGTAAGGATTGCAATATCTTCAAGCATTGCTTTCCTTCTGTCTCCAAATCCTGGCGCTTTCACTGCCAAGACATTGAATGTTCCCCGCATCTTGTTAACTACAAGAGTAGCAAGTGCTTCAGCATCAATTTCATCCGCAATGATGACAAGGTTTTTAGACACTTTGATGAACTTCTCCAAGAACGGAAGAAGATCAGCGATGGCAGAAATTTTCTTGTCTGTGATTAAGACATATGCATCTGTGATTTCTGATTCCATTTTGTCTGCATTAGTAACAAAGTATGGACTGGCATATCCTTTATCAAATTCCATTCCTTCTTTGTATTCAATTTCCATGGTGAGGCCTTTTCCTTCCTCAACGGTAACAACGCCGTCTTTTCCAACCTTGGAAAGTGCTTCTGCAATCAAAGCACCAATTTTTTCATCCTGTGCGGAAATGGTTGCTACTTTGGCAACATCTGCTTCTTTGACAGTCTTTGCCATTTTCTTGATTTCCCCAACAACTGTTTCAACACCTTTTTCCATTCCAACCTTCAAAATCATTGGATTGGCTCCGGCTGTGACGTTTTTAAATCCTGCATTGACAATAGATTGTGCGAGTAATGTTGCAGTTGTTGTTCCATCTCCAGCAACATCATTGGTTTTGCTTGCAGCTTCTTTAACAAGCTGTGCTCCCATGTTTTCAAATGGATCAGCAAGCTCGATTTCTTTTGCAACAGTTACTCCATCATGAATCACATTTGGTGCACCCCATTTTCTGTCAATTGCAACATTTCTACCTTTTGGTCCCAAGGTCGTCACCACTGCTTTTGCAAGTGTGTTTACACCACCTACCAGTTTTGTACGTGCTTCATCTGAAAATGATATTTGTTTTGCCATAGATCCTCCTTATTTAACGATAGCTAATATATCTTTTTGTTCTACAATCATCCATTCTTGTCCGTTTACTTTCACTTCATTTCCGCCCCATTTCTTATACATTACCTTGTCTCCAACTTTGACTACCATAGCAACTGCATTTCCTTTCTCATCTTTTGATCCTGGACCAACTGCCATGATTTCACCCATTTGTGGTTTTTCTTTTGCGCTATCTGGAAGGACGATTCCTGAAGGAAGCTTTTCTTCAGCTTCAAGTGGCTTCACGAGTACGTTATCAAAAAGCGGTGTTATTTTGGTCATATCTAGTTCCTCCTGTTTAAAAAAACGATTTATACGACGTGCGCCTTATATATATTGGAAGATACTCTTCCTTTGGCACTCTTTTTAAGTGACTGCTATTTTAGATTCACTTCGCAGTCTTGTCAAGAGGAATCTTATATGATTTGCATGCCGATTGATAGGTGGCAATTATGCTATGTCTCAAATCCGACGGATGAAACTGTATCTGATCCGCCTGCAGTATTTCTGTTGTCCGTTTGCTCCTCATATATAAAAGCTGCAACCACCGCACGGGGCGTTCGAATATGCCCCACAGTTTTTCCGCCTGCGTATGCTGGGATAAACGGCACACAACGCTTTTCTTTTTTTCTTCGTATGCGTGATAATAATACCGGCGCGCCCACACATTCACCCGAAGCAGCTTCTTTGTAATACTCCTCCTCTCCCATACGGGAACCATCTGCAGCAACTCGTGCGCAATATAGACATCCCTGTGCTGCTGATCCATTGCAAGCGCATCTTCTGACAAAAACATATTCAGACAAATTGTGTCTCTCACTTGTACTGTATCAGGATGCCGCCTTCGGAAAAATACTTCCACTATGAGCGTCGTCAGGAGTCGGGTAATCCATACTGTTTTTTTGGCGGCAACGACGCAAATATCTATATCATCGTTTTCATCGGCATTATTGACAGCCAAACTGCCGGTTATCCCGACAAATACGATAGTCGGAATACTGCGAAGTAGTTTTGCGGTCTTATATGCCAATTTCCATTTTTTTTGACCTGCCATGAGTCGACCCGCATGAATACCAAGATATGTTTTATGTTTCGGGATGACCACAAACGGGGTGATGACACGCACCCTGTTTTGAAAAACCAGTTTCTGTAACGCGGCGGAAAACGCTTTTTTGGAAACCGGTGTGTCTGTCGGTATCCACCGCCACACTTCCCGTTCTGTCATGGGGTGCTTGAATATATCTGCATACAGTACAGACTGGAGAATTCGGTCTGATATCGTCATTATTTCGTTGTCGTGGTTGAGGCAGAATTTGTTATTAATCCGTATGTCGACAATACCTGACGAAAACCGGAAGACATTGTTTCCAGACGCTCTGTTTCCGATGATCCGTTTGTTTTTCCGTTAATCGCATCCTGAAGATACACAATCATTTTATCGTTTAATCCGTTGTCAAACGTGCGGGAAGCAAGTGGAAATGACTTTGCCGTCGGTGCCTGACTGATGTATGCGCCGACATACGGATCGCTTGTCAGGGTGTCTCCAAGATCCCTACGCGCATATGGTTCCCCGAATAGCTTTCTTGCCTTCTGCGCCTCACTATACATGATCGTCGCGCCCTCTTTGCTTGTCAGATACCGCACAAATTCCCACGACTGACTGGGGTATTTGCTTTTGTTCGAAACACCTTCCACCCAATATGAGGCCCAGTTTATGGTATTACCCGGAAGCTGCGGAATCGGTGCTATTTTAAACCGCAGATTGGGATTAATGCCGTAAATATCAAATGCTCTCCATGAAGGGGCAAGGATCATGGCAACTTTGCCGATGGCAAACGCGTAAATCGAATTATCCATTGTTTCATTCCACGTATAGACGGGATCCTGCGGAGAAGCGAATTTCTCATAAAATGCGAGTGCTTCGGTTGCTTCGGTCGTGGTTGGCTTGGTCAGATCAGCGCCGTTTTGCATCAGCATCGTCGCCACAATATCCGAATAATGTTCCACATTATTGGTTGTTCCCAGCGCAATGGCAGCAACCGCAAATGAGTTGTTTTCCAACTTCGCTATTTTTGGAACTATTGTAAGCAGCTCTTCCCATGTTGACGGAGGAGCGGTAATGCCTGCCTTTGCGAACAAATCTTCATTGTAATACAGTCCCAATCCGTCAATCATCAGAGGGATACCATAAATTGTTTCCCCTGCAACCAAGTCGCCTTGAGCAACGGGATAAAAGGTACTATCAAATTCTGACGCCGTCATGACCGTTTCAGGAACAGTGGAAAGCTGTGTATAGAGCATCGGCACCCATGTATTATGAAATCTGAATACATCGGGTCCTTCTCCCCTGTCAATTGCTGCCTGCAGTCTTTCTCTGTATTGTTTATGTGACTGTTTTACGTATTGCACTTTGATCTTTGGATTTTTTGCCTCAAACGCGGCAATTGCAGGTTGGATGATTGCATCATTTTCCCATAACCCCCAGTATGTTATTGTTACTTCTTTGTTGGCTGCGAAAAGGGAAAAAAGATATTTTCCGCCGAATACCGCACCAAGTGCCACTACCACAACCAATGCAATGGCAAGTATCCGTTTTGGCCATGGATTGGACGGCGGTGGTACAACGTCGTTTGCTTGTTGCGGCGCATCCGGAGGAGACACGGGAATATCAGCAACAGGAGGAGGTGTATTCACCGCATCCGGTATCGGCGCCGGATCAATTTTTCCGAATGTGATGGTTCCCTCAGGCGGCGTGGAGCTTGATGGTGGCGTAATCATAAATCTTGTACAATAATCATATCATGGTGAATAAAAACAACAAGACAGTACTCTCCTTCATATCACTGGTTCTTCTTACCCTGATTATTCTTGCAAGCGGCGCAATAGCCGGTATGTGGTCATATTTTGAAAAAAAATATCAAGAGCGCGCCTATCCAAATGTTTCCGTAGATTCCATCCGGTTTGGTGGAAAAACACAGCAAGAAATCGAAGACTACTGGGTGGAAAAAAACAAAACTATAGCGGACATCCGCTTTGAATTCCGTCTGGACGATCTTGTTGCAACCGTGTCTGCACGTGATTTACAGATTGGATACGACGCGACGATGTCCGCAACACAGGCGCTTCTGGTCGGGCGATCCCCGAATTTCTTAAGCAACATACGGGAACGATACGGAAAACAACAAATCAACCTTCCCCCTGCATTCACTTGGAATACCGATGCGCTTGATGCAACGATCGCCTCTCTTTCCGCAAGCATTAATATTCCGGTGGAGAATGGGTTGTTTCAATTTTCCAAAGGAAAAGTCACTGCATTTAAACCGTCAAAATCCGGAAAAAAAGTCAATGAAGCGCTGCTCAGGGATATTTTTTCCGAACGTGTCATTCAGGCAATAACGACCGGCGCAATGCATGTTCCTATTGCCATTCCTGTAGACATCATCGATCCGGTCGTTTCCACAAAACAGACCAATTCTTTCGGCATCAAGGAACGGATCAGTATAGGATATTCTGAGTTCCCCGGATCAATTCCCGGAAGAATTCATAATGTTGCTCTTGCCGCATCCAAACTCAACGGCGTCCTTATACCGCCGGGAGAAATATTTTCTTTCAATAAAACAGTCGGCGATATTTCAGCCGCCACAGGATACCAGTCGGCATACATCATCAAAGACGGAAGAACAGTCATGGGAGACGGAGGCGGTGTTTGCCAAGTCTCCACGACATTGTTTCGGGCGGCATTGAACGCAGGTCTGCCGATTATTGAGCGGCATGAACATTCCTATCGCGTTCATTACTACGAAGATGACGGGTCTAAGGCGGGGCTGGATGCAACGGTATTCAATCCGACAGAGGATCTTCAGTTTAGAAATGATACACCAAGTTACATACTCATACAGTCAAAAACAGATACGACAAATTTAACACTCACCATTGAGTTTTACGGCGCAACTGATGGAAGAAAAGCTGAAATCCTCAATCATGTGGTAAGTGGTGCCATTCCCCCGCCTGCACCGCTGTATCAAGATGATCCGACTCTTCCCCTTGGTGTTACCAAACAGGTTGATTTTGCCGCATGGGGAGCAAAGGCATCATTTCAATATAAAGTGACAAAGAATGGAACCACACTGATTGATCAGGTCTTTATTTCCAACTACCGCCCATGGCAGGCGGTATTTTTGAAAGGAACAAAACAATGAAAACTGTGCTTGTCGGCGGTTGTTTTGATCTGCTTCATATCGGCCATATCGCATTTTTGGAAAAAGCAAAACAGCATGCTGACAAACTGATTGTCATGCTTGAGTCAGATGAAACTATTCAACGGCTCAAGGGAAAAGACAGGCCGTTTCATACCCAAGCACAAAGAAAAAAAATGCTGGAGGCATTGCGCTCGGTAGACGAGGTACTGCCGCTCCCGCCGATGAACAATGACGCGGCGTATGTGGATATGGTCAAAAAAATAAAACCCGACATTATTGCGTTAACGGAGGGTGACCCTATTCTAGAAAAAAAGATGAAACAAACAGAACTTATCGGGGCACAGGTTCTGGTGATACCGAAAACAATAACACATTCCACCACGACGCTCGCGAAACTCCTTAAACTCGAGTAAAATACTATCATATGGAGCGCAATATCAAGCTTTTAGCAGCGTTTAACTTTTTTACGGATTTCAACTTTTACAGTGCAATTCTCATCCTCTACTTTGCAAAAGTGACCGGATCGTATGCACTCGGCATGAGTCTGTTTAGCATTGCCATGGTTTCAAGTGCACTCTTTGAAGTACCAACGGGGGTTCTTTCCGACAAGATAGGACGAAGAAAAACTGTTATCGCCGGTGCTGCAGCGGCAACACTCAGTGTTGTTTGTTATGCTATTGGCGGCGGATATACGTTTCTTGCAATAGGCGCACTTTTTGAAGGAATAAGCCGAGCATTTTATAGCGGCAACAATGATGCACTGCTTCATGATTCACTCCGTGACTTAAATAAAACGGAATTTTACGATCACTATCTTGGGAAAATAAGCGCAATGTTTCAAGCAGCGCTTACCATCGGCACCGTGATTGGAAGTGTGATTGCCTATTTTTCCTACGCGTGGGTTATGTGGCTTTCCGTTATCCCACAAATTATTTGTTTTATTATTTCATTCTCCATTACGGAACCAAAAAGGCAAACGAAAGAAACAACGAATATTTATGCACATCTTTCCACATCCATCCGTCATATAGTCAAAAACAAGAAATTGCGCTTATTAAGCATATATCAAATTGTTGGTTTTGGAGTTGGAGAATCATCATTCCAATTTAAATCCGCTTTTATTGCTACCCTTTGGCCGACATGGGCAATTGGTATTTCTAAAATGATATCATTTGCCGGTGGAGGTATTAGTTTTTGGTTTGCAGGGAAATTGATAAAAAAATTTGGTGGGTTAAATCTTTTGCTTTTTGATACATGCATTAATAGAGTTATTAATGTTCTTTCCCTTGTGTTTCCAACTGTTGCATCGCCAGTTTTTATGGCTTCAACGTCATTTCTTTTTGGTGTTACAGAAGTTGCAACCAATTCCATGATGCAAAAAGAATTCACAGAACATGAACGAGCAACACTTGCATCCATCATCTCATTTGGTAGCAACATTCTCTTTGGAATATTTTCCATTATGTTAGGTACACTTGCTGACATTTTGTCACCTGGATATGCAATGCTCATTGCACAAATTTTTTACATTCCAACAATTCTATCGTTACTTGTGTTAAAGAAACAAAAAAACATATGAACATCCTCGCCATTGAATCAAGTTGTGATGAAACAGCATGTGCCGTCATTGAAGATGGAACAAAAATTCTGAGCAACGTTATTGCCTCCTCATCCGCCATGCATCAAAAATACGGCGGCATTGTTCCAGAGGTGGCTTCCCGAGAACAGCTCCAGTGTATACTCCCCGTCATCACCGAAGCGCTTAAGACAACGGGTCACACCTTTGACACTATTGATGCCGTAGCCGTTACCGTCGGCCCCGGCCTCGTCGGTTCCCTGCTTATCGGTGTCGAAACAGCAAAAACCATCGCGTATGCCTGCAACAAATCTCTTATTCCCGTCAATCATGTGCTTGCACATCTGTATGCCAATTTCCTCGATTCTGAAACAACAGAAACTATAGCGTTTCCGGCAATCGGACTTGTCGTATCGGGAGGTCACACGGAATTGTTCCTTATCAAGAGCCGAAAAGACCTCACATGGCTCGGCGGGACTATTGACGATGCGGCAGGAGAAGCATTTGATAAAGCGGCAAGACTGTTGGGATTCGGCTCACAGGGAGGAATTGCCATTCAAAGAGTGGCTTCTCAATGCCAAATGCCAAATGCCAAATGTCCAATAAAATTACCAAGACCACTTTTACACGATGGAACACTCAACTTCTCTTTTTCAGGGTTAAAAACCGCTATTCTCCGCGAAGTGACAAAACAACAGTCTTTGCCGGAATATAATGAAAAAATCATCGGTGAACTTGCGTATGAGATACAGGAAGCCATTACGGATGTCTTGGTGCAAAAAACTTTTCGCGCCGCGGAAGAACAAGGCGCGCGATGTATCCTTATTGGTGGCGGAGTCGCTTCCAACACCAGACTCAGGGAAAAATTCCAACATACTGATCTTCCATTTTTTTGCCCTCCTGCATCTCTCTGCACGGACAATGCCGCGTATATCGGTAGCTATGCATATTTTCGGGGAGAGCCGGTTGACTGGCGGACTATCGAGGTAATTCCGGATTTGTCCGTTGAAGTATAACCGCTTCTTCTTCACACCATGGAGAATATGATCCCGCATGGTTTTTAATTGTTTCCAAAAATTCATTCCAATCCACCCATCGATAGTCTTCCACTTCGCTTTTCTCAAGCGTCGGCTGTTCATTCGTATACCCAACAAAAATAGGACAAATTTCATTCTCGACGATTCCGTTTTTATCTGCAAAATGATATCTGTATGGAGCAACTTCGCGGACATCCGAAGCACGAATATGCAGTTCTTGATACACTCTCCGTTGCACGGCTTCAATTGTCTCCTCATCTGGAGATACATGTCCACACACGCTGTTCGTCCATAAACCGGCGAATGTTTTTTTTGACGATGCCCGTTTTGTCACAAGCAGTTGTCTCCTGCCGTTAAAGAGAAATAGTGAAAATGCCCTATGCAGCGGTGTATGATCCGTATGTACCGTATCTTTATCGGCAACCCCAATCTGATTATTCTGTTCATCAACGAGTATGACTTGTTCCATAATTGTAAAACTTCAACTACAGGTGCGCCCGCTTGGTGACGATCCAAGCACCTCATGTTTATAAGACATGTGCTCTACCGCTGAGCTACGGGCGCAATATGGGAATTATATCAAACTTACGGAAGAATTACGTCCATCATCAGGAAAGAAGTTCCTTCATTTTTGTTTCTATCTCAAGCGCACGTTTCTCGTTTGCGCCGAAAATCACGAACGCCAGCCGATGCTGCCTAATGAGGTTGGCCGAGGCAATAACCACCCCTTCCTTTGTCTGTTTATCAAACAGCACAGGTAAGAGTATCTGATATACCTTTTCAAATGTTGACAGCCGATCTGGCAATACAACCGCATTGTCAGACAAAATATATGTTTCTTTCATAAATTCTTTTCCGACCAACAGTTTCCCCGCTTTGTATGCATGCGTCCCCCCTGTCCTTCTTGTGTTTGATTCAGTCACATAAATTTCACCGTTCTTCGCGGCGATAAAATCGACATCAAAATATCCCCTGTATCCGGCGGCGGCATATTGCTCTGCAACAAAAAATCCCGTGTCAATCATGCGCGCCGCAACTCTATCGTTCACCACATCCTGATTTATCTCAATTCCCTGAAAAACTCCCTCTTTGGTCACCCGCATGCCGCAGTAATACAGAAATTCAATTTTTCCGTTTTTTTGAATTTTAAACTCAACGTTGGGAAATCCTCCTGCAACTGTAGAATTTACATTTACCAGACTCTCAACAACTATTGGAAACTGTTCCCAATAGGCGTCTTTGGCCAAAATGGCATGAATCGCCTTTTCACATTCCGTGTATTCATTCGGCAAATCATGTTCGCGGAAAATAAGCACTCCGGAGCCGGAATGACCTTTGTTTGTTTTTATGACCACTCCGTTTTCTTTGACAAATTTGTTTGCGGCGATTTTTGCCGCGTCTATAATTCCTGTGACAATGACTCCCTCTGGCATTTTCAAATCCGGTTCTTTTGCACCGCTCATCTGCACAAGTTGCCTGATGCCAGATTTGCTCCCGTAGAAATTGACTGTCCATGCACAGTTTATTTCCGGTGATTCCGGCGTATAGACTGTTATCCCTTTTGCTTTCAGTGTCTCAACAAGCGTTAAAAACTGCGGAGATGTGGAATAACTGGTGAGTGTCAATTTTTTTACTGAGTTAGACGCGTCGACAAGCCGGTTCATTATTTTTTCATCATGACGGATATCATCACAGATAACGCCGGTGTGAATTTCCGGAACGAGAATTTCCAACGATTTGATCGCAAATAACTCTTTCACATAGCTTACATATGCTTCATCAAGTTTTTTGGGGGAGATATAGATCAACCCATCCTCATCCGCATTGGAAAACAACTCACCGCGATCCGAAAGGTCTGCGTTGTCATCAATTTCCCATTGATGGAATTTTCTGTTGCTGATCGCATTGATAAACGACCACACATCTTCCGACATGTTGAAAATGTACACAACTTTTTCCGGATGTTTGACAACGGCAGAACCTGAGGTCTCTTCTATTTGATCCATACAATTTTATTAATACGTAAAAAGTGTATCGCACTTGTACATAATGTAAAGGGGGTATTTTTATAAATTGGAGCGTTCTGTAATTTCGGCCTCTACCAGTTCTTTTGATCTGCCGTACTTCAACCGTGATAACTGAATGATGGCATTGGCAATCTGCGGATTCCGTTCAGCAATCACCTGATTCATATCCTTGGTCAGATCGATAGAAAACGGCTTCATCGGCTCATTTTTCACAATCGTCTTCACATAGGAATTGTACTTATCTATATTGATCAAGTCGGACTCACTGAACGTCGGCTGAAATTCATGCTGTAGATAATTGGCGTCAGTTACCCCGACACGGAACGCGACAAGTGTTCCGACGTTTCCAAACACGGCGTTTTTCACTTCTTCCTCCATCTGTCCGATGAACTGATTGGCAACTATCAAATTCAGTCTGTATTTTCTTGCCTCGGAAAGAATCTGTGCGAAATCCGGCGTTGCAAAATTCTGGAACTCGTCAACGTACAGATAAAAATCACGGCGTTTTTCCTCTGAAATTTCCTGTCTGCTCATGGCAGCAACCAATATCCGTGGCACGAGTATCAAACCTAAGAAATTGCTGTTTTCCTCCCCAAGTTTTCCTTTTGCAAGATTCACAAGAAGTATTTTTCCTTCATCCATTACCTTTCTGAAATCAAACGAAGACTGGGATTGTCCAATGATATTCCGCATGAGTTTGTTTGTGACAAACCGGCCGAATTTGGAAACGATATAATCCAAAACTTCCGATTTATGGAAATCCGCAGTCTGTGCAATCTGATCCGTCCAATACCGACGAACCATCTGATCGTTTACCTTCGGTAACAATTCCTGTACAAAAGACGGATCTGTAAGAATACGGACAACTTCCACGAATGTGTTCCCCCGCTCCGCCATAACAGTAAGCATGGCGTTTCTGATTGCATGTTCAAACCGAGGTCCTATGATACCCGTCTTCATGGGATCATATAGTTTATACATAAGACCTACGATAGAGGTAACAACAAAATGTTTTTGCTCTTCTGTCTGCGCCTCAAGCATGTTGAGTCCCATGGGACGCTCGGTGTCCGATGGATCAAAATAAATGACATCTTCGGCACGGGACACCGGCATACGGGCAAGAATTCCCGAAATAAGATCGCCGTGCGGATCAATGACAGCGACACCCCGTCCCGCTTGAATATCCTGCATCACCAGTTCTTCCAACAACTGCGACTTTCCGGTTCCTGTTTTTCCGATGACATACATATGTCGCCGTCTGTCATCTTCCCCGAGATAAATCGGCCGTTCCACGCCGCGATACTTGGAAACACCTAAAAATAATCCTGATTCCGGAATTGACATGGGTGCGGGCGCTCGCTTTGCGTTCAACCAGAAAATATACGGCGTTTCAATGGTTTTGTTCGGCAGATGATATATACTGGCGAGTTCATCACTGTTGAATACACTGTATTGTCGTAAAAACGGCAAATTCAACACCGGAAAATATCTATAAATAAAATCCGTCAAAAACAGATGTTTAATCGGAAATTTCACTTCCCAAAAAGAGTTGTTGTCTGACGAAAACTGTTCAAAAGACGCAAGGATATTTTTCAAATGCACCTGCGCACGTTCTTTTGTTTCGGAAGAGACAACGATGCGAATGACGCTGTTAAATCCCGGTTTCTGCATTTTCGTCTCAATTGCTTCAAGTGATTTTGCATTCACCTTGAAATTTGCCTTTTCTGGATTTGCCTCGTCCTTTTTCACTTTGGAAATATAGGATCTTCCGATACGTTTCCATTTGTCGCCCGTGGGCTGAATCAACACCTGAATGACAGCGCCTTCACCCTCACTCATTTTGGCAAGGTTCGACGTAATCAGTGACAACGCATCCGTCGGCAAATCACGATATGTTCTCATGGGATAATGATTGGCATACCGGAGCCGAAGTGCGGTAAATGCCACTTTTCCTTTTTCTGAAAATATGGAATACTCGTCGACTTCTTTAATATCTGCCCCCGGATATGCACCGTGAATCTGTTTTTCCACAAGATCCTTGATATTTTTTGGAACGGATACATAAAAACGGATATCTTCACGACGAGCCACCAGTTCAAAGGAAATATGATCCTGCGGTTTTATAAATGCCCACCATTTATTGTTATAAATGCCGTATAAACTGGAAAACATCTGCTCTGCCGCATCAATCTTAATTTCATTTTCCCGAGGAACTGCAATTTGCAGCAAGACATACGACAGCGATCGTGCTTCCCGATCGCGGTATTTCCAAAGTAAAAAACCGATATACAAAAATCCGACAAATGCCGCACTAAAAAACAGGAGCAACAAAAAACTTGTGCCGAATACTTCTGCTCGTCCGATAAGATCTGTAAATTGGTCAGGCATACACTTATTGTATCAATCCCAGCTTCTTAAGTTTATAGCGACACCATTCTGCAAGCCAACGGAATGAATTGGTAATGTTTATATGCAACCCTTCGGCTATCTGTACATCCGAGAGAGGCAGTTTTACAGCGGGTGCGGAACTGATTGGGGTCTGCGAACCCGCAGGTTTTACTCCCAATGTCTGCACTGGAGGAGGAATAGTTACCGTGGTCGGTCTTGCCCGCACTCCGGCAGCGACAACTTCTTTAGGCAGATCCATCTCTTTTCCCAAGTCTTTTACCTGTGATTCCGCAGGTCCGATAGAAATACGCTCTTGTTCCTTCCCGAATGACCCCGTTGAGGGTATTGTCGTGGTTTTTTGAGTGGAACTATCCCCGTTGTGAGGCAGGTTATTCATACGTTTTATCATATCACACTATACACCTCATGAAGGAGTGTGTTAACTCACGAGCGCAAACATGTGCGAACGCATGTTTTTTTGTTCTAAAAGAGAAAGATAATATTCAATTTCATCAAAAAATGTCTCTTGCCTATCAGTCTGAATAGCCTGTGTTTGCCGTGAATGGATTGTGTCCTCACCAAATTGGTGTTGGATGACTTTTCGCAAGAAATGTAACAGGTTATACAAACGCTGATTCTGATCTTTTGGCATTTCTACCTCGAACATCTCAGGCTGTTCAGTGGTAATCGTCAATGGTACAAGCCAACACAGTTTTCTTACTATTTTTATCTCCTTTGGTTCCTGTTCTTCAACAACTGATTGCTCTTGCGTTGGAGCACGATACAGTATTCGGACATCTTGAGATTGCATCTCTACAACAGCTTCTGCTTTATCACAGTGTTTAAAATATTCTTCGATGGTTTCACTGACTACGACGTCTGTGTCATATTCCTCATGCTGAAATGCTCGTACATCAATCTGTTCCACTTCCTCTTGCTGCTGTGGTAGTTCTGCGACACTTGTAGATACTGTCATTTGCTGCTCTCGCGCTGTTGGTTGCAACGCGCCAATAGATGACTCCTGCGCTGCAACGATTTCCTGTGGCACTTGGCCTGACACTGTACCATCAAGAGAAACCATAGTCATTTCTTGCTCATTAGATGCTATAACTGGCAACGAAGATGTTTTTTGTTTTTGTTCTGTTACTATCTCGTCTCCTTCTTTATATTGAAACACCACTATTTCTTCACGTACAGCCTTCTGTGGTTGTGTGTGTTGCTCCTCCACTAGTACAACTTCTTTTGCTGTTTTCTGTTCTTCATCCGCAACGTCCGTATGTATTCCACGTGGCTCAAATACCGCGAGTAATGGGTGATCGTCTTTACGTTTCTCTTCAAAGGTTGTCGTATGGTTTTTTGAAACAGCTTGTTTCAACATCACGTCTTTGTGATCAACTGACTGAAAAGAAAGGAACGGCAATGGCATATATATCCCATCTTGCTCTTGTCTCCACTGATATTCCTGTGCATACGAGTGCACGAATTGTCTTTTTGTTGTCATCATCACATCCTTTAATACTGGACGGACAATTTCCTTTGCGCGAGCGACAGTCACCTTTTTATCACTGAAAAGAAAAACATTATCCGTCACAAATACAGATGCCAGTTGCGGAAAATATCCTTGCATAAATTCCTTAATTGTTTTGTTCTGTGCTTCAAGTAACACTGCAGTATTCAGTACTGTCGTTTTTCCTTCATGTGTTTTTGGATCATACTCCATGATCACGATATCGCGACCGCCGTAGCTTGTTGCAACTCTTGTTGCACCATTTTGAAATTGTGATTCTATTAATAATGAAGTTGCATGTTCTTCTGGTGAATATTTCTCCGGCATTAATTTTTTTGACCTTTCACTTAACTCAATCAGTCCGACACCACTGCCGTAGTTTGGATACCATACTGAACCAGCACTTGTGAGGGTAAACGCTGCTTCGGGAACGTCATTCACTGGGAGACCTAAATTCTCTCGTCTCGCAGTTTCCTGATCAGTTAAAAACTTTGGCAGTAAATCTTTTGCTGTCTGTACACGAAGATCATGAGGTGTCCATTCGGGATACTGCTCTTGCAGTGTAGCATATGTGTCTTTATATGCTGCGAGTGAAATTTCTTTTTCCGGTATACAGTACATATACACCTCCTGCTCGGGAATATATAAAGGGGAGTATCGGACTTCCCTTCGACAAGCTCAGGGTTACCGTTGCGGCACAGTGATTGACTTACACAACCTTCCTCTTCCTTTATATTCTTTTTTTTTAATGACCGATCTGACGAAGAGCATATCGTTCTTTGACGGATCTGATCAGTTCAAATCCTCCAAAAAATATGCCTGAATACATCAAATCGCCAACGAGAGTATTCCTGAAAAACGGAATTGCCATCAAATAACACTGCATAAGCCCTTGCGCTGTTTTTGCATACATAAAATTAGGTGCGAGCCAAACTGCAAAATTTGTAATGATGAAAAAGACGATTGAAGACAAAAGTGTTCCTCCGATTATCCACTCGACATTTTTTTTATGTGCAATGACTTTTCCGATAAAAACACCAATCATTAAGGCACCATATGTTGCCCACATCACAGAATGGAAACCTTTGATGCTGTCTGCAATCAACATAGTGGTAAGCAGTATAATAAGACTTTTTTTCACGCCATATTTCGCTCCCACAAAAAGAGAGAGAGCACCGACCGCCGTCAGATTCGGTGCGTGTGGAGCCAATCTTGAAAGAACACCTAACAATATAAAAATGAATATTTCCATGGTATTAGAATATTGATTTTTCAAACTTCCATTCTACCTGATCGCCTGTTTTGAGTTCATATTTGTCCGATGCAACATTTCCCGACACCGAGTTCACATAATAAATCCATCCGTATTCGTCATGCGCAATCACATCGCCTATTCCTGTCACGAATTTCCCGAACTCATATTGTTTTGTTTCTACTGTCCGACCACCTTGCTCCGCACCGATGATGAGTGCTTCATAGGGTGTTGTCGCAGAAACGGAAGCGGTGAAAAACTCTGTTGCCCTGCCTGTATCAATGGTGATAGACACAGCAGGTGTGGTAACAGGTTGAGTATCCGCCGTTTTTTGAGCGTTCTTTGTTTCCAACCCGTTCTTTACAAACAACACACCCAGCACGACACACAATATAAATAGAAGAATTGTCCTGAATTGTATTGTTTTTTTCATACGCATCACACCAATAAAAAACCTTCTCGTTATCTATCTATACTTCTCCGAGAAGGCAGCATCACAAAATTCCTGCTCGGGATATTATCCAATAAAGAATAAGTTCCGGACTTCCCTTCGACAATCTCAGGGTTACCGTTGCGGCACAGTGGTTGAATTCCTCATCCCGCGCAACTTGACCGCGAAAAGAGGGCACAACCTTCCTTATTCCTTATGTTTGCGTCCGCTCCACACAACTTCTGGGACACCAACTGTTTTATTTATACCTCGTGCGATAACAAATAACAAGTCTGATAGTCTGTTCATATACATAACCATGATCGAAAGATTCGCCTGCGACACTCGTGCATGATTTTTCGTTTCCTTTCCGTATGCCACCATCTGTCGCTCTACCCGGCGTGTCATACTCCGCACAATATGCACGGTCGCAGATTCCTTTGTCCCTGTCGGTAAAATAAAATGAGTAAGCGGAGCAAGTTTTTTTTCTATATCATCTATCCGCTTCTCCATCTCTACCACTCTGTTTTTTAACGAAGACACATCGCCTTTCCATCCCGCAAGGATACTTCCGATGAGAAATAAATCCTGCTGGATTGCGGTACATATTTTTTTATTGCTCCCTATGTGTGGTGTGTAAAGCAATAACCCGATCCAGCTGTTTAACTCATCAATGCTTCCATATATCTCTACCAGATCGTCGCATTTGAGTACCCGCTTGCCTCCGAAGAGTGCAGTAGTTCCGTCGTCGCCGGTTCGTGTATATACTGGCATACTCAGCACTCACTGTATCCGCAGTTGTAGCATTTTTTACAGGACTCTTCAAAAACAAGTGTCCCTTCGCCGCATTTGGGACAAAGATCCACTGTCACCATGCGATGTTCTTTTTCTTCCGCTACAGCAACCTTTGGCGTTGCGCCCATTTTTGCCAACAATGCCTGAATATCTTCCCCTGTTTTTGCTTCTTCAACGGCATTCCCCTTTTCTACAGATACCCGATCCGGTTCCGTCACCGACGCATCCAGCCTGTGTTTTGCGAAAAATCCAAAGTGTTTGTCTATCACCTTGGCAACCGCATCAGGAAGACTACGTACCCTGTTTTCTCCAAATCCCAGCGATCTTGCTCCTCCAATGCCTACCAGTTCTGCCGCAACTTTTCGTGCCCGTTCCATGGGTGGAATCGGAGATGCCATCCGGAGTGTCAGAGAAATAAGTCTTCCCATTGCTTCCGCCATCGCGGTCACATCACTCCCCGCTTTCCCGACATTAATAAATACCTCAACTGGCTGATTGCCGCCGTTCGTATTTACCGTCACATATGCCTGCCCCACCGGCGTTTCAGCTCTGTATGTTGAACCGTGTACAACATCTGGTCTCGGTTTCACCTCTTGAGAGGATGCCACTATTTCCTTTTTCTCCTCTTTTTTCGGTTCTTCTTTTCTTGCAAGAACACCTTGTCTGCTTCCCTCGCGCATATAGGCAATTCCCTTGCATCCGAGATCATATGCCAGCGTATAAATCCGTTTTACATCCTCTACCGTGTGCACATTGGGTGCGTTGACGGTTTTACTGATGGAGGCGTCGACATATTTTTGAATCGCGGCCTGCACCTCCACATGATTTTCCGGCGTCAGATCATTTGCTGATGCAAAATAATTCGGCCTGTCTTCTTTCGTCGGTTCCCGTCCATTTTCCGCCTTAAACTGTTCAAACCATTGGTCATACAGTTCATGCCGGATAACATGATCTCCAAGCCGGTCATGACGCATATATTCAAATTCATACACCGGCTCAATTCCACTCGATACGCCGGAAAGCATGGACGTTGATCCTGTCGGTGCCTGTTGTAACAAAAGGGAGTTTCTCACACCATACCGTTTCATTTTCTTTTTCAGTTCTTCCGGAAGCTGCTTGATGAAATATCCTTCCACATGCTTCTTTTTATCAATTTTGGGAAACGGCCCTTTTTCCTTGGCAATCATGACAGAAGATTCATACGCCGCATCTCTTATTGTTTTGTAGATCCTGTCAATAACTTCCAGACTCTCCTTGGATCCGTACCGGATTTTCATCTTGATCAATGCGTCCCCTAAACCCATAGTGCCAAGACCGATGCGCCGTTCTCCCTCAAGCTGCACTTTTTTGATTTCATCAAAAATATAGACATCCGCATCAACCACATTGTCCTGAAACCGAACGCCGATTTTTGCAACTTCCGCAAGCCGCGTATAATCCATGCTTCCGTCAGCACCCACAAGTGCCGCCAGATTAATGGAACACAGATTGCAAACGCCCCAATACGGCAATCCTTCCTCTCCGCATGGATTCACACAGTTTACAAATTCATAGTAATTGTTGTTGAACTGTTTGTTGTACCGTTCCATGAACACTACTCCCGGTTCTGCACTGGACCATGCTGCTTTTGCAATCAGATCCCATAATTCCCGCGCTTTTACCGTTTTTATGATTTTTGGCGTCTTCCCGAGGGCAATCCAGTTCGGCATGTATCCGTCCCATTTAGTGTCATAATCGGGATCTTGTGTGTCGGGAAAAATCAAATTCCAGTCTGCATCGTTTTTCACGGCTTCCATAAACGCATCAGACACGCAGACGGAAAGATTCGCGCCATTAATTTTTGTAAGATCCTGTTTTACTGTAATAAATTCCTCTATATCAGGATGCCAATCCCAAAGCATCAGCATCAGAGCACCTCTGCGCGTACCGCCCTGCTGAATAATATCTTTTGTTGCGACAGAAAATAGTTCTGCCCAGTTAATAGGACCGGAAGAAAAACCGTTCACTTTTTTCACTCTTGATCCTCTTGGTCTGAGGGTTGAAAGATTGATTCCTACTCCTCCTCCGCGCGCCATGATTTCCACCATATTGGAAAGTGTGGAAAGAATACCGCCTCTGGAATCTTTTGGCGACGGGATGACAAAACAGTTATAAAAGGTTACCTTGTATCCTGTGCCTGCACCTGAAAGAATTCTGCCACCCGGAACAAACACAAAATCCTGCATGACGTCATAAAATTTTTCTTCCCAGTACTGTCGCGCTTCCGGTTTTTCCATTTTGGCAACGGCGTGCGCCACACGGTGCCACATAGCCTCGGGGGTTTTTTCTATCGGAGCTCCCATCTCATCCTTGAGCGCATATCGATCCAAAAAAACTTTGCTACGAATGCCGGTAAGTTCCATAAGAATTGCACCTCCTTGAAAACTACGAAATTTTTTTTACTTCCTTTGCCAAATCTTCTATATCAACAAATTGTTTAAATACACTCGAAAACCTGATATATGCGATTTTGTCCAACTTCTTCAACCGTTTAGCTACCAACATACCGATGGTCTTACTTGTCACCTCATTGGTATCCCCGCTGATGATCTCCTTTTCCACCTCATCCACTATTCTTCCGACATCGGGAGCTGTAATCGTTGTTTTTCCGCTTGCCCGCCAAATCCCTCTGCTTAATTTCTCCCGATCAAATGTTTCCCGTCTGTTATCTTTTTTGATGACTGTTATCGGCACATGTTCAACCCGTTCATATGTTGTAAACCTTTTCTCACACTTTTGGCAAGCTCTTCTTCTTCGAGTCACTGTCAGATCTTCGCTGTCCCGCGTCTCTAAAACATCTGTATCTTTGTTGTCACAATATGGACATTTCATAATGGTACGTTTGATTTTTCCGTTTCCGCCGTAAATAAGTGTGAAAATTAAAACGCTATATGTGGTGACCTCAATGATAGTAAAACACTAATTATAGGGGGTCAATAGAGTTCTTCTGTATCAAAGCCGGTCAATATTTCACTACAGCTTCAATTCAGATTTTTTGAAGAAATTCTACGGAAATAGTTTTCGTCGCGATGTACTTTTGTGTTCATTCATGAAAACCCGCCTGATTATTGCAACCCTTTTGCGCGCGCAACTAACTGTCTTACCCGCACCAATGATTCTGTCAGGCCGTTTTTCTGCCCTTCGGGCATTGCAGGCAGCATTTCAGAAAGCATCTCTTCATGCTTGGCAAGTGACATCTGCAGATGATTTGTCACATATTCAGGAACCGGCGTTCCGTTTTTCTGATGTCCAAGTAGCGTGTCCACTGCCTTTTCCATGTATTTCTCCGCTTTGCTTATTGTTGTTTCGGCAAGTTCCTGCTTACCCGATGCGATCAGAAGTACACCCATCTGCAGTCGTTTGTCCCCTTGCAGAATATAAAATTCTCCCTTTTTCACAGGTTCTGCAATAATCTGTTCCAAAATATAATCCCGCAACCGCTTGACTATATAAAGCGGATGATCAGGAAGCACCCCTGGATACGGCAGAACATATTCAACTTTTGTTTTAACTGCGTCCGCAGCTTCTGTTGTAGACTCGGGATTGACGGCAAGTACCGTATGCCATGCACCGGTAACAAGAAAAAGAATAATGGAGAAGACAAAAAGTATTCGTTGTTTCATATCGAGTTCCCTTCTTGTTGTAGTATAGCGTTTTTACAGGTTTTTATCATTTCTTCTGTTTTCATTCCCATCAGTGCACTTATTTCCATCTCTATCTGTTTTGCTTTCGGATACGCAGCGTGCAGTATTTCCCGCTCTTCGAGAGTGATATGTTCCGCTTCCCACAGACGGAACCGTTCATCTACGGAGATCACTTCATATTTTGTCATTTTGTCCGCAAGATATAGGATCTTTTCATCCAGCGATTTCGGGGCGCGACGCGGATCAAGAATGGCATGTAACGGATGTGTTCTGACCATATCCGCCACCTCTCCGTATCCAAGCTCCGTAAGCAGTCTTACTCCACCGTCAGGGTGCGTTTCACCTGAACGCCTCGGGATGTTTTTGTCTATGTCATGCAGCAATCCTGCAACATACAACAGTTCTTGATTGATATGGAGATGTGTATTTTTCGTTATCTGCTCTGCGATCCACTTGGCAACACGGGCAACGAGGAGAGAATGTTTTTGCTTTTGCTCCGGCAATCCGTACGTGTGCCACATCTCAAGAGCCTGATTGATTGTAGGAATCATTATTCTGTTTCTTTCGGCTGTCCGTTTACAGCAAAGTACCCTAATGCCTGCAGCACAAGATTTACTGTTTCCTTTGGTCCATGCGCATACGTATTGATAATCAGATCATAATGTTTCGGATCCCAAAAATCAGTCGTTCCATACATACGTTCCCATTTTCCGATATTTGCCTCTTCCCGCTCGCGGAGATGTTTTTTCGCCTCCTCCACCGAAAGGTTGTCACGGTTAACGACTCTGTCAATCCGCAGCGAATCGTCACACATTAAGAGCACCTTCAACACATGCGGAAGGCCACGCATATTCCAACCGGCAATCCACGACTCCACAGCAACATGTGTCTCAGGATTGGCAAGTTTTTCCCGCATTGCCGCGTCGATCTGATGATCAATTTCATCACTGTAGTCCGTTGCCTTATGATGCGTTACGTCGTTTGCGTCGTGCTTTCCGGTTTCAATGGCAAATCTTCTCGCCCAATCACCGCCGGAAAACGTGTCCCACCCCAACGGCTCTACTATTGTCTTCAGGTTTTTCAGAAGTGTCGACCTTCCCGCGCCGGGCCGACCGGATATTGCAATACTTGAATATTTGAGTTTCTGAGTTGGAGTATTCATGTTCCTATTATAGAACGCGGGTTGCAATCGTCAAGTAATTGCAGGATACTAAAGTATGGACATCCAATATCTCCCGATTACTTGGAATAGGTATCACGATCTGGCAAGAAAAATGGCTGCCACCATTCTGCAACACCATGCGGAAGTCAACCAGATTGTTTCCATTTCCCGCGGTGGTCTAACGCTTGGACATTTACTCTCTGATTTTCTGCGCATTCCCGTTGCCACATTCACTATCCAAAGCTATACCGACATTCAGTCACAGGGGGAGCTGATTATTACAGAACCGTTGAAAACCCGTATTAACGGAAAGCATGTGCTTCTTGTTGATGATGTTGCCGATTCGGGAAAAACATTGATCCGCGCAACCAAATATTTATCGCGGTTCAAACCTGCCAGTGTTCGGGTTGTGACCATGTTTTACAAACCGCATTCTGTATTCCGGCCGGATTTCTTTGCAGAAAGCACGACCAAATGGATTTTGTTTCCGTATGAACCGACAGAAATGATCTTGCATATCACCACATCCATGACAAAACAGGGAAAATCAAAAAAAGACATTCAGGAATTGCTGAATTCCATCGGGTACACTGCAGAAGAAATCCGATATGTCCGGAAATATTTTCTCCCCACCCCCGCTATCCGTTAAAAGCATGCATGAGGAGCGCTAACTCAATAAGCCGACAGGAATATCCATATTCATTGTCATACCATGCACCGATTGAAATCATGTCATCTGAGATGACCTTAGTCATGCGCGAATCGATGATGCAGGACGCATTATCTCCGATAATGTCCGAAGATACGAGCGGATCATAAGAAATCTTCATTTTTCCGACCAATGCTTTGGAAACACATGCATCTTCTATAATGGAATTCACTTCATCAATCGTCGTATTTCTCTTCATTTTAAATGTAAGATCAGAATAGGAGCCGCAAATAACAGGCACTCGAATTGCTGACCCCGCAAACCTTCCCTTTACTTGGGGATAAGCCGCAATCACCGCTTCCGCTGCTCCTGTTGCAGTTGGAACGATATTTACCGCACCTGCTCGTGCACGCCTCGGATCTTTTCCTGTTCCATCCACCATATTCTGATTTGTCGTATATGCATGAATCGTCGTCAATACTCCTTCCTGAAACCCGATTGCTTCATCAATAAGCTTCACGATTGGAGCCACGCAGTTTGTCGTACAGGATCCGTTAGAAACCAGCGTTTCCCCATGATAATCATTTTCATTGACTCCCAGAATATATGTTGGAATATGTGGATCCTTTGTCGGCGCGGAAATAACTACCTTTTTTGCACCTCCCTGCGTATGGCCGGAAGCTTTACTGTCGGTAAATTTTCCTGTACATTCAAGCACAATATCAACGTCATAATCCCCCCAAGGAATTTTTGTCGGATCATCATTTCCCAAAATCGGAATAGATGATTGTCCTATGACTAGCTTGCCAATCTCAGAAGATTTTTCCGGCTCAGCAGATCCGATATGTACAGGCAGTCTTCCGTATACAGAATCGTATTTAAATTGCAATGCAATACTTTCAGCGGTTGCATTGCCGCGGGTGTTGATGGCAGCAACTTCAACATCATATTTTTCTTTGAAGATTGCTCGGAGTGCTACTGTACCAATCCGTCCAAATCCATTGATACCGATACGCAATGTACTGCTCATATAGATATAGTATACTTCATGTTATTTTGCTGCCAAGCTACTCCCAAGCAGGTAACGTTTTTTTTGTCAATAATTCCAACATCATGCCACCGCCGGACGCAACAACGGCAATTTTTTCTTCTTCTCCAAGTTCTGATACGGACGCTTCGGTATCACCTCCCGCGAGTATCGTGTATGCGCCGCTGTCGACGATCGCCCGCGCTATTTTTTCTGTTCCATTCCTGTAATCCGGATTTTCGAAAAATCCCATTGCGCCCGCCCAGATAATAGTCTGTGATTTCCTGATGACGGATGTGAATATATCGATATCGTGCGCATTCAAATCAAATCCGTCATCTGTAAGCGCCGCAATACAAAACTTGCCGGTAATGTGCATATCAACGGGCAACAAATGTGGCAGTTTTCCTCCTATAAGGATATGGTCTGCAATTTTTTCCAGATCGGGGATATAGGACAGCTTGTCTTTTTTTGCCCCCCCTAAAATGATCGTTATGGGGTGTGTCGGATTATCCACAACCCGCATAAGCTTTTGTACTTCACTGATAAATGCGATGCCGTATGCACTGGGAAGCTCATGATGCAGCATAATGGATCGGTGACGCCTGTGGGACACGGCCAACGCGTCGTTCACATACCAATCCGCATTGTCCAATACCGGCATCAGGAATTGCGTATCGTTCTGTTCCTCCCCTTCCCAGAAACGCACATTTTCAAAACACACGATCGTATGTGACCTACACGCGATCTGAATAGCAGCGGCGTCATTGACATCCTCAATAAAAACATCCGAACATGTACTCGGTGTTGCACTGCGGATCAACGGCAACAACGCACGATAGACAGGACGCAATGAAAAAGACGGGTCTTTCCCTTTTGGTCTCCCGACATGACCAAGTAAGAGTAGTGTGCATTGTTTTTCCAGAAGTCCCTGTATCGTCGGAATGGTTTTTTTCAGCCGGTCTTCATCTGTCACCACCCCATCCTTCATCGGTTCATCCATATCCATACGCACGATAACGCGCGACTTGGAAGGAATATCCGCAATGGAACGCAGGACAGGTGTATATATCATATGCGCTTCTCTTTACTATACCATCTGTTCTGCAACAACAATACACTGCCTGTTGTTGCAGACAGCCGCTGTTCTTTTGACGGATCCGCCCATGACACTATTTCCTCCCTTGTACATGATGCGAGCGAACCGACGGTACACACTACTGTATCGCCCTCCGTAAACGGGAATGCCGCGGAGGAAAATGTCAGCGCATACCTGTCGCTCCCCAGTTTTTTTGTCGCATCATATTCCATGCCTGAAACCACCCCCATCAACCGCTGTTCCTTATTGGCGCGTATTTGCACAACACTCGCATCGCCAAAACATCCGATCCAGACAGTTTTTTGTCCCACAATACAGCAGATTCCGTCCACCACCAGTCCCCTGCTGTATATTTTTTCTCTGCGTTTCTGCCACAGGGAAATATTTGTCGTTCTGATTATTCTTGTCAGCAGCGCCTTTTTTTCTATCCAATAACATTGTCTTTTCCTGATTTCTTTATAACCCCAGACAGCAGTGTCAGTGGCGAGTGCTGAGGCAACATATCCATAAGACAGAGATGCTCCATGCATAAGACAGGCAAATTCCGACTGAAAGTCGGCTGCTGTATTGGTCGGATGCTCATCAACGTCCGGAAGAATCTTTGTTATGGTAATCATCTGGGTACTTTCCATATGTTTTCTTTGCTTCTTCCATTATAATGGATGGGCATGAATACAAAAGCAAAGGAAAATTTTGAAAAACTGCGCACGACACTGTGGAAACACCGTGCATATAGTTTTTGGTTTATTCCTCTTTTTCTTGTCCTTTGTGTCTATTTCACTCTCCTCAAAGATCTTCCATCACCGACTAAACTCGGTGTGTATGACATACCGCTGGCAACCAAGATATATGACAGAAATGGCGTGCTTCTGTTTGACATTTTTACCGACCAGAATAGGTCACTTGTCCCCTTGTCGGAAATTCCAAAACATGTCCAACAGGCAACGATTTCCATTGAGGACAAGGATTTTTATCATCACGGCGGTATTAATCCCATCGGTGGAATTCTTCGCGCCGCCTCGGCAACCGTGCTCGGAAAACAACTGCAGGGTGGCTCCACCATTACGCAACAACTGGTCAAATCGGCACTCCTCACCCCACAGCAAACCGTTATCCGCAAACTGAAGGAAATGATTCTTGCATACTGGGTAGAGGCGCTGTATTCAAAGGATAAAATTCTGGAAATGTATCTAAATCAGGTTCCATACGGAGGAACAGCATGGGGAATCGGAACGGCTGCAGAAAAATATTTCGGCAAGTCCGTAAAAGATCTCAATCTTGCCGAAGCGGCGCTGCTTGCAGGACTTCCGCAGGCGCCTACACTCTATTCCCCTTTCGGTAACAATCCGGAGCTTGCGGTTGCCCGACAGAAAGCAGTGCTCAGACGTATGGAGGAAGACGGATATATTACCAAGGAACAGGAAGAAGAGGCAAAAAACACACCGTTGGTATTTACAAAACCGACAAACATCAAAGCGCCGCATTTTGTCATGTACGTCAAGGAACAACTTGTCAGTCAGTTCGGCGAACATACAGTGGAACGCGGAGGACTCAAAGTGATCACGACGCTTGATGCGGATCTGCAGGAATACGCACAGGCGACAGTCAGCGCGGAAGTGGCAAAGTTGAAAAACACCAATGTCACAAACGGAGCGGCACTTATTACCAATCCTGCAACAGGAGAAATACTGTCAATGGTCGGTAGTGTCGATTATTTTGCGACTCCCTCCGGAGGGTTTAATGTCACAACAGCACTCAGACAGCCGGGGTCTTCAATCAAGCCCATTAATTATGCTATCGGCATAGACAGAAAACTCGTCACCGCTGCAACCACATTTTTGGATGTGCCGACCTGTTTTGGCGTCGTCGGACAACCTTCATATTGTCCGAAAAATTATGACGGAAAATTCCGCGGTCCTGTCCAGCTGCGCTTCGCGCTTGGCAACTCCCTGAATATTCCCGCGGTAAAAATGCTGTACATCAATACTGTTTCCGATATGGTTGCGTCTGCAAGTGCTTTCGGCCTGACGACAATCCAAAACCCTGATAACTACGGTCTTTCCCTCACACTTGGTGGTGGCGAGGTTCGCATGGTTGACATGGCGGAAGCATTCGGAGTGCTTGCAAACGGAGGTGTCCGAAAAGATTTAGTTGCAATCAGAAAAGTTGTTGACAGGGACGGAAAAACACTGAGCGAATTCTCTGATCCGAACATGGACAAAGATATTCCGTCGCAGCTGCTGTTAAAAGGCGATCGGGTATTATCAAACGAAACAACATTTATTGTTTCCCATATTCTTCTTGACAACAATGCACGACAGGACGCGTTCGGGGCAAGTTCATCTCTGGTTATTCCAAACCACGCGGTGTCCGTAAAAACCGGAACAACAGATGATCTTCGGGACAATTGGACGATTGGATATACGCCGAGCGTCCTTGTAGCTACATGGGTTGGCAATAATGACAATTCGCCAATGAACCGGTATCTTGTCTCAGGCGTTACGGGAGCAGCGCCCATCTGGAATAAACTCATGACAAAGACGCTCGCAGGAAAACCAGACATCTGGCCGAAACAGCCGGAAAATGTCGTCGGCGCACAGATCTGTACTATCTCAGGACTCCTTCCACCAAATCCTGATGGTGGAGATAAAGGATGTGCAACACGATTTGAATATTTCATCAAGGGAACTGTTCCGACGGAAAAAGAAAACTTAAAACAGGCGGCAATTATAGATAAATCCACAGGTGATTTGGCAGCATCAGGTGTCACCGAAAATACGGAGGTAACGGAAAAACAAATTGTAAAAGATCCGATATCCACCTATTGTCTCGACTGTCAACATCCTGAAAATTCATCGACATTCATCCGGTAATCCGTTGTTTCCCTCCTTGTTTTTTTTATGCGGGCGAGATATAAATCAACTATTGGTTATTGCAAAATATGGCACGTATGCACGCCCCCAAGAAAACTTCTCTTTTACAAATCATTTGTTCTTTGCGTCAATCATTTTCCCGTATATGCGAAAACTGTGCAGGATATATCATCCGTATCAAAAAAAGAAATGCGGACGGAAAAAAGAAATTCCACCCGCAATCATTTTTTTATGGCATTCTTGCAGCTATCCTCTGCATCTTTTTTCCATACAGCATCAATGCATGGGTGCGTACTCTTCCAAACCCCTCCATGCTTTCCCGCAGGGACTTAGCCGTATCCACACAGATTCTTGACCGCAACGGCGCACTCTTGTATGAGATATATACCGATCAGAACAGAACACCAATTCCCCTAAGTGTGATGCCGAAGCATTTAAAGCAGGCAACCCTTGCCATAGAAGACAGGGATTTTTACAAACATAACGGTTTCTCCATAAAAGGCATTACGCGGGCTGCAAGCGAAATTCTGTTCCATCGTCAAATTCAGGGCGGCTCCACCATTACGCAACAACTGATTAAATCCGCACTTCTGACCCCTGAAATCACGATTACCAGAAAAATCAAGGAAATCATTCTCGCTTTTTGGGCGGAACGCATGTATTCAAAAGACGAAATACTCGAAATGTATCTTAATCAGGTACCATACGGAGGCACATCGTGGGGAGTGGAATCAGCCAGTAAAACATACTTCAATAAAGAACTGTCCGAGTTAACACTTGCCGAAACGGCGTTACTTGCAGGGCTTCCTGCAGCACCCACTGATTATTCACCGTTCGGCAGTTCTCCCAAAAAAGCATTTGACCGGCAGGCGGAAGTCCTGCGGCGCATGGTGGAAGACGGATACATCACTAAAGAAGAAGCGGAAACCGCATATTCGGAAAAAATCCGTTTTGCGACACCCAACATCTCCATCCGAGCTCCGCATTTCGTCATGTATATAAAAGATATATTGGAAAAACGTTATGGTGCAAGAAAAGTGGAACAGGGGGGATTACGTGTGGTTACTTCACTGGACGTCACCATGCAGGAAAAAATCCAGAATATTGTCACCACCCACATAGATGGACTGACAAACCTAAACGTCGGCAACGGCGCGGCGCTGGTAACCAATCCGAAAACCGGAGAAATACTTGCCATGGTTGGAAGCAAAAACTATTTTGACAACGAGCATGACGGCAATGTGAATGTCACAACAGCACTCAGGCAGCCCGGTTCTTCCATTAAGGTGGTCACATACGCATTGGCACTGGAAAACGGATTTACCGCGGCCTCGGTTTTGGACGATTCCCCTGTTTCCTACACCATTCCCAATAATCCCGCCTATACTCCGGTTAATTATGACGGAAAGTTTCATGGGGCAACACCGCTCCGATATGCACTTGCCAATTCCTATAATATTCCAGCGGTAAAACTTGCCGCCCGTCTCGGTGTAAACGCAGTCGTCTCCAAAGGAAAACAGATGGGCATTACTTCATGGAACGATGCATCGAATTACGGATTATCCATTACCCTTGGCGGCGGCGACGTAACCATGCTTGATATGGCAAAAGTGTTCGGAACACTAGCAAATAAAGGTGTACGCCAAAATCTTCTGCCGATTCTGGAAGTCACCGACTACACCGGAAAAGTCTATGAACGCAATACCGCCGAAAGCGGCACACTCGCCGTAAAGGAAGACGTTGCATGGATCATGAGCAACATATTAAGCGATAATGCAGCACGGACAAATGCATTCGGCCCAAACTCAGCTCTTGTTGTTCAGGGAAAATCTGTTTCCGTAAAAACGGGAACAAGCAATGATAAACGGGACAATTGGACAATCGGATATACCCCATCGTTCGTTGCGACTGTGTGGGTCGGTAATAATGATAACTCCCCAATGAACCCGTATCTTTCCTCTGGTATCACGGGTGCTGCGCCGATTTGGCATGACATCATGACGGAAATCTTGAAAGATGTACCGGATGAAATTGCCCCAAGAAGTGCAAACATTATTTCTCTTCCTTGTTATTTCGGACGGGCGGAATATTTTATCCATGGATCGGAACCTGCGGGAGGAAAATGCCAAGCTATTCCAACGCCCACCCCGACAAGCACGCCGTAATCATATCAGGATTGTTTGGGTGTACGTGCTCTGTTCACCACCAGCGGCCTTCCTTCAACAGATGTTCCATTTAGCAACTCTGTGGCCTTTGCTGCAGATTGCTCCGTATCCATTTCCACAAAACCGAACCCGCGTGATTTTCCCGAGTATTTATCCTTCACCACACTTGCAGACACAACAGATCCTGCCTGCAAAAACATGTCTTTCAACTGTGTGTCGTCAACGGAAAACGGAAGATTTCCGACAAAAAGATTAATAGCCATAATTACTCCCCTCTTTCACCTTCAGTATAACACAGCGCCTATTCCAACACTTCCTCTTCATCCACCATAAAGTTTTCTTCTGCGGCAGACTGTTGCGCGGCATCTCCGTTTTCTTCAGGAGAAAAAAACGCAAATGACTGTGCTATTCCCAAAGAGATGTCCTGCCAATATGACTGCTCTGTCTGGATATCGGCTTCTATTGTTACTAATACATCTTCGTCAATGGCACCTATAATTATTTTTTTTGTTGGATCAGACAACACGATTTTTTTGGCCGGTTTGCCGCCAAGCGTTGTATCAACGGAAGGAGATGTGTGAAGCGATTTATCCCCGCTGATCCATTCCGAAACTGTCCGATAAGTCGTATCTTTAGCCCATATAATAATATTTCCGGCATGAGTGGCACTGGTAAATTCTATGTGTGCGTAATTTTCTGTATCCTCATCATGTTTGTTGACAAATACGTCGCTCGGGTAGGTAAATGAAAAACCCGCAGGATCTTCCCATGTCAGCATATCCTTCGGCGCGGCCGTTACTGTCGGAACGCTATTTGACGTCGTGCGTGCAGATCTTGTCCGAAACACAACAAAAGCGGCAACCAAAACACAGCTCGCTAAAACAATACTTCCTATAACAATCGGCTTTTTCATATATCACCATTCTACCAAATTTTGTTCTCCATGGTATATAATAAGCTCATTCTATGAAATCTTTGCTTGCTGTCTGTGTCTGTATCGGTTTGTTTTTTTTCTCGGCTGTACCGGTGTACGCGGCAAAAGTACGGGTCAGAAAAACTGTTACCGGAGTGAAATCATTTTCTTATTCGACCGCTAAGCTGTCACGTTCGACCAACAGTGTTATTGTAACGTTTCAAAATCTCGGCTCAGTGAAAAAAATACAATATGCCCTCAACTATACGGCAAACGGCATTTCACAGGGCGCTATGGGAACGGTGCAGACAGCAGGGCTTGTTTCAGATTCACGTGATTTGTATTTCGGCACATGCAGCAAAGGGGTGTGCACACCGCATTACAATATTAAAAACGCCACGCTCACGATCACCACCTATCTTACAAACGGATCAACAAACGTAAAACTGTACCGAATTAAAATATAAGGAGCATCTATGCAAGTAACACTACAACAAGACAAATGTTTATCCTGCGGTCTGTGTGCATCCATCGCTCCGGAACTCTTTTCAATCGACACCGGAATTGTCACGGTAAAAAAGCAGCCGGAGACATACACGGAAAAAGATAAAAACCTGTGTAAGGAAGCTGCAGCCTCGTGTCCAAACGGAGTCATCAGCATCACGGAATAATCCTTTTCTATGAACCTGCTTCACGCTTTTATTCTCGGCATTGTAGAAGGTATTACAGAATTTCTTCCTGTTTCATCCACAGGACACATGATCCTCACAGGAATACTGCTTGCCGTTCCGCAAACGGATTTTCTTACATCCTTTGAAATCATTATTCAGCTGGGTGCAATTGCCGCTGTTGGACTACTCTACGCGAAAACGCTCCTGAAAAAACGTTTCCTAGTAAAACCCCTTCTATATGCATTTGTTCCGACCGTCATCGTCGGATTCATGGTCTACAAAATTGTGAAACATATATTGTTGGGAAATGCGCTTGTTGTAGTTTGTTCCCTTGCGGTCGGAGGAATCGCGTTCCTTATCATTGAACGCGCCGCAGGAAAAAGAAAAATCAGCACGGCAACTCTGGAAACCATTACGCCGAAACAGGCAGCATGGATTGGTCTCGGACAAACACTTTCCATGATTCCGGGAGTTTCCCGATCTGCCGCTTCCATTTTTACAGGACTCCTTGCAGGTCTTTCCAAAGAAACAGCTGTTGAGTTTTCATTTCTTCTTGCCATTCCCACAATGGTGGCAGCCACTGGATACGATCTGCTTAAAACACCCATGCATATCACTTCGGAAATGTTCACTCTCTTAAGCATCGGCCTAGTCACATCATTTGTAACAGCATTAGTGGCAATAAAAGTATTCCTCCGGTTTGTAAAAAGCCATTCCTTTCTGCCATTTGCCGTATATAGGATACTTCTTGCTGGACTCTTCTATTTTCTTGTTTTACGTTAAACCCATCCGCATTCTTGCTATACTAGATGTATGGCGAATAAAAAAATCGGATTGGCTCTTGGCAGCGGCGGACCCAGAGGACTTGCCCATATCGGAGTTATCAAGGCATTGCTTGAACACCATATACCCGTTGATGTTATAGCTGGTTCGAGTGCCGGTGCGTTAATCGGTGGTCTATATGCATCTCTAGGAAACATTCATGAAGTGGAAAAAATTGCCACCACCCTCACAAAAAAAGACGTGTTGTGGGTATTTTCCGATGTTGGATTGCCGTCAGGTATCCTTCATGGCAACAATGTAACGGAGTTTATTCAAAGTTTTCTGCATCATATACTCATTGAATCACTTCCCCTTCCATTTGCTGCTGTAGCCACAGACCTTGCAACAGGGAATCCTGTTTCTTTGACAACAGGCAATTTGGCAACGGCAATTCATGCAAGCTTTGCTATTCCCGTCGTCTTTGAACCAGTATTCCTCAACGATACCTATATGATCGATGGAGGCTGTTCTGCTCCTGTGCCTGTATCCAGTACCAAACAGCTGGGCGCTGATATCGTTATTGCAGTCAACCTTGACGCATATCCACCTGCCAACCGACAGCAGGCGACGGAAACAAAAAAACCGAACGTCAGGGATGCCGGATTAGCAACGGTCAATTGTTTTCGGTACAACCTCGCCAAGGAACTTTGCAGAACTGCTGATATTACCATTATCCCCGACGTCGTGCAGACATCGCCGCTGAATCTGCTTCAGGTTATTAAGGGAAACGAAGTCATCAAAAAAGGATATGATGCAACCATCGCCCGCATGACCGAGATTAAACGTTGTATCGGAAAGTTAAAATAATCCAATCTGCGGATTTTCTTTTTTCTTGGGATACGAAAAATCAACATCGATGGTAGTCTGGTTGTTCCATTTATCCATATACCTGAGCTGATTATTTTTTCTCCCGAAATCATACAAGTCCCTCGTCAGTGCAACATCTGCTTCGCAGTAAGTCTGCAGCTTTTGCAAACTTGCAGGATCTCCCTTTGCCCAGTAGATCACAGCATTTGTTCCCACATCTGTTTTGTCGCTCCCGAGGGTTTCTTTTGCAAGTGCGCTGAGTCCAATCCGTCTTCCCGTCTTCTGTCTGACCATCTCCATAATGTCGAAATGCTTCAGGGAAAAAAAATCCAGCTTTGCATACGGTTGTAGTGCCGGCACATCAAACTTCAGCGAATTAAACCCGATGATTCTGTCCGCAGACGCAAACAACGGCCACATGGCATCAAAATCACGCTCCCAAAAGCTTTGCATCTTTCCATTCACTTCATGAAACATATCATCCAGCGTTCTGTGATATACCGAAACAATGGACACGCCAAGATCAGCCGGATCATCGGTTGTGATGTCGCTGAACAGTTTTTTTGTTTCCACGTCAAATATAAGCTCAGAAATCATACGGATTGATTATGCGGATATTTTTTTATCCTATCACACGGGTGATAGACCTGTCGACATAACCGTATGGTGCACATTTTCCTCCATACATTTTTTCAAATATCCATGTTATAGTATGACAATATGAATACACAACCAAAAACCTCGGAAACGGAAGACATATGTCCTAAATGCGGAAGCAAACTCGGTGAAGTTGTTGTCACCAGCAGCGGCAAAAAACTCAAACGCTGCAGTGCAGGCATGTGGAACGCAGAAACAAAAAAAATTGATGGATGCGACTATGTATTGTGGCTTCCCTTTGAACCCCAAACGCTTGAAGAAACATGCCCAAAATGCGGCGCACCACTTGTTCTTACCATGACCAGATTCGGCAAAAAAATGAAAAAATGCTCCACGGGCGGATGGGACGCAACAAAAAAACAGGCAACGGGATGTGATTACGTTGAGTGGATCAATGGAACAACGGAAAGCCTTGAAGAGGAATGTCCGGATTGCGGCGCCAAACTTGTTCTCTATACAACTGCATCAGGCAAAAAAATGAAAAAATGCTCCACCAGCGGATGGGATAGAGAAAAAAAGCAGGCGACAGGATGCACGTATGTCCAGTGGCTCTAATCCAACACCAATACTTTCCAGTCCTTCAGTCATTGTCAAAGACTCTGATCATAAAGGTCGCGGCGTCTTTGCAGCCAAAGCATTTACAACAGGAGAGATCGTTGAAACGTGTCCTGTTATATATCTCTCATCAAAGGAACGTGCACATCTGGAAAAAACGATTCTTGCCTACTACATCTATCCGTGGACAAGCACCCGTTGCGGTGTCATGGTTTTAGGGTATGGTTCCATTTATAACCATTCATTCACACCGAACACAGAATGGGAACAGGATTTCAAAAAGAAAACCATGATCTACCGTGCGATACAACCAATACAAATTGGGGAGGAAATTCTTGTCAATTACAACGGCTATGATAAGGATGCGCAGAAACCGATTGATTGGTTTAAGGAGTTTGCTGAAAAATATCCATAATCCTCACCACCCAAATTCAGAATACAAAACGGACTGTGTGTAATGATTAATTGCTGATCGAATATAGGGAATGGTGTTTTTTGGCAATTCATCAATGAAAACCCATTCTAGACGGCTGCATTTGTCGGGCTCCATATTGGCAGGTTCATTCTTCCATCCGCTGACCAGAAAAAAGAAATCCATACGGATATCATCACTTTTTCTGTGCATAACATGAACCAGTTGCAGTTGCTCCTCACGCACAACCACACCCACTTCCTCCGCAAGTTCGCGTGTGGTTCCGTGTATTAAGGACTCTCCGTCTTCTATATGCCCCGCAGGAAGACTGAACCACCCATCCATATATCCGGTGTTTTTTCTCTCAGAGAGCAGGATTTTATTTTTTTTAATAAAAAATCCGTATCCTGACGCGATCATCTTAAATCGTTCCATATGGAAGAAAGTATAGCATATCGACGGTTATTTCCTGTTGCACTTTATTCGACTCCGTCACGGATATCCGTCAGAGACTGAAGATTGGGTATGCTGATATGTTTGTATGCGGATGTCACCAATCCCTGCTTTTGCAGATCACTCATCTCTATGCTTATGGTTTCCCGTGCAACCCCCAAAAAATTCGCGATATCCTGATGTGACAGTGGCAGTTCAATGTATACACCTGCGTCTTTCCGAATTCCAAATCTCTGGGCTAACATAACAAGGGTTGCGACAATTCGCTGAGTAACGGTACCAAACAACTGATATTGAAGGTTTTCCAATATCCCTTGCATTCCCCGATTCGTCCTGCGGGTAAAATCAAAAAGAACCTTCTGATTCTGTTGAATGAAGTGAAGCATGACATCGACAGAAACACGCTTCAAGGTACAGTTGGTAAAGGCTTCAAAATAATACGTGTTTACTCCATCATCGATAGCTAAAAACAGCGGAAAAAATGACCCTGGTTTAAATATCGTAATGGTTAATTCTTTACCGTTTGCAAGAAGCTTATACATGCGCACATATCCGTCAACGAGGTAAAAAATATGAGTAATGTGCGCATCCGGATGAAGGATAAGTTCTCCTTTTGTTATTTGTTCCTTTGGATACTGTCCAAAAAATGCCGTCAGTTCGTTTTGTATGGTCATATATACTTTGTGAGATTTCTTACAGATGATGCACCCTATTATAAGTACTCTATATTCAGAGTCAAAAATATATATACACATAGACTATGAATAAAACAACAAGCATTATTATCGCGATCATCGTTATTGTCGGCGGTTTTTGGTATCTCTCTACCAAAAAACCCTCTGTACCGGCCAAAACGACACGGACAGCACAACCGATTATTGAGACACAGTCCCCTTCCTTACAGGAATCAACCAACACCAAATCGTTTACCGTTGAAGGAGGAAATTTTTCCTTCATGCCGAATAACATTTCTGTACGTCAGGGTGATACGGTACAAATAACATTTACAAATGTGGAAGGATTCCATGATTTGGTCATCGACGAATTGAATATAAAAACAAAACAACTGTCTGCTGGACAAAAAGAGACAATTCAATTTGTTGCCGACAAAGTCGGAACATTTGAATACTATTGTTCAGTAGGATCCCATCGCGCTATGGGCATGGTGGGCACATTGGAGGTGAAGTAATATGTCATGTCCGACATAAACCAAAAGGTTTTATCTACGAATAGCGGGTTATTGGTAAGCATCAATAACCCAAGAACTTATTACCAATTATACAAAAGGAGGTGACGTGAACATGAGCTATAAAGAACAACAAGCATTTTTGCAACCAAAAGGTCAACGACCACTCCTTGCGATTTGGAGAAAACGTTCCAAAAAAATACCCTTTACATCTGCAAGTATGTCAACAACTTAAACATGAGTATGGCCGGCCAAAAGACTGATTTTCCAATGCCGATCATCACCGCTCCGAAATTCGGCGCGTTCTGCAAAAAATAAAACAGCGCACCGACGACACCAAGGCCGTAAATAGCGCACTGCCCGCCGCTACCATTGTGACAACGCGGTTTACAAACCATTTTTTCCTGACAGCATGTTTCTGGCATTTCTTCTTTTTTCATATAGTTCTTATGATAATAAACTTGGTCTTTTCATGCAACCTTATGTTTTACCAAACATATGGAATTAATCGATACTGCACTTTTTTGCAATACATCCGATACCCCGGTAGGTTTTGAGACAAATACGCTTCCTCTTGAAGAACCCGCAATACTAAAAAAATCCCCATACCAAACACACCAATCCCTGCCCACCAAGATCCAAGGGCACATGGCATTGCACCGACAATACATGACGCCCCTAGATACATTGGGTGTCGAATTTTACTATAGATACCAGTTGCCACTACTTGTTGTGTCTGCTGTCTCTCAATAATGGCAGACGCGAAACTGTTTGTTTGAAATGTCAAAAAAACAATCCAAAATCCGATCAGAATAATAATATCTCCGAACACTGTAAGCAGCGGCGGCACAGACGACCAATAAAATCGGTGATCTAATCCAGAAACGACAAGTAAGGAAAAAAAGAAAATTGCAGAAAATGTCTGGATAATTTTTTGACTTGTTTCTTTTTCTGCCCACGGACCGACACGAAGCCTTGTTTTCATAAACATTGGACTCTTTTGAAGAAAATATACTGAAGTAACAAAAATTGGACATACAAACACTATCAAAAAGACCCATGCTTGCCAGAAATTAAGTGACCAAGCGGGCACAAACAACAAAATCCATAGATATACTACCATCGCAACTATACTCGAATACGTCTTTTTTTGAATCTCATTCATACCAAAAGTAGTATATCTTTCCATCTTACCGCATTTGGCGCCTCCTTTCACTTTTTGATGGAAGCACATTTATTACCCGATCAAGTTCTCAATCAATCAATTCTTCCACTCGCAATAAACAAGTTTTGATGGAGGAAGTTCTAATAGAAACAATGCTCAAGAATCGTAACTCTAATATAACCACTCAATTAGCACATATTATCAATACTTTCTCTGACTTTAGACTTGTCGCTCAAATCAAAAAAGAAATAGAAAGAATGAAGATGGACTACAACTACCCACCCAAGCTTTAATGCCACACAATTACCTAATCGATGTCTTGCCTAAAAATTTAATTACCCAACCCCAACCCTCTTTTATGTCAGCCTCAAAATTGCTTTTCCATTTGTCTTGTTTCATATCATGGTAGATTACAGAAAGAGAAACATGATTTTCCCCGTTGGTTGGTAGTTCAATTTGGTAATAATTGGCTAGTGTATTGGTATAAGTTGAGGCCAGTACATGACCTCCTAGTGTATATTTTTTTCCATTGAAATTATATGAATCAAGATAGATAACCCTTGCACCAATGTTCTGTAGTGCTATATAAAACTTTTGAGTATTTTTCTTCTCATCTATGGTAATCAGCTGAGCCGCATGAAGTTCTACTGTATCTTGGACATCAACCAATCTTTTACTAAGAAATTTCTGTTCTCTCGCAACACGGTACGCAAAATATGCCAAGACTCCCGCAACTATGGTTTGTAGGAAGTTGGAGTTTAAAAAAGTGTTTATTTCTGCCATAAGAAACTTTCTTGGCCAGAACTTGGTTATATTAACTAAACTAAGCTCCGAGCAATGGATGATGTTCGAACTTATTATTGCTCTATCTAGCTTCACCGTTTTTTTTACTATTGATTAACAAAGAGACAATCAGGGAAACAAGAAATATCATTGAGCCTATGAAACAAGCTGTTGTGTATAGGTTATCTGCCGCAACTCCCGAACAAGAAACCTTCACACTCGCCTTTTGAACATAAAAATTATATATTTCTAATGCCAAATTACTCCAAGCAAAAATAGTGCTTCCAATAAGAAGAATTAAAAGTTTTTTCTCATGAATAACTTTTTTCTGTTTAGGCATTCTTAGTATGTAGATTGACCAAATAAAGGCTCCCAAGAAAGCAAAGGCTCCATAGAAGCAGGGCGTAGTTATTGGATTCGGAATTGAACAACCACTTATCCTTGTCAGCGTTCCATACAAATTATAAAAGCGAGAAAAGTCTGAATAGACAGTAAACCACGCAAATATCGTTCCTACTAATAAAACAAGAGATTGAATCCAATATATTTTTTTCGTATGTCCCTTTCCTTAGATAAATAAATACCGCAAATAATATAAACCTGCTAAGATAAAGGTCGTTGAAACAACCAGACGCATAACTTTTTCTATTTTTGTTACTATTTCAAAAGCTTTTCCTATTTTCTGCATACTGAATGCTATGAGGAATGAAAATACAATCACGGGTAATCCTGTTCCCAAAGCAAAAATAGGAGGTAATAATAATGCTTCTTTGGATTTTAAAATAAGCGGAATTAAAACACCGAAGAACAACACTCCACTATAAGGACAAAACGCCAAAGCAAATAGCATACCCAACAACAGAGAGCCAATATATCCTTTTGTTACTATCCACGCCTTCAATCTTTCAATGCTTTCACTACTTTTTTTAACTGGGAATTTAATTACTCCAAACATCACGAGTCCCAATATAATCAAAACTGGTCCAAGCACCTTATCACCCCACCCTTGAAAGATACGGGAGATTTGGAATGAAGATAAACCGAAGTACATCAAGGCAGCAAGTAAAGTGTAGCTTACTCCCCGACCTAGTGTGTAAAACAATCCATTAAGTAATGTTTTTTTAGTAGTTTTTATGTCCTTTGAGATATAGGCAATTGCTGTAATGTTCGTTGCCAAAGGACATGGACTTATTGAGGTCAAGATACCCAGCAAAAAGGCCGTTATCACTGGAATATTATATGAATCGATTACCCTGTAAATGGCTTCCATACTTATTTTCCCAACAGATCTTTCAGCTTTCCCTCAAAATAATTTATATATCTTTCCTCGTTGTTCACTAATTGCCATACCGTAGTGTCTTGAACAATATCATCAGTTGTTCCCCTCATCGCATTTACAAATAAAGATGAACCCCCTGCCTGATATTTTGTGACAATGTCATTATTTTCTGGCAAATCAATATTAATTTCTTTAAAGCTTATTTTTCCAGAAGCATACTCTTCAGGGAACTTACTTGTTATAGTTTGTAGTGCATATTTCCCAACAGCAATACATGAAGAACACTGTTGGGTACCGTGGAAATGAACCACCTCGATACTATCAGCTGGTATTACTGGGGCTTTCATGACTTGTTCGTTAACTACAACACTTGAACCTTGCAATTTCTCTGTTGTGGCATTCCAATCTTTAATGAAAAAGTATCCACCGACAATACATAAAATACCAACAACACCAATCACTAATTTGTTTTTCATAATTCTACCTTTCTTTATACAACTGCGTTCAATACATACCCCATGATGATGATGCCAGCAATAGTAATACCGAAAAATAACACTAACAATTGCCACTTCATCACTTTTTTTAAAATCATGGATTCTGGTATTGAAACAGTTACGATAGCGGTCATAAAGGCAAGTGCTGTCCCTAGTGGCACGCCTTTCCCAACTAACGCTTCCATCACTGGGATAACACTAACGGAATTGGCATACAGCGGTGCACCTAGTAATGTGGCCAATGGCACTGCCCACCATGACCTGCTTGAGAGATATTTTTCTACCAGTGAAGCAGGAACAAATCCATGAATGAGGGCACCAATGCTCACGCCTAATACGACATAGGGAAAAATATTTTTGGTTATAGTCATCCCATCACGCCAAAAATATGTAAGTAATGCTTTGAACGACAACGAAATGCCTCCATTTTCCGCTTCCACCTGCCGACGGGATTTAAACTTCAACAATTCTGGTTTTATATATTTCTCTACTCCCAATCGTTGAATAAGTGCTCCCCCTGCAATAGCAACTGCTATACCCACAAGATTGTAGATGATTGTTACCCGCATACCAAACATAGCAGGAAACAAATACAGTGATGACTCGTTGATAAGCGGTGAACTGATAAGAAAGGCAAAAGTTACTCCAAGCGGTATACCTGCTCCAACAAACCCAATGAACAGTGGAATAGATGAACAGGAACAAAATGGCGTTACGACACCGAGTAACGCTGCAAAAAGATAATCCAAACCAAACCACCGACGCTTGGTAAGAATATCACGAACCTTTTCCATGGGGAAATAATACCGTGTAATTGCCATCACATAATTGATGACAACGAGAAGCAAACCAATCTTAATCGTATCGTAGATAAAGAAGTTAACTGCATCCCCCAGATAAGAATGCGGTGCTAACTGAAGCCACTGATACGTAACGATATTCGCAAACGATTGAATAGGTGAAAATATATCCATAATCAGCAACAACCACCCCCACAACTACATGTAGCAGCTTTTGCTTTTGTACCTGCTCCAGACATAATTGCTTTCTTTATTTGTTCCATGTCAGGAACAAATCCAACCATCACTGGTTTTCCATCTACCGCAAGTACTGGAGACTGCATGACGCCCATTTCAATGATTTTGGAAACATCTGTAATGTATTCCACCTTTTCGCTGATATTTAGCTGTTTTACAGCATCTTGGGTTAGTTCAAATAATTTTTTACATGTTTGGCAACCAGAACCTAATACCTGAATCTTCATATATAGCTCCTTATAATTTAAACAACACATTAGTAATATTTTTTCCTTGTTCCGTTAATGAATAATAGACATACAGACCTCTTTTCTTGTCAGTAACGATTCCAGCATCCTTCAAATCTTTCAAATGATGTGAAATGAGACTTTGGGATAGATCTACATGTTCCATAATCTTACAAACGCAATGTTCGCCTTGTCTTAAGATACACAATATTTTTAGCCTGCTTTCTTCAGAAACGAGCCGTAACAACGAAGATAGGTTGGTAACCTGTTTAGATTCTTTTGAAGAAGCTGAGCAACAACTATATGAACTCATATTCATATATGATACACACAAGTGATTCGTGTTACAACAGGGATTTTGTCTAAAGGTTCGATCGTCCTATAGGGGTCAAAATAAAGTGGCGTCAATATGCTCCAAAAATAATGGCTCCCCCGCGAGGATTCGAACCTCGAACCTTCTTCTTAACAGGAAGCCGCTCTACCATTGAGCTACAGGGGAATGTTAAGAACACTTGGTATTATATCACGGCTATTTTGATTTTGGCAGAGAATAAGTATACGCTTACTAGAAGGAGGTACTCTTATGAAAGGCTGCGCTACTGTCGGTTTTTTATTGTTTCTACTCCCCTTTATCGTTGTTATTTACTTCATTATTAAACTCATTGTCAAAGCTAAAAACCAAGGATGGACAGGAACGGTGATGAACAAACAGCACAGGGTGCGGGAAGATTTTGACAGTGACAGGAAGGAAGACGCATACATTCTCACTGTAAACATGTCGGACGGCAGAGAGCATCACATTGAGGTCTCCGGCAGTTTTTGGAACGCAATCAAAATCGGCGACAAAATCGAAAAACCAAAAGGTGAACTCCAGCCGAAGAAAGTACAAACAAGAAAATAAGTCTGTTGTCAAAAAGATAAAATGAACTGTGCGGCGCGCACCAGCAAATGAGGCGACGGCGCAGCTGTCTGTACCGCTTCCTGCAAGACTCCGTTTTTCCATGCTGTCAATGTTTTTACACTATGTTTAATCATCTCTTTATGTATATGAAACCCTAACGGAAAAAACAACACATTGTGTTTTACTGCCCATCTGCTGTCGGCGAATTTGGGAAACACGACGATATTTTTTTGCTTCAGAAAAAGAAGTAACGCTTCGTCTGTTTTCCCTTTCAATCCTACTGGATAGGCATGCAGTTTTCCGTAATCCCCACGCTTTATGTTAATACGATAGAACGGCGAGGATTTTCTGAATACAGACTTCAGCATGTATTCATACAGACGCACCTGCTCCTTTTTTTTCTTTTGCAAGCCCTCCCGATTCAACCATTGCGACATCCATGCAATAACCCATATACCCCGATGTGATGCGGTATTTCCTATGATGTCGTCATGTCTCTTCAACAGTTTTGTGTGTGCAAACGCAGCAAGTGACGATTTGTTCAGTATGTGTGATGCCATTAACACAATGCGAAACAACAGATGCAGACAGGTTGTATACACGACGTACGGGGAAAAACCCCGTTTTGTTTGTGTAAAAGCCATTCCCTTTTTTGTCCCATACAGGAAGCTTCCATAGAGTGGTGTGACCTTACGCAGGCTATCCATAATAAAATGCTGTTCATTCACCGGCTGTACGGTTTGCGGATCCAAAACGCGGTGTACACAATCCTCTATCAGCAGCGCTTTTTTTGTTATGGCTTGTATGACAGATGGTTTACTCACTACAGTACTTGAAATGCCTGCTGCATGAAAGACGATCACAACAGACGGATGATGACGCTGTATGCTCCGAAGCAACGCCTGCTTTTTGACTTGAAAATGTTTGTCAAGTTTATAGTACCGAACGGCATATCCGTGAGACTGAATATTTTCAACTACGTCAGTACAATAAAAATCAGGAACAAGAACCGTGCTTCCCTTTTCAATGTGCTTTTTTTCCAACAAATCCCACAATCCGTCTTCCCATGACCAATAATAGTACCGTTTAGTAAACACAGAGGGAAGGCTGGAACGGAAACTCAAAAACGGAAATAGAAATGGTTGATAATGGTCAATCATAGGTAAAAAGGGACACTACTATTCGAGGTAATCCTTGAGTTTTTTGCTCCGAGAAGGATGCCGGAGTTTTCGCAGTGCTTTTGCTTCTATTTGTCTGATACGTTCCCGAGTGACACCAAACATTGCACCCACTTCTTCCAGTGTTCTTGGTTTTCCGTCTTCCAAACCGAACCGAAGAATCAGCACTTTTTTCTCGCGGTCGGAAAGCGTTGTCAGCACTTCCTCCATGTGTTCTTTCAACAGTTGTTTTGATGTCTGGTCATACGGCGTCGGACCCGGATCGGAAATAAAATCCCCCAAATGGCTGTCTTCTTCATCACCCACAGGAGTTTCAAGGCTTGTCGGTTCCTGTGATACTTTCATAATTTCTCGGACTTTTGTCACATCGACTTCCATAGCTTTGGCGATCTCCTCCGGAAACGGCTCGCGGCCAAGATCCTGCATGAGTCGCCTTGAAATCCGTGCAAACCGGTTTATCGTTTCCACCATATGCACAGGGATGCGGATCGTGCGTGCCTGATCTGCAATTGCCCGCGTGATCGCCTGCCTGATCCACCACGTGGCATAGGTGGAAAATTTGTATCCTTTTCTCCAGTCATATTTTTCGACAGCTCTGATAAGCCCCTGATTTCCTTCCTGAATCAGATCCAAGAGGCTCATACCCCGTCCGATATATTTCTTGGCAATGGACACAACAAGTCGAAGATTTGATTCCGTCAGTTTCCGTTTTGCTTTTTTATCACCTTTTTCGTACCGCTTTGCCAAATAAATTTCATCTTCAAACTTAAGGAGTGGAATCCGCCCGATTTCCTTGAGATACATCCTCACAGGATCAGACACTGGTTCAACACTGGATGTTGCAAGAGATTCAATTTCCTTTTCCAACTCTTCAATGCTTTTTCCCGCTTCCTTTTCCACATCAGCCGATGTTGTTTCGAACACATCAACGCCCGCACGGATCAGCTTATCATACAGCGCATCTATTTCTACGATGTGCTCTTCAGGTTTCGGGTATAAAAAGAGGATATCTTCCTGAGAAATGAAGCCGTTTTCTTTTCCTTCTTTCAGAAGGTCATCTGCACTCGTAACATTTTTTGCTTTAGCCATATATGTACCGTGAGTCCCTGCAGGCAAATGAATATCATCTGCGAACAATGAACTTCGCTTGAATATGAGGATTATACCAGAATCATGTATTCTTTTCCAGCAATGTAAACTCCGTGGTAAGCCGCGCCAGCTCCGCTTGAATATCTGTTTCCTCTTCTGCACCAGCATTTTTCATCCGGTCGGTTACTTCCCGCATTTTCCGTTTGATGATCGCCTTCTGCACTTCTTTGAGCGTTCTGAGCCATTCTTTTTGAAACAACGTGCTTGCATCCGGATGCACGGCAAGATCCCATAGATATGCCTCATCCAGCACCGGCAACAGTTCTTTCGGCAGTGTTTTGGCAAATTCGACGACCAAAAAATTTTTTTCCTCTTTCATATATTCCTGCATTTGTTCCATGATTCTCCGCACCCCCATATGTTTGAGATCCACAGTGGCCACTGCGGAAAAAAATGCCGGTGAGAGCGTTTTTGTATCTCCTTGCAGCAACAGGCCGAGGCAATACAATTCCAGCCGTTCCGGACCGGAAACGGCAAAACTTTCTTTTTTTCTCTCCGGAGTGTCAGACAACCGTACTGCGTCAAGTGAGGGTTTTATTTTTTTCATGCCGTCAATAATTGTATCTTCCGAAACACCAAGTTCTGTGGCAACTTTTTTAATATAATGCCCCTGTACAATGCTGTTTTCTATTTTATACAACACCGGCAACAGTTCCTCACTTGCTTTCTTTTTTCCGAAGGCTGTCGTTATATCAAATCTTTTTTTGGAAGAATTGATGAAATAATCGTAAATCGGCACCGCGTTCTTCATTGCCTTTTTTAGCCCAACTGGGTCTTCCCTTGCCGCCTCATCAGGATCCTTCCCCATAGGTATTACCGCAACTTTCATGTCCATACCCTCGCGTTCTGCAATATCAATACCTCGCCGTGCCGCCGTATCTCCCGCCACATCGCTGTCGAGTGCAAAAATAAGCCGCTCGGTATACCGTTTCAACAAATGCACATGTCCCTCCGTAAGCGCTGCTCCTTTAATGGCAACAACGTTGGAAAGGCCGGATTGAAAGGAGGAAATGACATCGATTTCCCCTTCCATAAGCACAGCCTCGTTGGCTTTTACAATTGCATCCTGCGTGACATCCAGTCCAAACAGCACATTACTTTTACTGTATACGGGTGTTTCCGATGTATTAATATATTTGGCTTCTTTGACAGACGGATCAAGCACGCGGCCGGAAAATCCAACGGCTTTTCCCCTGTGATCCCTGAGTGTAAACATTAATCTTCCGCGAAACCGATCATATAACCCTCTGTTTCCACGAAGCGCCAGCCCTGCTTTTTCTATGAGCGCGTCATCATACTGTTTCTTTTTTAAAAACCGGTACAACGCCTCCCAACTATTCGGGCTATATCCCAACCCAAATGTTTTGATCGACTTATCGGTTATACCTCGGTTTCTTACATAAAGCAGTGCTTTTTCACCAAGCGGGTGTTTGGTTAAGAGATAGGCATAATAGGAACTTGCAAGTTCATTAAGTTCATATATGGATTCCTTCAATTTTTTCTCCGGAGAATCAGATTTTCTTTCCTGCAGTGTTACTCCCGCGCGACGAGCCAACTCCTCCAATGCCTCGGGAAATTCCATGTGCGCGTACTCCATGACAAAATCAATGACCGATCCGCCTTTTCCGCATCCAAAACAATGGAACACCTGCCGGTCGGGAGACACCATAAATGAGGGGGTTTTTTCGTTATGAAACGGACACAACCCCTTGAAGTTTCTGCCTGATTTTTTCAGCGTTACCTTTTCGCCGATAACATCGATGATATTTAACCGTGATTTGACTTCGTCTGCATCACCCATACGTAACACTCCTCAACTGCAGCTGACACACTACTCTTGGTTAAGAGAATACCACAAAATGCAGAAATGACAACTCTTTTTACAGAAGAATCGGCAGCGGGAACGGGGTGTTCCTGTATGCAAGATACTGCTGGATCGTTTCTCCGTGGTCAAATGCAAACTCATCAAAAGGAAGAAGTTTATCAATCGGAACCCATTCCACCTTGGAAGATTCCCAGTCTTTTTCCCCTGTTTTTCTTATTGGCTTCACAATAAATTCGATGGTTATATTCTGTCTGTCTTCCTTCGGCCTATTAGGACTCGTATTAATTTTAAAAAGCTGCATCACTTCCCCTTCCCACCCTGTTTCTTCTTTTAGCTCCCTGAGCGCACACTCAGCGGCTGTTTCATCACGTTCCAAAAACCCTGCCGGCAGACTCCATTTTCCTGTTTCAAGAATCGGCCCATCCCGTTTTTCCAACAAAAGACATCCATCCTTCTCCACCACCATATGCACCACGACATGACGAAGTGATGCTTTATTGCCGTTTTCGAATGTACACGTCAACATAAATGTAGTATAACGCTATTTCTGCAGTTTGCCGGCAACCCAACCGGATGCCCATGCCCATGATAAGTTATAGCCGCCGATATCACCATCAACATCCAGCAGTTCTCCTGCCATATAGAGATGCGAAGCTTTTTTTGACGCGAGCGTGTGAACATCAATGTCCTCAGTTGATACGCCTCCGAAAGTAAACTCAGCCTCGTTCCATCCTCGTGTTCCTGAGATACGCACCTCATAATGTGTCAATGTTTGCATCAATCTGTTTTTTTCTTCATCAGTTAATGCTTGAACAACTGTATCCTTTTCGATATGCGCAGCCGCACATATCGCATTTGCAACTTTTGTTGTAACCAACCCCCACAAACTTCTAGATACAAGCCTATCCGTATATACCGCAAAACGGCGTTCGATCATTTTCGAAATTTCTGTTTTACTTTTTCCCGAAAAAAATGAAAGGTACACAGGAATATCTGATTGCTGTTCTCTGTGTATCTTGATTGAGATATTCCGGGAAATATCGAAAACTGCAGAGCCTGAGATACCATATTGGGTAAACAACACATCACCGACAGCGGTATCTCCATCATCTGTCTGAAGTTCCATATTCACCTTCTCCCCCTGAAGGAAATGTGACAATAAATTCTTTGACACAAGTGGTACTGCACTCGGTATCGGTTCGACAATTGTATGACCCACACTTTTTGCGAGCGCATATCCGGAACCATTTGCCCCCAGTGACGGATACGTCGTTCCACCACAGGCAAGGACACAGTCAGTGGCAACTATAGTTCCCTTATTTGTTTGAATATTCCATCTATTTTTTTCATACGACATCATTGATACTTCGGTTTCAACATGTATATCTACGCCAATGTGGCGCATATCATCAACTAATATATCCCGCACCGTTTTTGCATTATCAATTATGGGAAACAACTTCCCTTTGCCGGTTTTTTGTTCTTCATAGAGCAGAATCCCATGTTCTTCAAAAAATGAGATGATTTGTTTACCTGAAAACTGAGAAAATACTTCCCTTATCAATTCAGGATTTCCATAAAAATGGCTGACGTTATCAGCACACACATGTATATTTGTAAGATTTCCCCTTCCTGCTCCGGAAACGAGCAGTTTCCTCCCTAATTCAAATGTCCGGTCTATGATACAAATCGTTGCGTCTTTATGGTGCTTGCGGGCAGAAAATGCTGCCATCATTCCGGCAGCGCCTCCTCCGATAATGCAGATGTCATACATGTTCATCGTATAATTATAAAGCAATTACGGCTTCTGTACACACGGGGCATATGTTTTGTATAATCAAACTCTATGGATATCTTAATGAATCTCGTTAATTTTATACTGCATATCGACACACATCTCGTTCAACTCGTTTCCACATATGGCATCATCACCTATGCCATTATCTTCGGCATTATTTTCATCGAAACCGGTCTTGTATTGACTCCTTTTCTTCCAGGCGATTCATTGTTATTTGCTACCGGCGCACTTGCTGCACTCGGCTCATTTAATGTGTGGCTTATCCTTCCCCTTATGATTCTTGCCGCAATATTGGGTGATACCTCCAATTACTGGATTGGACATTTTTTTGGAGAAAAAATGATAGCGAATCCGAAAATCCCCATTAAAAAAGAGCATATCGAAAAAACCAATGCGTTTTTTGAAAAATATGGCGGAAAAACAATTATTCTAGCCCGATTTGTTCCCATCGTCCGAACTTTTGCGCCATTTGTTGCAGGCGTTGGAAAAATGCATTACGGAAAGTTTATTTCCTATAACATTATTGGCGGCATTGCGTGGGTCACGCTTTTTATTCTTGCGGGATTTTTCTTCGGAAACATGCCTTCCATCAAACATAACTTTTCCATTGTCGTCATGGCAATTATCTTAATCTCTGTTATACCGATGGTCATTGAAGCAGTGAAGCACAAGCTGAAAAATAGCTAAGACTAAGCTTAAGAAATTTTTCTGGCTTATACCAATTGTTTCGTTTTTCATACTTTTTGAATTGCTATGGCGAAGCCCCACAGCACAAATGGCTGAAAAATAAACGAGAGATATCAATATATATAACGTTCTCTTAAAAAACATGCCTACTATAACTAGTAGCAAATCTCACTCTCGTTTCAAGAGAAGACGAGTCTATACACCTTCTTCACTACCCTTCATGCGCCATACGCTGTACGGATAATTCTGGTATATCTGATAAAAAACCTGGTTATATTTTCCCTGCAGCAATTCTTTTGTTGAGTCACAAACATCCGCCAACGTTGCTGCACCTGCTACCGGACGACTGTCACATACGATATATGTATATTCAGGATGTTGTTCAATTGATTGAAAATCCGCATCTGTTTCTTTTAATTCAACCAGTTTTTTCTTTGTTATTGATTCCAAATGAAACCAAATACCTCCACTCAACCATTCGTTTAGTTCTGTCTTTTCATTGACCACAACGAAACGAATAGTAAATGGGTATATGTCCGAATTCGGATACGTTAAACGGATATTATCCATATATATTGCAACAGCGATGCGTCTGCTGCTTTCATAATATGAAATATCTGAACGATTGTTTATATCTAAGAACGTCATTCGGCCAAAATAACCAGTAAGTATCATTAAAACGCATATACCGACATAAAAACGTGTGTGCATCAAGGCGCGTACTATAAAAGCAACAGTAAAAATACCGATAGGCAATAGTGTTAAAACATACGCAGTATAGATTGTTCCGGTAAACTTTCCTGCGAGAAGAAAAGGCAGGATATTCAATCCTATTAATAGAGAAAGAAAAAGAATATTTTTCTGCACGATGCGCCTCGTTACATATATCGACCAAATTCCACACAAAACAAAACCAATAATAAATACCGATAATTCTGTTGCATCGGGCCGAACATACCAATAAAACAATGTGTATATATATTCGCTTATTGCAACTTTTATCTGGGATATATAGTGCATTACAGATTGGGTATTGCCGATTTTCAGTATGGCAAGCTGATCCAATGGAAGTGACTGATAACTAAGCAAAATCCACAGAACTAGTCCGACAATTCCAACCGCCGCCGGAATGAAACTTTTCCACATCTGCACGCTTGTATAATTTTTCAGAAATAAAAAATATGTGATACTCCACCACACACTCAAAAAAGGAAGAACAATAAAAATACTATAATGTGCGTGCAACCCCAACAGAAGAAACCAGATACCTAGAGACAATGATGATATTGTTTGTCTTCTCTGAAAAAGAAAAATCAAAACGATAAACATTAAAATTGGCAACACCATGGTCTGACTCATAAGCTGCATAGGAATGACAAATGTGGGATGAATGGCAACAAACAATGCGCTTATGAGTCCTAATTTTTTATCCCAAACGGTTGCTCCAAGGATATACGCAAACAAAACAGTTGTAGCGAGTATGCTTGCCCACAACAATTTTGCCCCCCACACAGAGCCACCTATAAGGAACAGGCTTGAAATAAAATAATAGTAGGTCGGTGGGTTGAGAAGATATGGAGTTGAAACATTCGGTCCGCGTGTTAAAAACTCGCCGTACTTTATAAAATGTGACGCAACAATAGTGTCACGTGTTTCGTCATACGAACTTGACCATATGGATTCATATAATCCAAAAAAACGGAGATAAGCACCAATGGAAAAAATGCAGATAAAAACCAATTTGAGAACGCGGTTAGACGCTAAATATTTAGATTTCATTTCTTTTAAAATCCAACGATAACTCTGGAATCTATTTACAAAGTTAAAACCTATTTCAAAACCACTACGCTTCCTCCAGAGCAATGGAATTGTACCGTAAGTAATCTCTATTCACTGTCACCTAATAATTGACTCACAGTAACAAACCTATATCCATCTGCTTGCAGTTGATCAATGATCGCAGGAAGTGCTTCTCTATCCGCATCACAATCCGCACCACAAAAAGGATGCATGAGGATAATTGATCCGGGTTTCGTGTTCTCTAGGGTATATTGAATAATTTTATCCGATTGTCCTGAAGCATACGTATCCGGCTCCACATCCCACATAATCGTTTTTATGTTATGAGTTGAAAGATACCATGGTAATATGAATAACTTTTTACCGTTTGGTGGTCGGAATGTAATTTCACCCGTATACCCTACACTACGAATAAGCTCGTTGGTTTCTTCCACTTCACGACTAACAAATGATGGTGTTTTTAATACCAGACGAGCATGAGAATATGAATGGCTACCAAGCTCATGACCTAGACTGACTATCTCTTTTGCTTGATCAGGATATTTTTCAATATTTTGACCGATTGCATAAAAAGTAGCTTTAATATCCTTTTCTTTAAGGATTGCTAAAACTTTATCAGCATACTCTGTTGGTGCATCATCAAACGTCAGTGCGATAACCTTATGATTGGTATTCCCTCTATATATCAGTCCACCAAAAAACTGGAACGTTCTGGATTTGCTGATTTGAAATAGTCCATATATAGCAACAAGGAGAAGAATAATTGATAGAACAATTACTATCTTTTTATTCATATATATCTCTTGAGAAATCGTTAATTTCAAGCAGAACTCATTTTGTAGCGCTACAAACACCTAACTCAATTGTAACAATGTGTTTATGCGTGATAGCGGAGGAGACAGGATTCGAACCTGCGATGAGGTTGCCCCCAAACAGACTTTCCA